>DJOV01000077.1 GCA_002437285.1 Prevotella sp. UBA6429 | reverse complement strand
TGTTGTCTTAAAAATCTATTCTGGAATTTGAAGTGACGAGACCCGTGACCTGAATGTAAACCGATATAAACCCCAGGGGCCATAAACCAGATTAAACCGCTCACGCAGTAGAATTGCAAACTGGTGCAAACCGCTTACGCAGCAGGGATGTAAACTGGGTAAACCGCTCACGCAGTAGGACTGCAAACCGAATGAAACCGCTCACGCAGTAGGACTGTAATCTGATGAAACTGCTCACGCATGTCTCGCAAGCCATGGGTCTTGTCACTCCAAATTCCCGAAGAGCCCATATTATTTTGTGGATAGAGCCAAACCAAAGACATTACCTCATGCGATGACAATTTGAAACTCCCCGCAACCGCCTTGGTTCTTTGCGGCCAAGGCAGCTGCGGGGAGAAAAGCTGACGGTTACCCTCGCATGGGCCCGTCTGTCACTCTGAATAAAATCACTTATTTTACAACAATCTTCTTTCCGTTGGTGATATAGACGCCAGCCGGGAGCTTCACACCATCAGGCATGCGGCGGCCCATGAGGTCATACCAGGGCTGCGGGCTATCGCTGACGGTGGGCATCTGGTTGTCGGCGATGCCTGTGATGGGGCTGTAATCGTCGTTGTTGGTGAGGTAGACATCCTCCACCTGGATATCCTGTCCGCCCGTTCCCCAGAAGCTGACGATGCACACATGCTTCGTGTCGAGGGCCTGGCCCTTCTTGTCGTCGCTGGTATACTTGGCCGTCTGCAGGTTGACCACGATCTGCTTGCGCGTGCCGAAGTCGGCCGTGGAATGGTTGGCGCTCCAGATGCTGGGGCTGGTGAAGATGTTGAGGTGCGACGAACTGCTGGTGTTCTTGAGCTTGACCACCAAGTACTTGTAGGCCGACATGTCAGCCCCGTTGTCGTACTGCCACCCCATCTGTCCCCACTGCCCGGGCCGGAAGGTACGCGTGGCCTCGTCATACTTGCCCTGAGCGAAGAAGGAGGTGTTGACATACTTAGAGGCGAAGGGGAAGAAGGTGGAGCGCACCTCAAAGGTCTCGGTCAGTTCGTGGCCCAAGGGGTCGGTATAGGTGGCGGTCACCTCCGCCGTGCCCTCGCTGAGGCCGACGATGCGTCCGCCGCTGATCTCCACACAGTCGCCCTGGATGGTGTAGCGCGCCTGCGCCGCCACGTTGTCGGTGTGACCGTCGCGGTAGGTGGCGGTGAGCGTCAGCGGCGTGCTGTTGCCCACGAGCATCTCGCATGCCGCGGCATCGACCGCAAGGCGGTCTACGGTGAGCATGTCCTCGCTGTAGCCCTGGAAGTCGGCGGGATAATAGTTGGCCTCGTCAAACTTGCTCTCGGTGGAGAACCAGTCGAAGTCGGCGTAGCCCTCCGAGCCGGGTGTCGTGGAGTAGCAGAACAGGCCGAAGCGGGCGCCCACGAAGACGCTGAGGTTGTAGCGCAGTGTGGTTGTCTCGCCGAGCGGCGTGAAGCGCACGTTGTTGAGCGAGTAATAGAACTTGGTCTGTCCCGTCGCATAGCTATACATGGCGCGCAGGTAGACGATGTCGGTGTCGGCCAGCTCGACGGTCTTCTCCGCTGGAGTGAAGTCACTCAGATGGGTCAGCGTGTCTTGCCTCCACGAGAGCTTGAGCTTTCCGTCCTGCCTCTCGGCAGCGATCATGGCATAGGGGTCCTGGAAGATGCAGATGCCCGCGCGGTCGCCTTCCGCGAGATGGCTCACGTCGAGGCGCACGGTGCCCAGCGACGTCTTGTCGGTGAAACAGAAAATGCGCTGGGTGAGCATGTTGCGTGCCTCGGTGAGGCGCTCGGCCGTTCCCGAAGGTCTCAGTCTCAACCATCCCGGGCGCTCGAAGAGGCTCCACGCCCCGTTGTCGGGATTGTGGTTCCACTCCCACTGCATGCCGAGCGGATAGCTGCGGAAGTTGTCGTTGGTGGGCAGCGATGCCTTGGGCTGAGGCTCTCCCGTGGCAGGCTTGTTGTAGGCTGTGTAGGGCACGCCCTTGTTGCCCACGACAGGCCAGTCGTTCGTCCATTTCACGGGTTGCAGGTTAGGCATGCGGCCAGCGCTGCCGAGGTCTTGCTGCAGGACGGTCCACCACTCGCCGCTGGGCGTGTCCACCAAGGCGCCCTGGTGCACGGTGTTGGGCTTGCCGTTGATGGTCTTCTCCACGAGCATCTTCTCCTCATAGGGACCGAAGATGTTCTTCGAGCGGAAGACGGCCTGTCCGGAGGGCCAGCCGCCGTAGGTGGCGTAGATGTAGTAATAGTCGCCAATCTTATAGAGGTGACTGCCTTCGAGGCCTTGCTTGTCCTTGATGACATTCTGCTCACGGATGAAGTTGAAGTCTTCGTCGAGCTCACACATCTGGATGTTGCCGATGCCGCAAGCCACATAGACCTTGCCGTTGTCGAAGAGCATGCCCGGGTCATAGTAGACGCGGGGCAGCGGCTTCACGGTCCACTTACCCTCGGGATCGGTGGCCGTCAACAGGAATCCTCCTGCGTCACTGCCGTTGATGAGGATGTGGAACTTGCCGTTGTGATACTTCATCGAGCAGGCCCACATGCCGCGGGCGTAAGCGTTCTTGCCATGGAGCAGCGAGTAGTCGTCCTTCGACGAGAGCTGCGTGAGCGGGTTGGCGCAGTACTGCCAGTTGACGAGGTCCTTCGACTTGAGGATGGTGGCACCGGGGAAGTGGTGCATGGTGGTGCTTACCATATAATAGGTGTCGTCCACACGGATGACATCCGGGTCGGGGAAGTCGGCGAAGATCACAGGGTTCTTGTAGCGGCCATTGCCCAAGTCGCTGCATGAGACATTCTTGAAGTCGGCATGGGGCCAGTCCTTGTTGTAGTATTCGGCATACCAGTCCATGCAGGCTTTGCCGCAAGCCTCCTCCAGGCCTCCGAAGGCAGGCACCACCTTGTTCTTGGCGATGAGGGTGTCAATATCGATGAGGCAACCCGTTCCCGACAGCGTCATGGAGATGTTGCCGTAGTGGTCGAGCATCGCCTTGTAGGCCTTGCCCCACTTCGACGTGGACCCCGTGGCCCATGTGCCATAGTTGCCGGGCACCCACGTGCCGTGCTCATTGTAGTGGCCGGTGCCAGGCTTCTCCGGGCTCCAGTCCACCTCGGTGATGATGACGGGGTTGGTGTCGACCACGGGCACCTGCTTGCCAAACTGCTTGATCTTGTTCTCAGGGCTGGGCGTGTCGTCGCTGCAACCATACCAGCCGCAGTAGTCATGCACGGCATAGCCGATGTTGTAGCCCTCGATGGGATAGGTGGCATAGCTGGTGTAGTTGGCTTGCCATCCGGTGCCCGGCACCCAGATGACGCCCGTGAATCCATTGGCGCGTATCTTGTCGACGATGGGCTGGAAGAAGTCGTGAAGGGCCTTGGGGTCGTCGTTGCCCTCGGCGTTGGTCAGGCTCACGGGCTCATTGGCGAGCTCGATGCTGATCTGCCCGGCATACTTGCGGACAGAGTCGTTCTTGGTGAAGATGTCCCACACGGTCATGAGATACCGGTTGTAGTAATCGCCAACCTTCAGCTTGCCGGGGCACACTCCGGGCGGGCGCACCACGACATACATCCTGTGGTCCATGGCCGACTTGGCCAGGGGGAAGTAGAGCGTCTTCAGGTAAGAGGTCAGTCGGTCTGGGTTGAACTTGGTGATGGAGGCCTCGCCTGTGGCGTCAGAGGCCTGGCCCTCGGAGCCAGCGTAGACGTAGTCACTTGCGGGGTCGTTGGTCCAGGCGGGATCCATGTGGAGGCGGAACACATTGCAACGGGCCTGCTCCAGGCCCGCGAAAATCTTCTTGAAGTAATTGATGCAGGGAGTCACGCTGCTGTAGCTCCATCCCCACCGGCCACCATTGAAATAAGCGCTTGGCGTGTCCATCACGCCATGCAACACCACATGGTTGCCGTGCTGGTCGGTCAGCCAGCGGCCTTCCACCTTGAGCGTGGGCAGGGGCTTGGGCAGGGTGACCTCTTCCTGCTGCGCCGTGGCAGTCGTCAAGCCTCCCAGCAGGAGCAGAGCGCCCAACATCGTTTGCTTTAGGGTTTGTTTCATGTCAATATAGGTTTTTCCTGTTACGTGTGGCGGGGTTGCCACACAATGGCTATGGCGCCACACAACTTCATACCGCAAAAGTATCAAACATCGGGCGAGTCTCCAAGGAAAAGCCTTGCATTTTCGGCGAATGTTACCATTTGCAACGCTTTGGAGACATGGGAGCAACGTCCGGGAAAGTCGCACCACTACCAAGAGACATCGTCGCCAGCACCGACGGCACCCGCGCCTTACCTGCACCTTCCCTCTCGAAACCCATCGGCAAGTACCTTTAAAACCATAAAATGCACTTTTTTATAAAATTCTTGCCGAAAAATTTGGAGGTAACAGAAATCTTTCGTAATTTTGCACACCGAAAACAGGGGCGTAGCCCAGTTGGTTTAGAGCGCTGCAGTCACATTGCAGAGGTCATCGGTTCGAGCCCGATCGTCCCTACCAACACGAGAAGGTGTGTCAGAGATAACTCCGGCACACCTTTTTTCGTTGCGCCCCAGCGAAGGCCCTTACCTGAAGGACCGCTACCGAAACGACAACTAAGACGTACAACCAACTTCATAACCATGAACAAACATCTTGAACGCCTGATGCTCTCCGCCCTCATGGCATCAGCCCCCGCACTGGCCACGCTGGCCTCTGACGTGACGGGCATCAGGCGCATCAACGCCACCACCGCCGAGGTGACGCTGGCCGATGGCCACACCATGACCATCGACTTCTATGGTCCCAACATTTTCCGCCTCTTCCAGGACAACAGCGGAGGAATCATCCGCGATCCGCAGGCCAAGCCCGAGGCGCAGATCCTCACCAACAACCCACGCCGTGAGGTGGGACCGCTGGTCGTCGCCAACGAGGGCGACAAGGTGAGCGTCTGCACCAGCGACGTGCGCGTCGACTTCAGCAAGAAGGGGGCGCTCGTCAGCGTCACCGACCTCAGGCGCCAGCAGACCGTGGTGAGCCAGGCCCTGCCCACCACCTTCGAGCACGGACAGACCACACTCACGCTCAGCCAGAAGCCTGACGAGTGGTACTACGGCGGCGGTGTGCAGAACGGACGCTTCTCGCATCGCGGACAGAAGATCGACATCGTCAACACCAACTCTTGGACCGACGGCGGCGTTTGCTCACCCGCACCTTTCTATTGGTCGACGGGGGGCTACGGCCTGATGTGCTACACGTTCCAACCGGGCACCTACGACTTCGGCAAGACCGACAAGGGACTGGTGGCCATCACACACGACACACCCTGGATGGACGTGTTCTTCATGGTCGACCAGCACCCCACCGAACTTCTCAACGACTACTACCAGCTCACGGGCAACCCCGTGCTGCTGCCTAAGTTTGCCTTCTACGAGGGACATCTCAACGCCTACAACCGCGACTACTGGAAGGAGACCTCCGATCCCTCGCGCGGCATCCTCTTCGAGGACGGCAAGCGATACACCGAGAGCCAAAAGGACAACGGAGGCATCAAGGAAAGCCTCAACGGAGAGAAGGACAACTACCAGTTCTCTGCCCGCGCCGTCATCGACCGATACAACGCGGCCGACATGCCACTGGGATGGGTGCTGCCCAACGACGGCTACGGTGCCGGCTACGGACAGACCAGCACCCTCGACGGCAACATCGCCAACCTCAAGAGCTTCGGCGACTATGCCCGTTCCAAGGGTGTGGAGATAGGACTCTGGACCCAGTCGAACCTCCACCCCATCGACAGCATTCCCGCCCTGTTGCAACGCGACATCGTCAAGGAGGTGCGCGACGCTGGCGTGCGCGTGCTGAAGACCGACGTGGCATGGGTCGGAGCCGGATACAGCTTCGGGCTCAACGGCATAGCCGACGTGGCGCACATCATGCCCTACTATGGCTCTGACGCACGCCCCTTCATCATCACGCTCGACGGATGGGCCGGCACGCAGCGCTACGCAGGCGTGTGGACGGGTGACCAGAACGGCGGAGAATGGGAGTACATCCGCTTCCACATCCCCACTTATATCGGCGCTGGCCTGTCGGGCATGGGCAACATCACGTCGGACATGGATGGCATCTTCGGAGGCAAGAACCAACTGGTCAACATACGCGACTTCCAGTGGAAGGCGTTCACGCCCATGCAGCTCAACATGGACGGATGGGGTGCCAACGAGAAGTATCCGCAAGCGCTCGGCGAGCCGGCCACCAGCCTCAACAGGGCCTACCTGAAGCTGAAGTCGGAATGGCTGCCCTACACCTACACCTGCGCACAGCAGGCCGTGACGGGCGAACCGCTCATCCGCGCCATGTTCCTCGACTACCCCAACCGATACACCCACTCGGCTGCCACGAAGTATCAGTACATGTATGGCCCATCACTGCTCGTGGCTCCCATCTACCAGCAGACTCAGGCCGACAAGGCGGGAAACGACGTGCGCAACGGCATCTACCTGCCCGAAGGCCAGTGGATTGACTATTTCACCGGTGATGTCTACGAGGGTGGCCGCATCCTCAACAACTACGATGCACCGCTCTGGAAGTTGCCGCTCTTCGTCAAGGCTGGAGCCATCATACCCATGAACCGCCCCAACAACAACATCCACCAGGTGAACAAGGGCGAGCGCATCTTTGAGATATGGCCTGCCGGACACTCCGAGTTCACCTTATATGATGACGACGGAACCACCGAGGCTTACCTCGGCGGCAAGCACACCACCACCAAGGTCAGTTCGGAACTCGACGCCAAGGGCAACCTCTGCGTGACCATCTGCCCGACAGAGGGCGACTTCGACGGCATGACAAAGGAGCAGACTACCGTCCTGCGCATCAACGCCACGGCCAAGCCGAAGAGCGTCCGTGCCACCATCGGCAAGAAGAAGGTGACACTCAGCGAAGGCGAGGGCGCAAACACCTGGAGATATGTGGAGCACCCACAGCTGGCCGCCTTTGCCATGCCCGACACTGCCGCAGCTGAATGGCACATCACCAAGAACCCCGTCATCGAGGTCACGCTGGCCAAGAGCGACATCACGGCCAATGAGACAACGGTCGATGTCAAGGGATTTGCTTATGACCAGGCTGCCGCTCGACTGCTGACACACCACGGACAGCTCGCTGCGCCCGTGGCCCAGGAGACGAAGACCGCTCCCTACACGCTCACCCCCACCTGGAAGCCTGTAGACAACGCTGACTACTACGAGGTGCGCTTCGACTCGATGACCTACTCCACCATCCGCAACAACAGCCTCCTCTTCGAGGACCTGCTGCCGGGCACCAGCTACACCTTTGAGGTGCGTGCCGTCAATGCCGACGGGCACAGCGACTGGGCAGCCATCAGCGCCAAGACCAGCAAGAACCCGCTGGAGTATGCCCTGCGTGGCATCACCGCCACCAGCACGGCCAAGGACATGGACGGCTTTGCCATCAGCAGGCTCTTCGACTTCCAGGAGGGTGGCGACATCTGGCACACCGACTATTACACCAAGGCGGTGCCGTTCTCCGTCACCATGGACCTGCACGCCACCGTCACGCTCGACAAGATGCAGTATGTGCCTCGCGCCAATGCGGGCAACGGCACCATCCTCAAGGCTGACATCTTCACCTCGAAGGACGGCAAGACATGGCTGCCGGCCGGCACGCAGCAGTGGCAACGCACACCGGCCAAGAAGGACGTGACCTTCGCCGGCCATCCGCAGGCTCGCTACATCCGCATGGACGTGAAGCAGGCCGTGGGCGACTTCGGATCGGGCGCGGAGCTCTATGTATTCCGCCTGCCTGACACCAAGGTGCTCATACCCGGCGATGTCAACCAGGACGGCAAGATTGACGACAACGACCTCACTTCCTACATGAACTACACGGGCCTGAAGAAGGGCGACAGCGACTTCGACGGCTACATCTCCAACGGTGACATCAACGGCAACGGCCTCATCGACGCTTACGACATCTCCAATGTGGCCACACTGCTCGATGGCGGCATCGCCCACCAGGATGACCGGCAACCGCAAGGCTCCGTCACCTACACCTACAACAAGGCCAACTACCAGGCTGGCGACGATGTGGCGGTCACGGTGAAGGGCACGGACCTGAAGGCCGTCAACGCCCTGAGCCTCGTGATGCCCTATGACCTGAAGCTGATGCAGTACACCAAGACGGAACCCGTGGCGGTGAAGGGCATGCGCAACATGACCTACGACCGCCACCACACCGACGGCTCACAGGTGCTCTATCCCACTTTCGTCAACATCGGCGAGCAGTCAACCATCGAGGGCAGCGCAACACTCTTCACCCTCCACTTCAAGGCCAACCGCGCCTTCCGAGCGCCAAAGGTCAGCGTCAAGGGCATGTTGGTGAGCCGTAGCCTGAAGGAGACCACTCTGAAATAAGACAAGAAAAAGGTGGCGGCAAGAGCGGAACAAGCGTGCCACACATAAAGGAAATCCCCATCGGTGTGTGCCGATGGGGATTTTTTGTTTGTCACAGGAATGAAATATGATGGAAAAAGTGTAACTTTGTGGAGACAACCGATCATACACATACATGACGAACTACGATCTACACGACTTGCACCAGGTGATGCTCGGCACGCTGAAGGCCATCGACGAGACGTGCCGGAAGCACCAGCTCCGCTACTTCATCGCCGCCGGCACCCAGCTCGGAGCCGTACGCCACAAGGGCTTCATCCCTTGGGACGACGATGCCGACGTGTGCATGCCCCACAGCGACTACGACAAGCTCATCGCCCACTGCCAGGAATGGCTGCCTGAGGGCTACGAACTGGTGTGCGCCGAGAACGACAAGCACTACCCGCAACCCTTTGCCAAGATGCAAGATGCGCGCACCACGCTCATCGAGCACGCACACCTGCGCTACCTCGGTGGCGTCTATGTCGACGTGTTCCCACTCGACGGCATGCCCGACGGGCGCCTGCGCCAGTGGCTTCACGTGCGCCACTACAAGCACTTGTGCAAGTTGCTCTACTTCACCTACCGCGACCCTTACCGCCACGGCCACGGCCCAAGCTGTTGGCTGCCACTGCTCTGCCGCCGCCTCTTCACCGTGGAGGGCTTGCAGAGAAGCATCAGCCACCTGCTCCACAGATACGACTACGACCAGTCGCGCTATGTGCTCTGCTTCGACGACGACTTCCGGAGCATCGTGCCACGCGAGGTCTTTGGCGAGGGAAAGCTCTACTCCTTCGAGGGCATCACGCTCCGTGGCGCCGCTGACAGCGACTACCTGCTCACCAAGATGTATGGCGACTACATGACACCGCCCAAGGCAGGCACCGAGTTTCAGCACAACTTCTATTACCTCGACTTGGCACATCCCTACAAGGACGCGCCCGCCTCACTGATGAAAGACCATGATTAAGAATATCGTTTTCGACTTCGGAGGTGTGCTGGTACAGTACGACTTCCTGACATTCTTCGTCCGCCAGCTGGGCAGCGACGAGCAAGCACGCCAGTTCATGGCTCACGTGCTCACGGAAGAAAACAACGGACGGCTCGACAAGGCTGACAAGACCTTTAGCGAGTACATGGAGGAATGGAAACGGCAATGGCCTGAGGCCGCACAGACCATCGACCTGTTCGATCGGCGATACACCGACATCTTCACGGCAGAGGTGCCGGGCATCACCGAGCTCATGAGACAACTGAAAGCCAAGGGCTACCGGCTATTGGGACTGTCCAACTGGTCCACAAAGGTATTCGATGTGATGCGCAAGTTCCCCAAGCCGTTTGCCGAACTGGAAGGGAGCCTCATCTCCTACCAGGTGCACTTGCTCAAACCCGACGAGGCCATCTACGACGCTTTCTGCGAGAGGTTTGGCGTGAAGGCGGACGAGTGCCTGTTCATCGACGACAAGGCCGAGAACATCGAGGGCGCCAAGCGCGCCGGATGGCACGGCGTGGTGTTCACCACAACCGAGCAGTTGCGCCGGGATCTTCAGTTGTCTGGCATTCTCTGACCCTTTCGCCAGAGGCAGCCTTTACCAAGACTGTCAGCACAGATCCCGGTTTACATTCAAGCCACTGGTCTCGTCACTCCAAATTCCAGAAAGGCCAACAATCATAATATGACCGTCCATGAACCATGAACGGAGAAGGATCTCACGCGTCTATCCGAAGACATAAAAGGTGGGCATTCCGATTTCCTTCTATTGGAAAACGGAATGCCCACCATCCGTTGTCGGCCGGAGATGCCATGCGGCACAGCACCGTGGCTATCAACTCCGGTTTATATCCCTATCCAGTGTCTCTCGAAAATGTCGGGGGCTCCCCATGATGAGTTGAGCCATTTCTTCGGATACACTACGTCTTTTTTCTCTCCAAGTCGTGCCCCCCAATAGCTGAATGTGCTGTTGGCTATAACGCCACCTTTGCAGCATGTCATCAGATACATGTCGATGAAACTTTGGGACCCTTTGTTCCAGTCGACGTAAGTAGCGTCGGGCAACAGCTCAGCCACGTGTGCTCTTGTCCACGCCATGTCATCGGAAAAGATGAAGAAGCGTGCCTCGGGATGACGTCCGGTCATGATTTTCATGGCTTCCCGATAGTAGTCCGCAGTGCATATGTTGCCAAACCTTTTGATGTTTTTGGGCAAAAGATAGTCGCCACGACGCACGTGCACAAACACCGAGTAGGAGCCGGTGATGCTGCTTAAGACCTGGCGGTTGCGTTCCGACAAACATGGATTCCTGAATTTGAGCCAATCATTGCTGTTGGGGACATAGCGGTTGTCGGGGTGATAGGCCACCATAAACATATCGCCTTCGTCCTTTATCGGTGGCGTTGTGTCTTCGTCCCAAAGTGTGTAGTTGGCGTATCGGCAATAGATGGAGAACAGCTTCCAGGCATAGTTCACCCAAAGTGGGGTCTTGGGCAAGCGGACATCAAAGACTTTGTCCACCTCAATGCATCCATTATGTTGGCTGTATACATCGCCATCGCAGTATATGTAAATATGCTGTTTGGGATATTTGTTTTTGAGATATTGATAGACGGCATATTCAAAGATTTGGTTTCCCAGCCCGCCACTGAATTTCAGAATTTTCAAAATATGCTGGTTTTCAGACAAGATTCGTCACTCTCCTTCGGCACACAGGAGCTAATAATCAACGACACTGTTGGGGGTCGCATTCTTATACCATTTCCAGTGGTTGATCTCATTGCCGTTCTTGGCCCATTGCGCAAACGACGTGTAAGCCTTTGATATGGCCACACCCTCCAAGGGCCACTTCCATTCGCCAGCCACGAGGACGGCTTGTGGCAGTTGTCCATCTGTGTCGGGCAGCGAGAGAATGTCGCTGCAGTCCGTGCATGTGCCGCGCTTCACCTCGATGTAGAATCGGCGTGCGTCTTCCTTCATGTTGTAAGTCTTTGGCCAAGCGACATTACCAATGTTCACGAAGTCGGTTTGCGGTGTTTGCCGTGTGGTGTTGATGCAGCCGTTGCCACCGCCCAGCAGTTGGTGTATCTCGCCGAGGCACACGTCTCCGTCGGGTCCATCGTAGTGCAGATACATTTTCTCAGTTGTTCCGGCTGCCATCACGGTCACTGCGCACGAGTCTTTCTCATAGTCGGGTGACAGCTTGATGACAGCATCGTTGAAGTCGTAGTCCGCGTTGCGGTAGACATCCTCGAAAGCGAGCGTCCACGGCAAGCGGTCGTCATACTCACCGAACGGCTCGAGGTCAGGCTCGACAACGCTTGGCGTATAGATGTCGAGATCGGCGCTCACCTCGAATATCACGTCGTTGCAGTCGAGGTCGCCACCCGTGTAGTCGTTCTCCATTCCGAGCCAGTGGGCGTGCTTCGTGGTCACCACACAACTGCGATAGGCACCGTTCATGTTCATGTTCATCGCCTCGCACGAGAAGTTCATCGCCTTGAAGTTGTTGCGTGTGGTGTAGGGCTTGATGCCCATCTTGATGAAGCGGTCGTACTGTTCGGGCTGGCCCTGGTCCTCTATGCGGTCGTAGAATCCCACGCGCATTCCCGCGGGCACTTTAAGCACGAACGATATGCCACGCAGGGCCGAAATGTCGTTACCGTAACGGTTGTACACATCGAGACTGTTGTAAGCATCATCGCCAGCTCGTGTCCATAAGCTTGGGTGGGGATTTTCGAAAGTGTCGTGCATGTCGAAGTTGGCGTCATACCAGCGGTTGGCCTCCACGCCATACTTTTGTGCCGCCCTGTCATTGACCTTATACTGCACTTTGGCATAGCCATCGATGTAGTCATAGATTTCGGTTTCGGATATATCCACGTACTTGATGTCGTCGTAGGTGCCGGGCGAATGGTAATAGTAGCCCAGCGTGTGCGGCGTGTTAGACATGCAGTTGCCGGCAAACCACGTGATGCGGAAATCACCCTTCGACTCCAACTCGTAGTCGCAGTTGAGACTGAGCGACTTGGCGGGCACCTTCTCGCGGTAGTAGGACCTCAGCACATCGATGGCCTCATTCTTCTGCTCAGTGGTGAACTGGTAGAGCTTGCCATTTCCGGCAACACTGCTTCCGTAAAGCGATGCGTCGGCCGCAGCTTGTGCACCGACAGTGGCTTGTGCGTCAGCTGCAACTTGCGGTGTCTTTGCCGCCTGCATACTTTTTGCCACGTTGTTCTCCGTCGCCGCCTCGTCGTCGTTGCAGTCGACGTCAACATTCTGCACGGCTTTTCCTGTCAGTTCGATTTTGTGTATTTTCTTGTTGCGGTTGCAGACGCTCACGATATACATGTTCTCGCCCTGCCCTTGCGGTGCCAGCAGGTTTACGCTGGCACTTGTTGTCAGATATTTGTAGTCGTAAAGAGTACCCTTGTCGTTGTCCGACATGAGCCACAGCTTCACGGGCGCGTCGGCGGTGACGTTAGCTTTGATTGTCACCGCAGTCCTCCATGTCTGCGTGTTGCCTATATTGCCGTCGATGTCGTCAAGAAACCGCTCCTTAGTGCGCTCGTATTCTGACAGCGATTCGTTGGAGCACGATGTCATGGCAGCAAGCGACGCCACGAGCAAGACAGTGTGTATGTTATTAATTCTCATATTTGAAAACATAAGTTCCTTTTTGAAGACATAAGTTCCTTTTTGAAAACATAAGTTCCTTAGTCGTTGATGATCACCACTCTCCCATTCTCCATCTTCCAGTTGGCACGTCCCTCCATAGCCTTTATGATGTCCGAGAGATACCTTGCCTGCTCAGAGTCGCCGGCATTGGCAAGAAAACGCTTGGCGTCGGTGAGCCGTCGTGTCTTCACACAAGCGCAGGCAGCATTGAGATTGGCCGTCTTGTCATCGGGATACTGCTTGGCGGCAATGGTCAATGCGTCAAGCCAGTCGTCCGAGCCCTCCTCGCAGCTCTGCGCCACTCGATACATCTCGTTCAGGCTCAGCGCCTCGGGGTGGGTATATATCAGTCGGCGCGCCACTTTTACGGGGTAGTTGCGCACCACGTATTCGATGATGTAATCAGTATGTCGCAGTCCAGGGTAGACGTTTTGCAGCAACCAGCGATATGGCTCACCGCCATCCACCTTCTTCAGCATATCCTCCTTTTGGTCGGCATCGATGTTGAGGTCGATGATGCGCAGCAACTCCGTGCGGTTGCGCGTCACACAGTCGGGCGTCTCGGGGGTCTCAAGAATAGACGCGTTCTCATACCAGATGTCGCCCTTCACGCGGCGGCGTCCCTCGGTGGCAACAAAT
This sequence comes from Prevotella sp. UBA6429, assembly GCA_002437285.1. GTDB lineage: Bacteria > Bacteroidota > Bacteroidia > Bacteroidales > Bacteroidaceae > Prevotella. The sequence goes on along the minus strand of DJOV01000077.1, from coordinate 17,820 downwards.
CCGCGCAGGTTGTACCAGTCCTCAGGAGTGTATTGGTTGTGGAACAGCGATGCAGGTATTTTGTATTTCCTGCTGATAAATCCCATCAGAGCTGCCGTGCGTCCCTTGGCAAGGCGCGTGTTGTTGCTGTACGGGCTCTCTGGCGAGGCATAGCCGTGGAGCGAGATGCTCGTCACCTGCATGGTCTTGTCGAACAGGGCACTGTCGATCGTTGCGCATATGCGCCGCAGCTCTTGCGGATTGCGTCGGTACTTGGGGTAGATGACCGTCTCATTCACAGGGAAGTCAAGAAAAGCCCTGCCCATGATGGTGCGGTGCTTCTCTTGTTCTGCTTTCGGCATGATGAAGGGCAGTGCAGGCATCATGCGCAGACGGTTGTCATAGACGATAGGCTCCGCTGTCTTCTCCAGCCTTTTCTTTTTATCGAACAGATACGCCAGGCCGACACTGAGATTGGTGCGTCCGTCCATTGGGAAACCCGCCTTCACGCCATTGAAGTTGTCAGCGGACAGGGTGTGGCTCAGTTCTGCTCCCAACCGCCAGTTGCCGGCGATGTTCCAAGTAGCCGTCAAACCGACGCGAGCCGCAGGCAACAGATGGCTCTCGCTCGAGTATTTGTCTGTGTAAGACAAAGGCACATTGTCGAAGCCGAACGTATAGGCAGCTCCAATGCCGGCAAAAGCCTTGAGGTTGAAGACGCGGTTGGCGTAAGGCTTGCGGCCTACGGCATCGGTCAGGTCGAAAGTGACATCACCGAAAAGCCCGAGGCTGTTCCATCCCCATGTGTCACCCGCCTCACACTTCTGCACGTTGCGGCTCTTGTTGCGATTGAACCTGACGGCGGCACGCCATCCCCACAGGGGCGACGTCTCCTTGCCTAACGCGACAAACGCACCGCCCGCCCATGGATAGCGCGAGAATTCAGTCCACGGCAGATTTTCGTTGGCCGACTTGTTGATGCCGCCAAACAACTGTATGTACAGCGGGTCAGTGCCATCACGCCGTGGCTTGTCAGACTCGATGGCCGACAATTGCTGCGCAAAGCATCCGCAGAGCAGTATAAGTAACAAAAACCGCATAGAGGTATGTCTCATTCCTTTTATTATATATAAACGTTGTTGTCCGTGTGTTTCTATTTTCTCAGTACTTGCAATATCCTTTCGCATGCCCTTCCGTCGCCATACGGATTGACGGCATGGCTCATCCTGCTGTACGCACGGCTGTCGTCGAGCAGGCGCGACACCTCGCGGATGATGGTCTCGCGGTCGGTGCCGACCAGTCTCACCGTACCGGCCTCCACGGCCTCCGGCCTTTCTGTCGTATTGCGCATGACAAGCACCGGCTTGCCGAGTGCCGGGGCCTCTTCCTGGATTCCGCCACTGTCGGTAAGGATTATGGTAGAATTGTCCATGAGCCTTACAAACTCCGTATATTCAAGTGGCTCAATGAAATGAAGGTTGTCAATGCTATTGTCTTTGAGATCAACAATGCCGAACACCTTCCTGATAGCTTCCCTGACGTGAGGGTTGGGGTGTACGGGATAGATGAAATCGACATCTGGATATTTCTCCGCCAGGCACTTGATGGCATTGAAGATATGAAAGAATCCTTCTCCGAAGTTTTCCCTACGGTGTCCGGTTATCAGCACGGTACGCCTGCCGGTATGGTTTGCGGTGCCGCCGCCAAGCCGGTCAAGCGTCATGTGCAGCGCATCGATGACCGTATTGCCAGTCACCGTGATTCTGCTTTCGGGAATGCCGTCATGCAGGAGGTTCTGCCGGCTCAGTGGAGTAGGCGCGAAGTTGTAGGTGGCAATGCGCGAGGTGATCTGCCTGTTCACCTCTTCGGGCCAAGGCGAATAGATGTCATGCGTCCGCAGCCCCGCCTCGACGTGCCCCACGGCTATCTGCTGATAGAAGGCAGCCATGGCGGCGGCCATCGACGTGGTAGTGTCACCATGCACAAGCACGATGTCAGGATGAGCCTCTTGCAGCACATCGCGCATCTTGAGCAGCACCTTAGCCGTCACGTCGTAAAGGTCCTGTCCCTGACGCATGATGTCGAGGTCATATTGCGGACGGATGCCGAAGATGCCGAGCACTTGGTCGAGCATCTCACGGTGTTGGCCGGTCACGCAGACTATCGTCTCGAAGTGTTCGGAGTCGTTCTGGAAGGCCTTCACCAGTGGTGCCATCTTGATGGCTTCAGGCCTTGTGCCGAAGACGAGCATCACTTTCTTCATAAGCGGAAGGAGTTAGGCAGAGGGCAGATGTTGTGGCAGTCGAGCACCACCTTGCCCTTGAGCTTGTCCCAATGGTTTTGTATGTGCTTATGCTTCACCATGATGACGACCATGTCGACATCGTTCAGGAAACGGTCGAAGTCTCCGTATTGGCTTTCGGCCAACCGGTGATTCTCAAGAAAAGGATCGTAACATTTCAGCGGTGCCGCAAGGTGTCGTCGCTGCAGATCGAGCATCTGCAACGTAGGCGAATCGCGGAAGTCGTCGACATCCTCCTTGTATGTCATGCCATAGAGCCCTACGCGCGAGCAGTCGGCAATGTCTGTCTCGTCCATTATCTCGCGTATGCGCCGCATGACGTATTCGGGTTGCGAGGCGTTCACCTCAAGGCTCGCGCCAATCATCTTGGTGAGTTGCGGATAGTCGCCCACCAGAAACCAGGGGTCCACAGATATGCAGTGACCGCCAACGCCAGGTCCCGGATTCATGATGTTCACACGCGGGTGCTTGTTGCAGATGCGTACGATCTCGTTGACATCCAAGCCGACGTGATGGCAGATGCGCGACAGTTCGTTGGCGAAAGCGATGTTGACGGCCCGGTAGGTGTTCTCCACGACCTTCGTCATCTCGGCTGTACGTATGTCGGTGGTCGTTATCTCGCCTTGGCAGAAGGAAGCATAAAGCGCCTTCACACGCTGCGCCACTTCCGGGCTGTCGGCACCGATGGTACGGTTGTTGTGCACCATCTCATACAACATATTGCCCGGCAAGATGCGTTCGGGCGCATGCACGAGGTTGACATCCTTGCCCAATTTGTAATGATGCTCCGCCAGGAGCGGGCGCACGGCCCTGTCGATGGTGCCGGGACTAACCGTCGACTCGACGATGATGGTGGCCCCTATCGGACAGACATCAAGCACCCTGCGCAGGGCGCCAACCACAAATTGTGCATCAACGCATTTCGAATACTTGTCGTAAGGTGTCGGCACCGACACGATATAGGTGTCGGCCGACTGGTATTGTGTTGTAAACAAGATGCCGCAGTCCACGGCTTTTTCAAACAAGTCATCAAGCCCCTTCTCCTTGAAGGTAGCATGACCAGCATTCATTTCTTTCACCAGCTGCCCATTGCAGTCGGTGCCTACGACCTCAACGCCATGAGTGGATAGCATCAAGGCTGTCGGCAAGCCAATATACCCTAATCCTATTACATTGACCATAGTGATTCAAAAAAGAAAAATTATGTGTTATAAACTGATTATCCTGTAGATTTATTTGCAGCGGGCTCAGTCATTTGCCGCCTCAAAAGACACAACTCACGGAAGGTTACCTCTTGGCATCTTTCATTTTCCCTGCAGCCACCCACCAGGCAAACCTGACAAGCTTCACCTGGCGCTTGATGCGGCTGGGCTGGTGGATGAGACGGTAGAGCCATTCCACATTGTGGTCGACCCACCACTTGGGGGCTCGCTTCACGTGCCCCGTGAACACATCGAAGCTGCCACCCAGTCCCTGGTAGATGGCCTTGTGACGCGCCAGCATCTTCTGCATGAGCAGTTCCTGCTTGGGCGATCCCATCGCCACGAACACCACATCAGGTTTCTTCTCGGCGATGTCGTCGACCAGTGCCTCTTCCTCTTCGGAAGAAGACAGATAGCCGTTGCGGTATCCTATGATGCGGATGTCGGGATACATGCCGCGCAACTTCTCGACCGTCTGCTCTATCACCTCCTGCTTGCCGCCAACAAGGTAGAACGTCTTGTCCTCGTGGAACTGCTCCACAAGCGACAGCCACAACTCGCATCCCGCCACCTTGACGGCGTCATTATAGCCGAGGTTGCGCAAAAGCATCAGCGGCCCCGCCCCATCGCAGTAGCCTATGTTGCTGTTGATGATCTGTCGGGTCTCGGCGGTCTGGTTCAATATCTTCTCGGCGTTGACCGCCACGAGTATGCCGGGATGAGCAGAGGCATAGTCGGCAATCTGCCGTCGTGATGTGAAAGGGTACAGTTCTATTCCCTTGATGTTGACCTTCTTGTTCATTGCAACTGAAGCATTAGCGTTTTATATTTCTCTATCATTGTTTCCTCCCGAAATCTGTCTTCATACTCCTTTCTTGCGTTCTCAGACAGCGCTTTGTATTCGGCAGTTCCAGGAAAAGGCAACTTGCCGAGTGCGTCGGCAAAAGCCTTGATGCTTCTGTACACAAATCCCGTCTTGCCGTTCTTGTTTATCTCTATTGCAGCAGGAATGTCATTTGTCAGCATCGGACGGCCGTACATGCAACTTTCCAACAAAGTCAAAGGGAGCCCCTCCTTCTCGGAAAACAACATGGTGTAATGGAATTTGCCTATTTCCTTCCTGATATCGATCTGACCTAAATAATGCATCTGCTTGTTGTCGCCAATTGCTTTGACGAGAGCCTCTTTGTCTTCGCCTTCCCCAGCAAAGAAAAGATGCATATGCGGTGGCAACTTGTCTTGCAAATACTCTGCCATGAGCACTTGGCGCTTCAACTTGCATAATCTCCCTGCAAACAGGATGTTGATCTGCCCAACGTCTTGCACCGAGAGTATTTCTCTGCTTGCCAAGTCTCTTACGCCATTATAGATGACCGTGATATTCTTTTCGGGAACCTTGAAGTAGTCTATCATATTGTGCTTTACTGTTTGCGATATGGCTACACATTTCCTGGGAAACAGAGTGATCCATCTTAGGTTTGCAAACGTACTGTGTGCCACATGGATGACCGGCAATTTCCTGAGCAACAGTATTTGATACAGAATCAGAATGAGCGTTGTCTTGCGGTGGTGAGATATGAATACGGTGCTGCCGTCGGCAAGCCTTCTGACAGTCGCAAGTGACAACCGCTTGTACTCTGCTCTGTTGCGATACCCGTCAGGCACATCTTTGGCTGGAGAGGAGATGAGGACTGTCGGAAAGTCTGCATTTAAGTTTTCGGCCAGTTGCAGCACGACATTCTGCGCACCTCCTTGGTTTCTGAAATAGGGATATACATTGACGACTCTATTTCTCATGGCAATATTTGTTTATATCCGTCTCAAACTTTCTGGCCACGCTACTGGCGAGGAAATGTGCGTGTGCATATTGAAAAGCGTTGTTTCCCATACGTTTGCAGACATCAGGGTGGTCTATCAAGAAGCCAATTTTGTCGGCATACACATGGGGGTCAAGCGAGTCGATGAGATATCCCATTGCTTCGTTCTCAAAATGGTCTTTGATTCCGCCTTCCGGTCTTGAGATTACCGGCAGTCCGAATGCCATTGCCTCCAGCTGCGATGTTGCCATGCCTTCCTCATAGGTAGGCAGAATGTACAAGTCGTTGTCCTTGAACGCCTGTATCTTTTCCTGGCCGTACACAGCCCCGTGAAAGACAATGTCCTTGATATTTTTCGTTGCCACAAAATCCTTTACGTCTTGCACAAATTGCCTGTCATCGCTGTCGCCACAAATGTTAAGGGTCAGACAAGGATACTTTCGCTTCAGCAAGGCAAACGTCTCTATCGTCTCGTATATTCCTTTGCGTTTGTCGATGCGCGCCAAGAAGAGCAAATTGCGGATCTCGCCGGTTCTTTGCGTATTGTCGTAGTCCTCCACCAAGCTGTCGCGCACCTCGGTAGTGGCGAGCAGTATCGGCGCGTGGATGCCCATACGCAGAAGAGCCTTCTTGAAGTCGGAGCACAACACATATATAAATGCGCTTTTGTTGAACCATCCGACATAGCGGCTTGGCCTCAGTTCCATTCGCCGGCTATAAGTCCGGTCCCACCCGTGAAACAGACTGACCACTTTCTTTCCCATCAAGCGAGCCAACAGAAGATATAATCCATCCCGTTTCAGCTGGTAGGGGCGAAAAGACGGGTTTACGATCACCACATCAGGACGGCCAAACAACAACTTGCAGATGTATACCATCAAATCAGGGACGACACAGATCAGAGCAGGCATATTGGGCCGGCGTCCGTAGGTGACATACGTCACGTCGTTGCTCCAGTATGCATCCAGGCCTTTATAATAAAAGGTAACGCCACCCGTTAGTTTTGGGGACGGCGTAACAATCAAGACCTTCATTGCGACAGTTGTTTTTTTAATTGTCCGTATTTACCGGTGCTTATTCCCTGGCGTATAATCCGCGCGGGATTTCCTGCGACCACACAGTTTGACGGAACGTCTTTGGTGACCACCGCACCGGCGCCCACGATCACTTCGTCACCGACGCGCACCCCTCCCAGCACAATGACATCAGCACCTATAAAACAACGTCTTCCTATATATGTATCGGCATGACGTTTCATGCAGTAATCGTGTGTCAGGATTCTTGTTCCGGATGCAATGTAAGTTTCCGCGCCTATGTGTATTCCTCGCGGATTGACCTTGTCAAGTTTTGTGCCAAACGACACCAAGGCCGACTTGTCAATGTCCATGTGTCTGACCTTTGTCTGTTAACAATACCTTAGCCTGATGGCCCATAATCTGATGCGATCTTTAAATGGCAACATCCTGTGTCTGTTTGTCTGTTAATAACCCGTATTCCTTCTCAAGTAAACAAAGAACCAATGCATACAACAAGTCGGTGTGGAACATCACGCCTCCTTGTGTTATTTGGAATGACAACATCATTACCCACATGGCCAGTGCCATTCTGTAAGAATCGCATTGGTTGCGTTTCCGTATGAACAGCAACAATGAGACAAGAAAGACCAGCATCAGTCCCAGTCCCACTATCCCGTTTCTTGTCAACATGTCTACAAATCCGTTATGGGCGCCTACTCTCATACCTGTCTTTAAGAAAATGGCGTCATAAATATTTTCTGTTGATACACCCATGATCCATTCTGTTGGATTTCCATTGACAAAGCGTTCAAGTGCCGCCGCGGTATATTCCGTACGCCCGGATGTGACATTCATGTGCTCGTGGGTTGTAATGTTGTTGCCCACAACACGGTCGTAGAACAAGGTGTCGGTGGCCATCAGGTAGCTTAAACTGCCCATCAAGACGACGCCCACCGTTGCCATTGCTATCCATTGTCTGACAGTCATGTCTTTAGGCCAAAACACAACGATGACGGCCAACAGGCACATCAGCCAGCCAGTTCTTGCAAAGCCCAAGTACATGGCGTATGCCGCCACGCACATCAGAAACACATTGTACATCTTGTTCCAGCGTCCCACGATATATCGCTTTTGCATATACGACAATATCACGATCATGCAGATGGCCATTATCACGGACATGGCATGCTGGTTCTGGAAAATGCCGGAGTAAGCCACATACGTGCCATAGTCATGTCCATGCGAGATACCCTTGAAGCCAAAGAACAGGAAAGGAATGTTGGTCAACACAAAATAATGCACGGTTGTAAGCAGGATGGCTCTGATTTGCTCTACATTCCAGTCTTTGTTTCTTATGAAATTGAAAAGCAGGGGAAGGAACAGAAACTTTATGCATGCCTGGAGGTTGACCATAAACTGTGTGACATAGCCTCCGGTGAACACCCACTTCAACGACTGCCAATATTGCGCTTGCGCCCAGGTCGGAGTTGACAAGTGCCTATGCTGAAACACATAATAGAGCATGTATAAGGCCAATGGAATCTTCCACAATTGCGAAACCACGATGCCGCCAATCTTGATGCTTTCCACATAGAACAGCAAAAAGAACAACGGGAACAACAGTATATATCTCTTGAAAGAGATTGGCATGGACTTGATGATTTTATTTTTTCAGTGGTAATCTGACCCTTATAAACCGTTTGACCATAAACCAGTAATCGGCAAATGTAAAGAAACGGGCGACATAGCTTATCTGGCCATATCGGGTTAAGTCATACTTATTCAGGAGCTTCCTTATTTCCCTGTTTGACACACGCTCTGCGTAAAGTGGAAAGATAGCTCTTGACATCTTATATTGCAATTCAGCCTCGCAATCCGGATATCCTTTGCAGATGCCGTACATGACCTTGTTGGCAACAATGATGTTTTCCACTTGCTTCATTCCGTACACGCGATGTGACGAAGAGTTCTTGTTTTCGTGATAGCAATAAGCTATTTCGTTTCTTGTCACAATTTTATTTGCGAGCTTTGCCAACTGGTAAAACAAGCAACCGTCTTCCGAGACAGTCATCCTTTCAAAATTCAGAAGATTGTGGTCGCGAAACATGTCTGCCTTGTATAGTTTGCCACACAAGCTGTTTTTGAGCTTTTGGGTCAAGAGGGCCTTTACGATGTCTTTTGCAGTGGCATCGTCTTTTATTTCACTGGCAATACTTTCCTTGTGTCCGTCAACGTATGTTTTTTCAATTGTGCCGACAATGATATCCGCACCGGTATCTTTTTCAATGTTGACCAGTCGCTCGACAGCATCATCAGGCAATGTGTCATCAGCGTCGACAAACATCATGAAATCTCCCGTAGCAGCCTCGAATCCGTCACGGCGCGACAACATGGAGCCTTGGTTCGTGCTGTGCTGTATGAGGCGCACGCCAGGATGTCTTGTCATGAATTGTTTGACAAGTGCCACCGACGCATCCGTGCTTGCGTCATCAACCACAATCACCTCCAGGTTGTGGTGACTTTGGCTGACGATGGAGCATAGGCACCGTTCTATGTATGGCTCCGCATTGAATAGCGGAACGATAACAGACACTTTCGCTTGTCGTGAAGTGTTGTCTTGCATCATACTATACCTTTTTGCAATAGGCATCAGCGCACAGCCTATGCATCTTTCAGCGTCTCTTCCAGCGGTTGCCGTATGTACATGCGCAGATGGTACGGTCGGTAAATGAAGGGGAAGATGGTTCTTACCACAACCAGCAGCCATCTCCGCACCTTTATCTCGCGCCTTTGGCGTCTCTTTTTCCGTATTTCCTTTTCCGATGCGCCCAACATTTGCATCACCTTGAGCCTTTCATCCCACATTTTCGTGAAGTTTTCATAACTTGTAGATACACCGTCCTCATTTCTATACAATGCCACGATGCCGTCGTAGATGACGCACGGAGCGTTGGCGAGCATCATCTTCATGAAGAAATGGTAGTCGGCCACGATTTTCAGATTCAGGGCAAACAGGTTTTCCTTGTGTACGGACAGCCTGATGAAGGTGGCTTGATGCCTAAACATCCTCCAATCCCATATTTCCTTGCCTGGAACCTCCGGCATACTGTCGAAATATCCTTCCTTGACGAAACAACGTATTCCGCCTGCAATCAATGTCTCTCCCCTGTCGTCATACCATCCGAACACCTCTTCCACCGTAGTGGGTCGGAAGAAATAGTGGCCTGCATTCATGAAAATCACCCATTCGCCCGTTGCGGCACGGATGCCTTTGTTCATCGCGTCATAGATGCCGCTGTCGGGTTCCGACACCCAGTAGGCCAGACGGTCGGCATAGCGTTCTATCACCTGGCGCGTGCCGTCGGTGCTGTTGCCGTCAATGACGATATACTCAAGATTGGGATAAGTCTGCTTGAGCACATTGCGCAGGGTGCTCTCCACCAAGTCCACACAATTGTAGGTGACGGTGACGACGGAGACCTTAGGAAACTTCATCATAACATCATTTGTCTTTTACTTTTTCCGCAACAAGCACTCGGGCAGTTTCTTCAATGTATGCTTTTCCCCAGCGTCGGTCGGGCTCAAGGTAGTTGCCCTCCCCCCACTCGTTCCACGACTTGATGAAGAGCAGGTCATCAATGGCATCGTTGTGCAGGATATAGTCCCTGGTCATGCGGCACAGCTTGCCCCATTTTCCGGGTGTGCTGCCTTGCAGCAGGTGTCCGCGGAACCCGCTTCGCGGCGTATGGTCGAAGTTGGGGGCGATGCAGGGTGTACATGTACTGTTGCGGTTGAAGAACTCCAGCGCCTTTCCGGCATAGTGTGAGTAAGCCACAACAGTGGGGCGGTGGAGCAGGCGGCGCAACTTGCGTATGAAGAGCGGGTCTTCCTTAATGACATCGCTATACGCGTCGGTCACGATACGGTCGAAGCCCAACCCCCTCAGCTTGTCGATGCGCTCCTGTCCTTGGGCGAGCGAGAAGAAGTGGAAGCCCGGCAAGCCGTGCTCTGCCGCCAGCCGGTTCCAAGTATCAAAAAACACTTGGCAATCGGGAATGTCCGACCCGATGAACACCCCGAAGAGCAGCCGCCCGTCGACCTTCATATACCGCTTGTCCCTGAACGCCGGCAGCATGGCCATGAAATGGGCCTTGTAATCGTCTACGCCGGGATAAGTCTGCTCCATGAGCAACCTGTTGGGTGCGTCAGGCTTCCATGTCTTGGCATACCATGAGTGGTTGGCCCAGCACAGGCAGAACGGGAAGTCAGGCTTGCCGCTCTTCACCACGTCATCAAACACCCCAGAGAGCAGCCGCTTGCCGCCGCCAAACCAGTAGTGCCAGTAGCAGAAACCCTCTATGCCAGCCTCGCGTGCCAGCTCGGCCTGCCGCTTGCGCGTCTCGGGCACGCGCAGGTCATAGAATCCCAGGTCACGAGGCAGCTTCGGCTGGTAGTGCCCCTTGAAGAAAGGCTTGGCACTCGCCACGTTGGTCCACTCGGTGAAGCCCGGCTCCCACCACCGGTCGTTCTCGGGTGTGGGATAGAACTGCGGAAGGTAGAAGGCTATGGCGCGTATGTCGTTGCTCATCGTTTATCCTATATGGTTTGTTCCAAGAGCGGGAACCTTGATTATTTCTTTACCAATGTGGTGTAAAGATTGTAAATGCGGTCGGAGTTCTTCACCGAAGAGAAGCCCTTCAACGCATGCCGCTTGCCGTTGGCGGCGAGGCGTAGCAGCAAGGCGCGGTCACCCAAAAGCGCAAGCATCTTGTCGGCCAGCTGCCGCGCGTCGCCCAAGCGGTAAAGCAGTCCGGTATCGCCGTCGCTGACGATCTCGGGATTGGCCCCCGTGTCAGTAGCAATGACGGCAAGGTTCTGCATCATATACTCCACGGTGACACGTCCGAAAGCCTCGTTGGTAGATGCCGTTATTCCCACGTCGCAACGGCTGAGCACCTCGGGCACGTCGCTGCGATAGCCCATAAACACAACATTGTTTCCCAAGCCGTTGTCTGCTGCATATTGCTTCAGCTCTTCTGTATAGGCAGTATTGCCGCCTGCACCAATAACCAACAGACTGAATGGATGCTCTGTTTCCTGCTTCAGCAGCCGGCAAGCCTCCAGCACCTCCATCTGGTTCTTGTTAGGCTCAAGGCGGCCCACGATGCAGAAGGCAGGCACACCGTTCGCATGGGTTGCCGACAACGAGTCATCCTTAGGAACGACACCGTTGTACACCAGTCGCAGACGGTCGCCAAACAGTGGCTTAAACTTCTGCTCGATGGCTTTGGATATGGCTATGGCTATGCGGCATTTCCCGTATACCCACCGCTCGTAACGCTTGCCGAATACCGACATCATGCGGAAATCCTCGTACCCGAACTCGCGCAGGTGCCACACGTGTGGCACACCTCTCCACATGGCGAGGTACGCACCCATGTCTATCACGCTACTATTGGAGTGAACCAAGTCGAACTTTACATTTCTCAACGCATAGATGAGATAAAGGTTGTGTAAGAGAAACGAGGCGGCAAGCATGCACTTTGCCACTATCGACCTGTGCCCTTCCAGCTTGAACCTCACCAGCGGCACAGGCAAGCACGCTATGTTCTCCCTGCCGAAGGCTTCGGCCATGACGTGCGAGAGCCGGTCACGCGGGCACACCACCACTGGCTCCACGCCGTGGTTACGGTGCAGCTCCGTTACGAGCTGAAGCAGACTTCTGTTGGCTCCGTCCATGCCGTTGGCATGAGTGATGAACAGTATGCGCATTCTTACCGCAACTTTCTTGTCAGGGCCATCTTCTCGCGCACCGCCTTGCGCTCTCCGCCTGTTAGTCCCACGTGGTATACGAGAATGGCTGTAAGCGCTGCTGTCGTGGCAATTGCGAGCAGACGCAATGCAGCAGCGTCGACGGTGAACTGAGCGCGGACGTATATCAAGAGAGTCATGACGGCGGCTATCACGGCCGGTCGCAGATATGCCTTGCGCACATACTGCAGCGAGTCGAAACCGAGCAGCCGGTGCATGAGCATGAGCTGTATGGCACGCTGCACGATGTCGGCGGCAATGAGCAGCAGCACGATGGCGTAATAGGGCATGCCAAGGCTGAACATCCAGTAGCCCAGGGGCAGGCAGACGAGGAAGAAGAAGCTCACGTTGATCTTGAACCACTTGATGCGGCCCGTGGCGTTGATGAGATTGTATATTCCTCCGGCCGTGAGGGCCACGCCGCCCTGAATGATGGCGAGGAAAGTCAGCTCGTAGGCACCGGCCGGAACCTTGCCGAGCCACAGGTGCAAGACGAAATGAAGTTCCACGAGTAGCGGGAAGCATAGCAGTTCAAACATGAGGATGTTGATGCGGCCAAGCTTGTGGCAGAGGTACGTGTAGCGCTCGCGGTCGCCGGCGGCGTACGATTGCACGATCTGCGGCGCTGAGGCAGTGTCGAAGTTGCCGGTGAAGTTCATGATGCTTGTCTTCACCGTTTTGCTCACGGCAAACGCTCCGTTCATCGGTGTGCCGAAGAAGGCGTTGAACAGCAGGTCCACCCCCGACGAGTTGGCCATGTAAGCCATGGTGGCAAGGAGGTTCCAGTTGTTGAACACCAGCACCTCGCGGTAGCGACCCCATCCCCCTACAAACCGGGGCCTGATGGTGTCGCGCCATCCACGGAAAGCCCTATAGTGGTAGGCCACGAACGAGGTGGCAGTGGTCAGGGCGAAGATGAGGCTGTACAGGCGCACTCCCGCTTCGGGCAGCAGCGTGAGCCCGAGCACACAGGCGAGCCGCAGCAGCGCGTTGGCGATGTCGACCAGGGCCAGGAAGCCAAACTGCTCATGGGCGGTGAGCAGGCTCTGGTAGGGCGTGTTGACGATGCCGAGGCAAGCTGTCAGTATGCTCACCTGATAGACGAACACGGCATCGTCGAGCTTGCCCGGCTCCACGTTGAGATGCCGGCATACGTACCACAGGCCGATGGTCTCGGCCAGCAGCAACACGAGGGCAGCCACCGCGCAGTGCAGCACCAGGTTGATGTTGAACGAGGCGTTCACGTCGCCTCCCTCCTTGCCCATCTCAATGTTGAAGAAGCGGCTCGTGGCCGAGGCGAGCGAACTGCTGATGAACGTGAACATGGCCAGCACGCCGCCCACGACGGAGAACAGTCCGTAGTCTGACACACCCAGCAGGGCGATGGCCAAGCGCGACACATACAGTCCGATCACCATGGTGGCGATGAGCCGTATATACATATACAGGGTGTTGTGCGCGATGCGTGTGTCGGCGATATTCATTCGTTTCAGTTGCCTATTTCCCCAGAAAGCCCTTTTTCTTGCCGTAGCCGTAATGATAGCCGTAATGATAGCCATAGCGGTAGCCGTACCGTCCTCCGCCCTTGGTGGCGTTGAGCACCAGCGACACATGCTTGTAGCGCTCTGTCTCCGCATAGAGCTCGATGTCCTCCAGGCGCCGGCGCTCAAACAGTCCGGCACGGATGATAAAGAGCGTACGGTCGGCAAAGCGCTCGATCAGTCCCGCGTCGGCCAGGGTCCCGGTGGGAGGACAGTCGATGAGGATGAAGTCGTAGCTGGTGCGCACCTGCTCGACGAGCCCTTCGAGGCGGTCGCCCGAGAGCAGCTCCGTGGGGTTGGGCGGTATGGTTCCTACGGGCATGATGTCGAGCGATGGCTGCTGGTCGCTCTGCTGTACGAGCTTGGTGAGGTCGTTCTGCTTGTCGCCGAGATAGTCGGCCAGGCCCGCCGTCGACGTGCGAAACAGGTGTGAGGCCGAGGCGTGGCGCAGGTCACCGTCGATGAAGAGCACGCGCTTGCCTGTCAAGGCAAGGGTGAGCGCGAGGTTGGCCGCCACGAAGGTCTTTCCCGACCCCTCATATAAAGAGGTGACGACGTAGACGTTGTTCTCGCCCCGCCGGGGCGTCATAAACTCGATGTTGGTGCGCAGCATGCGGAAGGCCTCGTTGACGATGTCCTGCTTGCCCTCCTCCACGACAAGGCCGCCACGGCTCATCTTGTGCGAGAGCTTTCGGATGATGCCGTTTCCTTGCTTGACGTAGAGAGGGATGTCACCGATGAGCGACAGGGTCGTGTTGTGCTCCACGTCCTGCTTGTCGCGTATGGTGTTGTCGAGCGACTCGCGTGTGAAGAGGATGACGGTAGGCACCAGCAGGGCCAGCAGCACGGCTGCAAACAGCGTGAGGCGCTTGTTGGGCGACGTCGGCGTGTCGCTGCCATGGGGCATGTCGATCACCTGCGTGTTGACGGCGGTGTAGGTCATGCTGATATCGTTCTCCTCCTTCTTCTGCAACAGGTAGAGATAGAGGCTCTCCTTCACCTTCTGCTCGCGCTCCACGCTCACGAGATGCTTGGCCTGGCTGGGGTTTGACGATATCTTGGAGCTGGCCTCGCCACTGTAGCCCTGCATGGCCTGCAGCTGTATGTCGAGCGTCTTGATCTGGTTGGCGATGGTGGAGAGGATATTGCGGCGCACGTCGTCGAGCTCAGCCTCCTGCTTGATGATGAGCGGGTTTTGCGACGAGGTGCCCGCAAGGTTGTTCTTCAGTTGCAGCAACATGGTGTTGTACTGGCTGATCTGTGTCTCGGCCATCTGGTTGTCCAGTCCCGAGTTGGTGGGCAGCAGCTGGTGGCGTGCTCCCTTGTCCTTCAGGATGTCGAGAATGTAGTGTGCCATGGAGCGCTGGCTGGTGAGGCGCAGTATCTCGGCGTCCGACTGGCTCTGCTGCTGCAGATACATGTCGCTCACGCGGTCGAGGTCGGTGATCTTGTTGTGCGTCTTAAACTTGGATATGCTGTCGTCCACATTGCCGAGGTCGCGCTCGAGCAGGCGCAGCCTCGCCTCGATAAACCGGCTGGTGCTGAGGGTCATCTGCCTCTTGTCGGCCACCCACTTCTCGTCGTACACGCTGACGATGGTGCGCAGCACGGTCTCCGTCTCCTCGGGCGAGAGCCCCGCATATTTGACATTGATGATGGTCGACTTGTCATCGTCGATCTCGGCTTTCAGGTTGGCCTTCATGCTCTCGGCCATTCGCAGCGCCTCACGCTCGCTCTTGGGATGCAGCACGCGGCGCGCCACCTCGGTGAGCACGTCGAGCGACACCAGTTGGCGTTGCACGTTCACCACGTTGACGGGCTGCTGCACCAGTCCGATGTCGTTGAAGTCGCTGTTGTCGCCATTGCTGGCCTTGCCGGCACTCTTGCCCTGCGTGTCCTGCTTCACGAGCACAGCCATCTCGCGGGTATACCTGTCGGGCGTCGAGGCGAGATACAGGCTTGCAAGGGCTATGCAGATGATGAGCGACACCACAAACCAGGTCCAGTGGGCGAGGCAGATGTGCCAGAGGTCGGTGATGGTGATGAAGTCGTCCGCCTGCCGGCGGACTGTAGTATTGTTGCTTTCCATTTCTTTATTTGATGATCAAGGCGGTGATGGTGGTGAGCAGCGACGCTATCGAGATCCACACTGCCGGCGTGTTGAACGTGTTGCCCGTGGCATTGGCCTCGCGCTTGCGCTTGTTGTTGGGCGCCACGTACACGAGGTCGTTCTGCTGCAGATAGTACACGGGCGAGTTGAGCACCTGCTGCATGTTGGTCATGTCGACGGTGTACACCTGGTTGGCGCCGTCGACCTGTCGTGTCACCATCACGTTCTTGCGGTTGCCGGTGATGGTCATGTCACCGGCGTAAGACAGTGCGTCGATAAGGGTGAAGTGGTCCTTGCTGATGTCGATGTGTCCGGGCTTTGCCACTTCGCCGAGCACGTTCACGCCCATGTTCACGTATTCCACGGTGACAATGGGGTCGCTCACCAGCTCGCGCGCGATGAGGCGGTCTTGTATGTACTGCGCCACCTCCTTGCGCGTCTTGCCGCCCACTGAGATCTTGCCGAGCACCGGGAAGTCGATGGTGCCCTGCTCGTCGACGGTGTAGGCGATGGTCTGGGTGTAGCTGCCGTTGCGGCTGTTGGCTGTCTTGGTGGACACGGTGGCTCCGAGCGCATAGTTGGGGTTGGGCGTTGTCAGCGTGAACTGCTGCTCCAGCATCGGGTTGGAACTGTTCACCACGATGTTGATCTTGTCCTCCGGGCGCAACCGAAACTGCTGTTCGGCCTGCAGGGCCATGCCGTTGAGCGCCTCGGCATCCTGGAAGTAGGCGATGTCCTTCGGCGTGGAGCAGGCTGCCAGGCACAGGCATGCCAGGCACACCACGACGGCACGCCACAGTGTGTGTGTGTGTGTGATTCTCGCAGATATCATAGTCATATTATGTGTTTTGCATTACTGATGTTACCGGTTGTCCGTTCCAGCGTTTTCCGTCACCCGTTCCAGAAAGGCATCGGGAATGTAGGCGGTGGCCACCGTGAGCAGCCCGTCGATGACAATGCCCACGCGCTGCTGGGCCTTGTATCGCACCACACGGCCCACCACGCCGCGAAACTTGCCTTCCACCACACGCGCCAGCTCGCCCCGCTGAAAACGGGGTATGGCGCGCCGCGCCACGATGGCGTCGGCACTGCGCGCCTCGCAGATGATGCGGAAGGTGGACATCTGGGCGTCGGGCACGATGAGGGGTTCTTTCTGCAGGCAGCCGTCCGTATGCCGGTAGCGGTAATAGAATCGCAGGAAAGGGAGGTTCACGTTGTCGTAGACAAAGGTCTTCAACTGCTCTTCGGTGCCATGGGCAAACAGGATATTGGGCAGCAACGATCGCTCCACCAGCTTGCGCTTGTCGTGTATGACGCGGCACACCTTCTCCGTGGGGAGGAACGCCTCCACCTGGCGGGCGGACAGATAGTCGTAGGCTTTCTTTTCTTGTCCGTAAGTGGTGCGCAGCACATACCAGTGCGGGCTATCGGCAAGTGTGGTTTCTAAAGAAGAGACAGGCATAAAAGCAATTGTATCACAAGCCGGCCAGGGCATAACGGGTGGACACCCGCCACGGCTTCATGATCACACCAATTTCACATGAGACAGACAAGAGGGCACCGACTGCAAGACCGGCGCTGATGGAGACAAGCTGCTCTCCACGGGTACACGCATCGATAGACATCGAAGACTATATTGCTCTATTTATACGTTCCTTTACGTTCAGCCAGATGAGCAAAGCGAAGCTGGCTTCAGCTCTGCCCTGGCGAGAAAAGGTGCATGACAATAAACCACACAAGATGGTTTCTGCTTGCAAAGTTAATCATTTTCCCGCTATTTTTCACCATTTCCGGTCATTTTCTGAGCAATCATTGTTGTTCAGCCCCCTCTTCAAACGGAATGGCATACGAGACATGCGAAGCAGTTTAACCAGTTTACAGTCCTACTGCGTGTGCGGTTTCGCCAGATTACAGTTCTACTGCGTGAGCGGTTTACCCAGTTTGCAATTCTACTGCGTAAGCGGTTTATATCGGTTTACATTCAAGTCACTGGTCTCGTCACTCCAAATTCCGGAAGAGTCATTTTTAAGACAACAAATACA
>DJOV01000085.1 GCA_002437285.1 Prevotella sp. UBA6429 | reverse complement strand
ACCCTTTATCGCAAAATTACCCCATGCAAATCGCGGCGCGATGGACAAAAAAGGCGATTTTCGCGTTCTATTTCACGCGCTCTCCGTGACAAACTTTTGCACCAAAAAACATGACATTCCCACTTTTCTTCTATCCCCTCTGTCGCCACACCATCGCTGTGGTGAGCGGACGAGGCCCGCCTGCTGGTGCAAGCGACAAGCCGACCGTGAAGCCGAAGAATTGTTCACAGTACCGCTGATGCCCCTGTCCTGCCAAGTCCAACAATGCTGCGCCAAAAAAGAACAAATGGTAAGAAAACGGGCGAAGACCATGGTGTTTTGAAAGAAAAGTTGTAATTTTGCACCTACTTTGTAACAACCAAGCGCTCTTTATATGACACAAAACATCACACTGGATATGCTGCAGTCGGCTGGTATCGGCGCCCTCGCCCTGGTAGTGGGCATGATATTGACCCGCAAGGTCAGTTGGCTGCAAAAGTTCTGCATCCCTTCACCCGTCTCCGGCGGCATTTTGTTTTCCGTCGCGACCCTCCTCATCTATGTCATCGCCCACGTCGAGATCACCTTCGACGGCACACTGAAAGACGTGTTCATGCTTGCCTTCTTCACCTCCGTCGGGTTCCAGTCCAATCTCAAGGTGCTGCGGCAGGGCGGCAAGACGCTCGTCACGATGCTCATCCTCCTGGTGGCCATCATTACCGTGCAAGACCTGTTGCCACTGGGTATCACCCGTGCGCTGGGTGTCAATCCCCTTGTGGGCATGGCCGCCGGCTCCATCTCGATGGCGGGCGGCCACGGCACGGCAGGCGGCTTCAGCGGCGTGCTGGAGCACATGGGCCTGCAGGGCGCTGCCACGGTGTCGCTGGCTGCCGCCACCTTCGGCCTGATAGCCGGTTCGATGATCGGCGGTCCCATCGCCGAGCGCCTCATCCGCAAGAAGCTCACGACGGAGCACATGGAGCCCAAGAACTACACGCTCGATCCCGGCATGGCCGGCTTTGAGAGCGAAGAGTCGTTGCCCGCCGGCCAGGCCCAGCACCTGAGCTCCAACGAGCACGAGTTCCAGCAGTACGCCTCGGCCACCTACGCCCTGCTCATCGTCATGGCCCTGGGCACCGTGGCCAGCCATCTGCTGCAACGCACCGGCATCACCTTTCCCACCTACTTCGGTGCGCTCGTCACCGCCGCCATCGTGCGCAACGTCATGGAGCACACGCGCTGGCGCAAGAGCCTGGAGATGGAGAAGATCGTCAGCGTGGGCAACATCAGCCTGTCGGTGTTCCTGGGCATGGCCATGATCTCGCTCAAGCTGTGGGAACTGCAGTCGCTGGCCCTGCCGCTCATCCTCATCCTCGTGGCCCAGGTGGCGGTCATGGCCGTGTTCACCTACTTCCTGGCGTTCCCGCTCCTGGGGCGCGACTACGACGCGGCCGTGCTCGTGGCAGGCTTCTGTGGCTTCGGCCTGGGCGCCACGCCCAACGCCATGGCCAACATGAGTGCCGTGTGCTACAAGTATCACTACTCGGTGAAGCCCTTCCTCATCGTGCCCATCATCGGCGCCATGTTTGTGGACCTCATCAACACGGGCATCATCACCCTCTTCCTCAACCTCATCGGCTGACCTCTCGGCAGATGCGACAGCGGCGCCCCCGGAACCATCTCCGGGGGCGCCGCTGTCGTTAGGTCGGTCGTCAGGTATCACACGTGCATGTCACCGTCGGCGTCGTAGGTGAGCGGCGCCACCTTGAGGCTGCGCAGCCACGTGGTGCCCTCCGACGGCACGCAGTCGTGGTGGAAGAGATACCAGCGGCCCTGATACTCCACGATGCTGTGGTGGGTGGTCCATCCCACGACAGGCTGCAGCAGCTCGCCCCGGTAGGTGAACGGCCCGTAGGGATTGTCGGCCACGCCATAGCAGAGCAGGTGCGAGTCGCCCGTGGAGTAGCTGAAGTAGTAGCGTCCCCGGTACTTGTGCATCCAGCTGGCCTCGAAGAAGCGGTGAGGATCGTCGGCGGGCAGGGGCCGGCCCTCCCTGTCGACGATGATTACGGGCCGTGGCGCCTCGGCAAACTGCAGTCCGTCGTCGGTCATGCGTGCCACGCGCGACGGCAGCGGAGCCTCCTTGCCCTGCGGCAGGTGCTCGTCTTTCAGAGCCTTGTTGTTGCAGTACCATTGCAGTTGTCCGCCCCAGATGCCTCCGAAGTAGCAGTAGACCTGTCCGTCATCGTCCTTGAAGACGCACGGGTCGATGCTGTACGACCCGCGTATGGGGTCGGGCTGTGGTGTGAAGGGTCCCTCCGGACGGTCGGCCACGGCCACGCCGAGGTGGAAGACGCCGTTGTAGTCCTTGGCCGAGAAGATGAGGTGGTAGCGCCCGTTGATCTCCACCACATCATTGTCCCACATCTGCTTTTCGGCCCACGGCACCTCGTCGACATCGAGTATCTTGCCGCAGTCGGTCACGGGCGCCGTCATGGGGTCGCCCTCCAGGCGCAGCACATGGTAGTCGCGCATCTGGAAGTGGCCGCCGTCGTCGTCGAACGCCGCACCGCTGTCGCGGTCGTGTGAGGGGTACACATACAATTTGCCGCCGAAGACATTGGCCGACGGGTCGGCCATGTAGTCCTCAGGAAAGAGGTATCTTGTTTTCATGGTTACAGTCCTTTCTTTTTGGGGAGGTTGGTAATGGTAAAAAAATAACTTACCCAATTTTGCAGGTTTCGTAAGTTGTTTTTTCATCGTCACATAATTGGGCAACTTGTTTTTTCACCATTACTTATATCCTCTGTCTTTATTTTTGTTTGTCAGTGAGCAGATTGACCACCTCTTTCACCACCGGCTTGGCCTTGTAGTCGCGGTCGAAGAAGAGGGGATAGTTGGTGCGCCCGGGCACGGGCCAGCCGTTGAGCCACGAAGTCTTGTCGTAGACACCCCAGAGAGTGACGCGGTTCACGTGGTCGGCATATTTCCTGTAGAGCCTGAAGAGGTCGAGGTAGCGACTGGTGAGCTGCCGCTCCACCTTCTTGGGCAGAGCCTTGCGGTAGGGGTCTATCTGCTCGCGGTAGGCGCTGTTCTGCTCGATGGCCGCTCCGCCGAATCCCTTGGGGTTGGGCAGCACGTTGATGTCGAGCTCGGTGAACTGCACGTTCACGCCGGCGGCGATGAACGCCTGGATGGACTGCTCATAGTCGGTGAGGTCGGGGTAGTCGAGCCCGCAGTGGCTCTGCATGCCCACGGCGTCGACGCGGCAGCCCTTGTCCTTGAGCATCTTCACCAGGCGCACCACACCCTCGCGCTTCGCGGGCTTGTCGAGCGAGTAGTCGTTGTAGTAGAGCTCAGCGTCGGGGTCGGCGGCATGGGCAAACTGGAAGGCCAGCACAAAGTAGTCGGGTCCGATGATGTCGAGGTAAGGCGTCTTGCGGTACGAGCCGTCGTCGTTGAGCGCCTCGTTGATGACGTCCCATCCCTTGACACGTCCCTTGTAGCGCGTCACCACGTCGGTGATGTGGTGGTACATGCGGTCGATGAGCACCTCGCGTGTGACGCGCTTGCCCTGGCTGTCGCGGAACATCCAGGGTGGGCACTGCGAGTGCCAGATGAGCGTGTGTCCGATGACGGTCATGCCGTTGTCCTGTCCGAACTTCACCGTCCGGTCGGCGTCTCGCCAGTCGTAGCGGTGCTCCTCAGGGTGTATCTTCTCCGCCTTCATGCAGTTTTCGGCCACGATGGAGTTGAAGTGGCGCTTCACGATGTCGGCTGCCGGAGCGTCGCGCTCCCACACCACGTCGGTGTTGACGGCGGCGCCGATCAGGAACTGGCCGGCGGCGGCCTCCTTGAGTGTCTGGCCCTGGGCGGGCAACAGGCTGGCCAGGGCGAGGGCCAGGGTAATCAGGTTCTTTTTCATGTTTTTGTAGTCTTTTGCGGCAGGCTTTTGTGGAGCCTGCCTTTTTGTGGTTTTTACAGGTTAGGGGCGCGGTGCCCGCAAGGGCGCCATGCCCTTCGGTTATGATTCGTCAGCGGTGTGGCGGGCCTCTATCTGCCGGTTGATGTCGTCGATCACCTCGTCGGTGAGCTCATACTTGGAGATGATCCACATGGCCAGCACGAGCAGTATGGCCGGTATGACGCAGACCAGCCAGCGTATGCCCTCCTGTGCGAGGGGCGCCTGCTGCTCCAGCCCGTTCATGAAGTAAGCGCCGGCGGCGTTGCCCACCGACATCATGGCGAAGGCCGTGATGAAGAACAGGGCCACCACGCGCAGCGGACGGTTGTGGAAGAACTCCGTCCACAGGTCGCTCACCTTCACGTTCTTGGTGTCCTTCTCGTCCATCACCACGCGCTCCTTGGTCTGCGAGAAGCAGAACACGAGCAGCGCCAGGCCCACGAGGGCGTAGATGAGCATCGCCACAAACCAGGCGTGGCTGTCGGAGGGCAGCGCGCTGCTCTCCTGCCGGGCTGCCGCCCGATAGCCCGTGAAGGCCAGCACCGCGCCCGGCACCACGCCGCCCAGGGCCATGCCGGCCTTGTAGAAGATGCCCGTCAGGGCGTTGACAATGCCGGCGATGCGCTTGCCGCTGGTGTACTCGGCGTAGGAGATGACCTCGGGGATGAGCGCCCACATGTAGCCCGTGGCCACGATGACACCCGTCGACTTGACAAACTGGGCGATGTAGACCAGCGTGATGTGGTCGGCCACACGGCCCATGCGGCTGATGACATAGAGCATGGCCATGCCGACGATGGCCACGGTGAGGAAGATGTAGAACATGTTTTTCTTGCCCACCCGCCGCTTGATGGCCGGCACCAGGGGCATGAAGATGAACGAGGGCAGCGAGCCCAGGCCCATGAAGAGGGCCATCTCGGTAGGCAGCTCACGCGCCGCGGCGAGCAGCGCCACGAGGATGGGCACGCCGGCCGACACGCACAGGCCGCCCACGTTGGCCATGAACATGCGGACGGAGGTCAGGATGGTGATCTCGTCGGTGTCGCGCGTCAGCGAGGAGTTGAGGGCGCCATAGGGCACGTTGACCAGCGTGTAGAACATCGACAGGCCGACGTAGGTCACATAGGCGTAGATGAGCTTCAGCGTGTCGGTCTGTCCCTCCATGCCGTTCCAGAAGCAGAGGATGGCCAGCACCGTCAGCGGCAGTCCCGCCAGGAGGAGGTAGGAGCGATACTTGCCCCAGCGCGGGTTGTGCTTGTCGACGTAGGTTCCCACGAGCGGGTCCCACAGCACGTCGACCAGGCGCACCACGAGAAACATCGTGGCGGCCACACCCGGACGCAGGCCGTAGATGTCGGTGTAGAAGAACAGCAGGTACATGCAGATGGTCTGGTAGATGAGGTTTTGTGCCAGGTCGCCAGAGCCGAAGCCGATGCGCTGCAGCCAGTTGAGACGATAGAAGCCGCGTGAGGCGGTGGATGATGCGTTGTGTTCCATGGTTTTCAGTCTTCTGCGGTGGGGACGGATGGTGCCCACCTATCGGTTGTTTGGTATGATGGTCGTGCGGGGAGCGTCGCTTAGTCGTTGCGCCCTGACAGGCACCCGGCGGCATAACGCCCCATGGCCTCGTAGCCCGCGGGGTTGAGGTGGAGCCAGTCGTCGGAGTAGTCGGGCCGCAGGCGGTCGGGCTGTTGCGGGTCGCGCGTCAGCAGGTCGAAGTCGATGACACCGTCGAAGTCGGACGTGTGGCGCATCCACTCGTTGACCGTCTGCCGGGCGGCCTCGTGGAAGAGCGAGTACCAGGCGTTGCCCCGGAAGGGTGTGATGGTGGCCACATAGGCTTTCATGCCCCGGTCGTGTATCTTCCTGGCCATGCCCGCGTAGGCCTCGATGAGCTCGCGGGCCACCTGCTCGCTGTTGCCCCGTGCCCCTCCGATGTCGTTGGTGCCCTGGAACACGATGACCGCCTCCACACCCTCTTGGCCGAGGATGTCGCGGTCGAAGCGCTTGAGGGCCGGTTCGCTGAGGCCTCCGCGCAGCACGCAGTTGCCGCCGATGCCTAAGTTGAGCACGCCCGTCTTGCCCCCGAACGCCTCGGCCATGCGGTCGGGCCAGCGGTTCTGTGCGTCGGTGGTGCTGCCGCGCCCGTCGGTGATCGAGTTGCCCAGCACCGCCACGGCCTTGGCCTCCGAGCGCACGCAGACCTTGGTCAGGTTGTACCAGTGGGCCAGTCGCTCCGCCGTGCGGAAGCGTTGGCCGGGTTTCACCTCGCCCGGAGCTATATAAGAGAAGGTGCGCGAGCCCCGGTGTGATGTCATGTGCCGGGGAGTGGCCTTGCCATAGCAGAGGGTCACCGCCAGGCGTTGTAGCGGACGGAGCGCATACGCCAGTTCGTCGGAGCAGACGCTTTGGCCCGCCGCGATGGTGACGGAGCGCTTGCCGGCAAACGTCAGGTAGCGTGCCGTCTTGGCCACGATGGCCGACGAGTCGGCGGCATCGGCCACATACGCCGCCCGTATCTCCACAGGCTCGTCGCTGAAGGCATTGGACAGTTCCACCTTCATGCGCTGGCCGCCCAGCGACACGCGCACCACCTGGCGCAGCGTGTTGCCCGACAGGCCCACATGCTGGGGCATGTCCGATGGTCCGGTGAACTCGGGTGCCGTGGCGAAGGTGCCCACCCAAGGGGCCGGTGAGGCCACCGGGGAGCCTGCCTGACGTTGTGCCAAGGTGGCCAGTGACAGGCACAGCAGGCTGAGGAGTGATAACATTCTTTTCATGTCCGTATAGGTTTGATGCCGCAAAATTAGGCATTTATCATTTGAATAATCGGTTTTCTTGTCGCTACTGCGTTTCTTTTTGTCTCATTTTTCTCTATATATCCATTTTTTTATTATTTTTGCATGCAAAACAACCTTTTATGAGACATTTTTATTCGAAGCTAACCTTAGTATTCCTGCTCCTGCTCGCCATCATGGTGCGCGCTGACAACGGGTTGCTGTACATGGCGGACAAACTGCCCAGCACACTGATCAACCGTGTCACGCAAGACCGGTACGGCTACATCTGGGTAGGCACCGACTATGGGCTGAGCCGTTTCGACGGTTACCATTTTGTCAACTACCTGCATGCCGATGGTGACACCACTTCACTCACCGACAACAGCATCAGTTCCTTCCTCGTCGACCGGCAGGGACGCTTCTGGATAGGAAGCGCCAGGGGACTCATGAGATACGACTACGCCAACGACCGCTTTGTGCGTTACCGGTTGCCCAGGAAAAGCGATCCCCGCATCTCCTGCATCATCGAGAGCCACACGGGCGACATCCTCATCGGCACGGCTGGCTATGGCCTCTATGCCATCAAGCGGGGAAGTGACAACGTGACCTGGCTGCGGCAATACAAGGTGGACGGCATTGACGAGTACTTCACCAAGATCTATGAGGACCGCCAGGGAAACCTCTGGCAGGGCAACCATCTCTCGACCATCGTGAGATACCATCGCGAGGGCGGCAAGTTGAAGGCGCAGCGTTACCTGTCGCCTTATGGAGAGCCCGTGGGATTCTCGCAGCACGGCGACAAGCTCATCATCACCTGTACCGCAGGCATCGCGCAATATGATTACCGCACCGACCGCATCAGTGACGCAGGCTACGACTTCGGACCCCTCAAGGGCAACATGACCATCACCTCGGCCATGACGGACCGGCAAGGCAATGTCTACGTGGGCACAGCGGAGAGTGGCGTGCTCGTGGCGCAGCGCGGAAGCAAGCGCCTCGAACCCTACCCGGGCATCGATGTCAGGGGATTTGAACCGCAGGCCGCTAACGTCCGGGACCTGTTCATGGACAAGGATCATAACCTCTGGGTCAGCTGTCACAAGAAAGGTCTGCTGATGCTCGGCGACCATGAGCAAAACGAGTTCTGCACTTGGACCTTCGAGTCGCAAAACTACAACACGGGCGGCGCCGTGTCCTCATTGGCTTATGGAGACCAAGGAGACACCTGGTGCGTGGTGCCCAACAGTGGCGTGTTCCGCTTCGACCGCGACGGACGCATCACGGCACATCCGAAGGCACCGGCCGGAACCAACATCATCTACCGCGACCGACAGGGAGGCTACTGGCTGGGCACGGGCAACGCGCTCTACAGCTATCAGCCGGAGACAGGGGTGGCGCGACAGCGCTTGACCTTCGAGGGAGCAAGTGTCTACGGCATGGCCGATGACGGCAGGGGGCGCCTGTTCGTGTCGGTCTATAGCCGGGGCATTTACGTGCTCGACACGCAGGGTGACAAGGTGAGCGTGCTCAGCATGAACGCCAAACGACCGGGTGACCGGCTCTGCAACGACTGGGTGCGCGCGCTCTACTTCGACGGTGACCACCGCTTGTGGATCGCCACCGCAAGCGGCGTGTGCAACCTCAACACCCGCACGCTACGGTTTGACGACCTCGGATGGTCGATCATCCTGCCCAACATGCAGGCCAATGCCATCACGACCGACCGGCAGGGCAACATCGTCATCGGTACCGACAACGGCCTATACCTATATAATAAGAAGACACGGAAGACCAGCAGGTTCCAAGGCAGTGAGGTGCTCGACGGCAAGAGCATCTGCTCGCTGACCACAGACGGCAAGGGCAACCTCTGGGCAAGCACCACGATGGGCATCTGGCAATACAATGTGGCCAAACGCGACTTTTGCGGATATGTCAGCGGAAGCGGACTGGCGGGGCATGAGTATGTGAGGGGTGCCATGGCTCACACGGCCGACGGACGCATCCTCTATGGCATGGCCAGTGGCGTGACCACCTTCTACCCGCAGGCGGTGAACGCCCGGCACGAAAAGGTGGGGGCGGCGCGCCTCACCAACTTCATCGTGGACGGCCAGCGCAAGCCTTGCCTGGACAGCACGTTCTCCTTGCCTTACACTGAAAACTCCTTCAGCCTGGAGTTCTCGTTGCTCAACTTCAGGAACCAGGCCGACATCTCATTTGCTTACCGCATCAACGGTGGCAAGTGGATCATGACCGATGAGGGGGTCAACGCCATCCCGTTCAACAAGCTGGAGCCGGGCACCTACACCATTGAGGTGCGCGCCTCTTACAATGGCTCCCTCTCGGAGCGCGCCACCACCATCACGATCACCGTGCGCGCGCCGTGGTATGCCTCCACCGTGGCATATGTCATCTATTTCCTCCTCTTCGCCTCGCTGCTCATTTTCGTCTTGCTTACCTATGAGCGCAAGCGCAAGGCTGACCTGGACGAGCAGAAGATGCGGTTCCTCATCAATGCTACGCACGACATACGCTCGCCGCTGTCACTCATCATGGGACCGCTCGCCAAACTGAAGAAGAAGCTCGGCGGCACCGACTGCACGGAGGAAATAGACATCATTGACCGCAACGCGCAGCGGCTGATGATGCTTGTCAACCAGATATTGGACGAACGGAAGATCGACAAGAAACAGCTCAAGCTGGAGTGCCAGGAGACGGATCTTGTCAACTTCGTGGAGCCTATCATCCGACTGTTTAAGTTCAGGGCTGACGAGAAGAACATCACCCTGCGCCTCACCGACGCCCAGGGCATACCCTATCAAGCCGACCATGAGGCGGTGAAGGTGTGGATTGACCGCATCAACTTCGACAAGGTGGTGTCAAACCTCTTGTCCAACGCCATGAAGTACACGCCTGAGGGCGGCCATATTGATGTGCGTGTGGGCCGAGGAGACGGTGCGGTCACCCTTGCCGTGGTCGATGACGGACCTGGATTGGGCAACGTCGACGCCCGTCGTCTCTTCGTCAGGTTCTACCAGGGAAAGACCCTTGCGGGCGAACACCATGCGGGAACGGGCATAGGGCTCAACCTCTGCCAGGCCATCGTGGAACTGCACCATGGCAAGATCAGCGCACGCAACCGCACCGACGCCGGGCATGGGGCCTGCTTTGAGGTAACGCTACGTGAAGGCAAAGACCACTTCAACCCCGAAGAAATCATGGAGACGGAGCAGGCACCGGAACCCGTAAGGGAGAAGCGCAAGGCCACGGCCAACCGTAACCTGCGTGTACTCGTGGTCGATGACGACCGCGAGATACCCAAGTACATTGCCGGCGAACTGGGCACGTGGTACAAGTTTGACACAGCTGCCGACGGCAAGGAGGGGCTCGAGCGACTGCTCACGGGCAACTATGACCTTGTCATCTCCGACGTGGTGATGCCCACCATGGACGGCATCTCCCTGCTCAAGGAGATCAAGGGCAACCCCAACATCAGCGACATTCCCGTCATACTGCTCACCTCCAAGGCTGATGTGGCCCACCGCCTGGAGGGACTGCGGCGAGGGGCCGATGCCTACCTGGCCAAACCGTTTGACATGGACGAGCTGCATGTGCTCATCGACAATCTTGTGGACAACGTGCGGCGTCTGCGCGGTAAGTTCTCTGGAGCGCAGGAGCAGCAGGACAAGGTGAAGGACATCAGCGTGAAGGGCAACAACGACGCACTGATGGAGCGCATCATGAAGTGTGTCAACGACAACCTGCAAAACCCGGACTTCAACGTGGAGATGCTCACTGAGAGCGTGGGCATCAGCAGGGCGCACCTGCACCGCAAGATGAAGGAAATCACGGGCATATCCACCTCCGACTTCATACGCAACCTCAGGCTGGAGCAGGCGGCCAAGCTCATCAGGGAGGGAGCGATCAATGTCACGCAGGTGGCCTACTCCGTGGGATTCAACAACAGGGCCCATTTCTCCACGGCCTTCAAAAAACATTTCGGTATGAACCCCACTGAATATTATGAGACTTACTGCAAAGAGTCAGAGACAAAGGAGGACGGCGATGTGGATGACATGTCGTAACTTTGCCGATGAATCCTATCGGTAAGTTCATATGACAAGACTTTTCAAGATTACTTTCTCATTCCTAATGGCGTTCCAACCACTCCTGTCCTTGGCCAATGACGGCCACGGGCTGTGGCTGGAACGCCTTTCTCGTTGTGAGGCCAAGGCCCACACGCGCCTTGACAGGCGCATGCTGGCCGACGGCTCGTTCCGCCTCGTCTGCGACAAGCGGGGCAGGCTGACCATACGGTCGGCCACACGCGCGGGATTGCTCCATGGCCAGTTTGCCGCCCGGCGGCTCTCGGCATTGGGGCAGATGCATGCCATGGACAGCCTCTTCAGGCCTGCCTTCGCCCTTCGACTGCTCAACCACTGGGACAATCTCGACGGAACCATCGAGCGTGGCTATGCCGGCAAGAGCATCTTCTGGAACTGCGGCTTGCGTCCCGAAAGCTTTTTCTCAGCCCATCCGTCGCCACAGGCTCTGCGCGTAGAAGCCTATGCGCGGGCCAACGCCTCGGTGGGCATCAATGGGGCGGTGCTCAACAATGTGAATGCCTCGCCCAAGATGCTCACACATGTCTATCTCGACTCGGTGAGGATGATTGCCAATATCCTGCGCCCGTGGGGCATGCGGGTCTACATCTCGGTCAACTTCGGGTCGCCCAAGGCGCTCGGCCAGACAGCGACGGCCGATCCCCTGGATCCGGCCGTGCGCCAATGGTGGGCGGCAAAGGCTGACGAGATCTATCGGATGATACCCGACTTCGGTGGTTTCCTCGTCAAGGCTAACTCTGAGGGGCAGCCGGGGCCCTTCGACTATGGGCGCACGCATGCCGATGGTGCCAACATGCTGGCGGCGGCCCTGAAGCCCCATGGTGGCATTGTGATGTGGCGATCGTTTGTCTATGGGGCCAAGCACAAGGGCGAGGATCGTGTGAAACAGGCGGTGTCGGAGTTTCAGGAACTCGACGGGACGTTTGCCGACAATGTCATCTTGCAGAGCAAGAACGGACCGCTCGACTTCCAGCCGCGTGAGCCTTACGCCCCCATCTTCGACCGGATGACGCGCACCGACCAGATGGCGGAGTGGCAGATCACCCAGGAATACACGGGACAGGCCAGGCACCTGGTCTATCTCGCCACGATGTGGAAGGAGTTTCTCGGCTTTGTGTCGCCGTCGCGGCTCCGGGGCGTGGCGGGCGTGAGCAATGTCGGTGATGACCGCAACTGGTGTGGCCACGACTTCTCGCAAGCCAACTGGTATGCCTTCGGGCGCTTGGCCTGGGATCCCACGCTCAGTGCCGACAGCATCGCGGATGAGTGGTTGCGCCTCACCTTCGGGGACAGCCGTGAGCTGGCTGGGAGGATGAGGCCCATCATGATGCGGAGCCGCGAGGACTGTGTAGACTACATGATGCCGCTCGGCTTGCACCACATCTTCCGTTTCGACCACCATTATGGCCCTGAACCTGATGGCTACAAGGCCGACTATCCCTTGGAGTGGTGTCCCGTCTATTACCACCGGGCCGACAGCGCGGGAGTGGGCTTCGACCGGTCGTCGCGAGGGTCGGGGGCCACGGCGCAGTATCGTGAACCCTACCGCTCGCTCTATGATGACGCCGGCACCTGTCCGGAGGAGTATCTCCTGTGGTTCCACCATGTCGGGTGGAATCACCGGATGAGCAATGGCCAGACGCTGTGGCACAATCTGCAGGCCCACTACAACCGTGGTGTGCGTGCCGTGGAAGGCTACCTGCCTGTATGGCTGTCGCTGCGAAGCGAGGAGATGAGCCATGGCGATGACGACGGGGCGCGCTGGCGGCGTGTCGAGGACTTGCTGCGCGAGCAAGTGGCCAGCGCCCGTGAGTGGCGCGACACGTGTCTCACTTACTTTGCACGCTATGCTCAGGGACAGGCCCGCAGGCCCTGAGATATGGAGATGGCTATACCTCGGATCAGGTGTCAGCGGTTGTGTGGGGGGCGACAGGAAGATTTACATGAAACGCCCTCTTGCTACAAGTGGCAACATTTTTGATACAAGTGGCAAAACCGTTGCGGAGAGAAAACATTAACTTTGCCGCGACTAAATCACACCATCACACCCACGGCTGGCTTGAGACAGCTGACAAGCCCCTGGGCAAGAACCACTAAAAGCCAAAAGACATGAAGAAAACCATCTTGCTGCTCACAATGTGGCTGACAACCCTCATGAGCGCCTCAGCCACCGTAGATCCCAACTTCCAGATTTACCTGTGCTTCGGACAATCGAACATGGAAGGCAACGCCACTATAGAAGAGGTGGACCGCACGGGAGTGGACGACCGATTCCTCTCGATGGCCGCCATGGACGACGAACGACTGGGATGGGTCAAAGGACAATGGCACAAGGCACTGCCGCCTCTGGCTCGCCCCACGACAGGACTGACGCCTGTCGACTATTTCGGACGGACGCTGGTGGCGCGCCTGCCACAAGCCGTCCGCGTGGGCGTCATCACCGTGGCGGTGGGAGGAGCGGACATCGCCCTCTTCGATCCCGACAAGTGTGACGCGTACCTCAAGGACAAGAACACCGCCGACTGGCTCCGCAACTTCGCTCACGCCTACGGCGACAACCCCTACGGCCGCCTCATCGAACTGGCCAAGCGGGCCCAGCAACAAGGTGTCATCAAGGGCATCTTGCTGCACCAGGGTGAGACCAACAACGGACAGCAAGACTGGCCGCAGAAGGTGAAGAAGATATACGAGCGCATGCTCAACGACCTGGGACTGAAGGCCGATGACGTGCCCCTGCTCGTCGGCGAGACGGTGCAGCAGAAGGAGGGCGGCATCTGCTGGAAGCACAATGAGATTATCGACCACATCGCCGAGACCATACCCACGGCTCACGTCATCTCGTCGGTGGGCTGTCCGCAACGCGGCGACGGCCTGCACTTCCTGCCTGAGGGCTACCGCACGCTGGGCCGCCGCTATGGCGAGAAGATGCTACAGCTGCTCATGGCACACGACCAGCAGACCATACGCCTGGTGAAGGGCGAGGGCACCTCGACACTGGCCGAAACCACCCTGCCGGGCAACGACTATCCGCGGGTGGACAGCGAGCGACACGCCTACTTCAAGCTCCACGCACCCCAGGCCAAGGAGGTCGAGGTGGACATCTGCGGACGACGCTACCCGATGGTCAGGGACGCGCAGGGTGACTGGTGGGCCAGCACGGCACCGCTCGTGGTGGGCTTCCACTATTATTTCCTCATCGTCGATGGCGTGTCGGTCGTCGACCCGGCAAGCGACACCTACTTCGGTTGCTGCCGACAGGCCGGCGGCATCGAGATAGCCGAGGGTGAGGAGGGCGACTACTACCGCCCGCAACAGGGCGTGGCACGAGGACAGGTGCGCTCCTGCACCTACTATGCCGCTTCGCAGCACCAGTATCGGCGGGCCATGGTCTACACGCCGGCCGAATATGAGACACACCCGAAGAAGCGTTATCCAGTGCTCTACCTCCAACACGGCATGGGCGAGGACGAGACTGGATGGAGCAAACAGGGACACATGGCGCAGGTCATGGACAACCTCATCGCGCAAGGCAAGGCCACGCCCATGATCGTGGTCATGGAGAGCGGTGACATACGCGCGCCCTTCTCGGCTCCGCGCGGTTCCGACATGGAGCGGGCGCGCCAGCAGTATGGCGCCACGTTCTACGATGTCATCCTGAAGGACCTCATCCCCATGGTCGACAAGACCTTCCGCACGAAGACCGACCGCAAGCACCGCGCCATGGCAGGACTGTCGTGGGGTGGCGTGCAGACCTTCAACACGGTGCTGCCTCACCTCGACAAGTTTGCGGCGCTCGGCACCTTCAGCGGCGCCCTCTTTGGCGTGGACGTGAAGACGTGCTACAACGGTGTCTTCGCTGATGCCGCGAAGTTCAACCAGCAGATGGACTACATGTTCATGGGTTGCGGTTCGGAGGAGAACTTCGGCACGGAGGCCATGGCCAAGCAACTCAAGGACCTGGGCGTGAAGCTCGACGTGTATGTGTCGCCCGGCACACACCACGAGTGGCTGACATGGCGCCGCTGCCTCAAGGAATTTGTGCCCCACCTGTTCAAATAAGACGATGCCGACACACGAAAACGCTGTTTCTCTCGTTGTATAATATAAGGTGAGGGCTATCTGTCCATTGCCACGCAACGCCAAAGCCATGACGGATTGGCGTTTGCGCAATGACAGAACCCGCCGTAAACCCAACAACAACCAACCCATATGAACAAACGAAAAATCTGCCTGGCGGCACTCATCATGGCCTCTGCCCTGAGCCTCCACGCACAGAAAAGCATGACACCACCCGCTGGCGGCAAGGCCATCAGCGACAACTTGATTGGCATCTTCTTTGAGGACATCAGCTCATCGGCCGACGGCGGCCTGTACGCCGAGCTGTTGCAGAACGGAGCCTTCGAGTTCAACATGGCCGAGCGCGACGGCTGGGGCCCTGGCACCGCATGGCGCGTCATACGCCCCGGACACTCGCTCGGCAAGGCGGAGGCCCTGCAGGCCGACCCGCTCAACGAGAACAACAAGAACTACATACGCCTCAACATCGAGCGCACACGCGAGTTTAAGGACTACAACGGCTGGAAAGGCTTTGGCCTGGAGAACCACGGCTTCGACGGCATCACGGTGAAGAAGGGTGGCCGCTATGACTTGTCGTTCTTCGCCCGCAACGTCGACGGCAAGGACAAGCGCGTGCGCCTGGTACTTGTCACCCCGGGCAAGGACACTCGTGTGCTGGCCGACACCACCGTCACGGTCAACACTGGCAAGTGGAGCAAGTATGCCGTCACGCTGCAAGCTGCTGACGACTGCAAGGACGCGGCCCTGCGCATCCTGGCCCTCGACCTGGGTGTGATGGATGTCGATGCCTTCTCGCTGATGCCACAGGACACCTACAAGGGACACGGCCTGCGC
This sequence comes from Prevotella sp. UBA6429, assembly GCA_002437285.1. Classification (GTDB taxonomy): domain Bacteria; phylum Bacteroidota; class Bacteroidia; order Bacteroidales; family Bacteroidaceae; genus Prevotella. The sequence continues at coordinate 6,593 of DJOV01000085.1, read as the reverse complement.
CGCGACCTCGCTGAGGCGCTCGAGGCTCTGCACCCCAAGTTCATGAGGTTCCCCGGCGGATGTGTGGTGCATGGCGGAGGCGACGGCTTCTGGGATACCTACCGCTGGAAGACCACCCTCGGGCCCAAGGAGCAACGCCGGCCACTGAAGAACACGTGGGGATACCACCAGTCGGTGGGACTGGGCTACTACGAGTATTTCCAGATGTGTGAGGACATGGGCATGCAGCCATTGCCCATCCTGCCCTGCGGCGTCAGCTGCCAGGGAGCCAACGGCGGATGGGGCATGTGGCCTGAGCAGGCACAGGACGTGGTGCCGATGAGCGACATGGACGAGTGGGTGCAGGATGCTCTCGACCTCATCGAGTGGGCCAACGGCGACGTGACCACCAAGTGGGGCAAGGTGCGCGCCGAGCAGGGACACCCCAAGCCTTTCGGACTGAAATATCTCGGCCTGGGCAACGAGGAGAAGATCTCGCCTGAGTTTGCTGAGCGTTTCAAGTACATGTATGACAAGGTGACCAAGGCTCACCCGGAGATTGTCATCGTGGGTACCGCAGGCCCTGGCTCGCACCCCGGCAACCCCGACTTCGAGAACGGATGGAAGCTCGCCAACGAACTGGGCATGCCCATCATCGACGAGCACTACTATGAGCCGCGCTCCTTCTTTGAGACCAACCGTCAGTATGACGCCTACCCACGCGACCGCAAGACTAAGGTCTACCTCGGCGAGTATGCCGCCAAGGACAAGAAGCTCAGCGACGCGCTGGCCGAGGCCCTCTACCTCCTGCACGTGGAGCGCAACGGCGATGTGGTGACGATGACGAGCTACGCGCCCCTCTTCGCACGCAAGAACGCCACCAACTGGAACCCCGACCTCATCTACTTCGACAACGAGCGGCCCTATCTCACCTGCAGCTACTATGTGCAGCAGATGTTCGGACAGTCGTCGGGCAACTATTACTATGGCGACTGCGTGACCTTCGACGGCAAGCAGACCAACCTGCAGGAGCAGACGGTGGTGCTCAACACCAAGACGCGCAAGCTCTTCGTCAAGGTGTGCAACGCCTCGGGCGAGCCACGCAAGGCCACCGTTGACCTCTCGCGCTTCAAAGGCCTGAAGGCTGCCGCCACCAAGACCACCCTTGCCGGACAGCCCGGTGACGAGAACAACTATGAGGCGCAGCCCATCGTGCCTGTGACTGAGAAGGTGAAGGCCAGCAAGAAGATGACCATCGACGTGAAGCCCTACTCGTTCGTGATGTACACGATACAACTGTAGGAAGGCCTCCATTACGGCTGTAAAACCAAAAGCCCATTGAACCACGTACGCGGTCCAATGGGCTTCTTCATGCTATGCTGCTGCTGTTGCATGCTTACACTTACCGATGAATCATCACCCCATTAACTTTACTATGCTAACGGGGTTGGCTTTATTGGCGCCCTCGTTTCTCCTTCGTCCTATTGACGGCACAATCTTTTTGTTAGATTTCATTTTTCGTATTTTAATACCCCATTCATCTTACTGATTTTCAACTTTTTGTTGTATCTTTGTCCCCAAGAACTAAAAACTACTTTTTTACTAAACCAACAAAAACAAATGAAGAATTTATTATTAGTTGATTATCAATATTCTACGCTCTAAACGGTAGAAAAGTGGCAATGTGGATTCCGTTTAGATACGAAATGGATGATATTTAACGCATTTAACCTCTGTTTACATCATTTTCCGAGTCCGAGTATAGTATTTCTATCATTTCGTTGGCTATTTTGTGGTCAGCAATTCGCATGACATTGTTTGCTTCTGAGTTGTAGCCAAAGAAGTTGATATTTCCATACCAAACAATGAACTTGTCTATGATGGCACATTGTAGGGTTTGTTCCTTGCTGCATATCACATCTATTCCGGCATCCTTCAGTTCTATCTCATTAGTTCCTTTCTCTTTGATATGTACAGCCACCGCAATACCATCATGAAGAAGTTTTGAAAGAGCTGATATAATGGCAGGTTTGTATTTAAACTTCACTTTTGGAACAGCAATAACAACAGAGCGCTTGGCTTTTGCCAAATCATTTCGAAATGCCACTTCGTAATTGTTCCGTTCATATATCAGTTCCGAGGGATTTTTATCAGATACAGACGCTTCCACAATCTTTCCGTACCCTGCCTTTGAATACCCTTTCAGCCGTTTACGATACATAGAGTCGCAAAGAGGAACATGAATATCCACATAATCATAAATACGCACTTCGGTCTTTCCTGCATATTCTCTATGTAAACGCCCAGCATATTGCTCCACGTTTCCTTTCCAGGCTATAGGCATAGTAAGGAATAAAGTATCAAGGCGAGGATAATCGAAACCTTCACCTACATACTTTCCTGTTGCCACAATCACAAGTGATTCTGATGTGGACATAGATTGTAGATTTTGTAGTGCAAGACGTTTTTCTTTAGCAGAGTCTGCACCAACGAGTTGGATTACATGGTCGGCAAATGGAATTAGCATTTGCGCTAACACTCTTACATGGGCTGTACGAGTTGTAAGCACTAACGGAGTTCGTCCATTTTGAATGGCAGTCTTCACCTCCTCTATAATGAATTCATTTCTAACTTCATCTTCAGACAGGTCTTGTGTAATTTGAACGTAAGTCTTACTATCTGATGTAATATTTCTGAATGTTGTGAATCTCGGAATCAACAAACGTTTGAAACCTTGGTTTTCCATTTGGCTCTTGGCATCAGATATGAATCTAATCTTTCCACATTGCATAAAGATGATAGGTTGATGACCGTCTTTTCTGATTGGAGTCGCAGTCAAACCATAGACATAGGTAGCTGTTACTTGTAGAAGCACTTGCTCAAAACTGACAGAGGATACATGATGACATTCATCGACTATCACCATGCCGTAATCCTTGACAAAAGGCTTCACTTCGCTATCGCTCAAACAAGATTGTATCAGAGCTATATCAATGATGCCATGAAGCGAGTTCTTGCCTGCGTGTAAGCAGCCAATGACGGAAGAATCCTTTTTTCTTCCTCGTTTGGCTGCTGGCTCTTCAATGGTCTCATCTATCTTGAGGAAAGTTTCCAACCGTTCTCTCCATTGTTCCAGCAAAGCCTTGTTATGAACAAGAATTAAGGTGTTCACCTTTCTCCTTGCAATCATTCCTATGGCAAACACTGTCTTTCCAAACGCTGTTGTTGCTGATAGTGTCCCGAAGTTATGCCCAGCAAAAGCTTCCATTGCCTTTTGCTGTTCTTCCCGAAGTTCCCCTCTGAATGTAACATTGATATTATGCCCATGATTTGTTTTGTCTGAAATCGCTACCTTTACTCCATGTTGGGTTAGAATATCACAAACAGCATCCTCGCACCCACGAGGAAGGGCGAGATAATCATCTGTCATTTCCGAGCATGAAATAATGCGAGGGATATTATAGGTAGAAAGGCGCATACCTTGCTTCTCGTAAAACTCTGGATTGCGGAAAGCTGCTATGCGCTTAAAAACATTCACACACTTGGCAGATAGACTTGCTAAAGGAATATAAAGCATATTCGCTCTTGTCAGAACGATTTGTTTTGGATTGTCTTCAGATTGTGTAGCATCCATTTGAGGTGTTTCCCAAGGTTTTGCCTCACAGGTCTTTGATAGTTCTCCTAATGTTGGCACAGCATGCAACTGTAATAACAAATCAAGTTCTACCTCAGATAGTTTATGCATTTGCGACAACATTTTCCACTGGTCAGCATACGCATTGAAATCTTCATCAACGAACACACTGTTCCCTTTGCGTCGAGCCATACCCTGCAATGGCAAGGCTACAAGATTGCCAAGTCCTCCTTCTGGCAAAGTGTCTTGGTTCGGAAAGAAACGGTCGTATGACTTGAAAGACAGGTGAACGTCACAATTCATCGCCTCTGTGAGAATAGCATTACCCAACTTGCGTGCCTTGTAAGCAGTTACTGGTGTATCAAAGAAAATCCATACATGAGCACCATTGCCAGAACGCGAGCGTTCGATGTAGCAGGGTGCGTTCCAAGTTTTGCAAACATTTACAAAGGCAAGTACATCATTTTTGTAGCCATGCTCGCAACTCTTGTCATCAAAGTCTGTACAAAGAAAACAGCAAGTATTGTCCTTTCGTGTTGGATAAAGTCCAATAACATCACGTCCACATGCGTCCTTTCCTGCAAGATGATTGAAAAAATCGTTGTAAGTCAAAGGAGCGAATTGCCTGTTGGGACAATCCGCACATTTGTACTTTCGCTTGTCGCAAAACTCACGATTCCATTCTCTCGTGCATACTGGTTGGTAGCCTGACTTTTGAGTCGTACTACTATACCAACGTTTGGCAAAAACATCATCTCGACCTTGGAACAAGTTTTGGAATATGGCAACCTTTTCTTGTAAAGTGAATTGACAAGTGGAAACAGGTGTTACTTCCGTCTGATTAGTTTCACAGGTTCTGTGTTCTAAATATTTATATTCTAGCCCATTCTTGTCAAGAATCGCTTTAAGTCTGGCGTTTTCCTTTTCCAATTCTTGAATTCTTTGGGCAAGAACACTTACATCCGTTGTGTCCATAACGGTTCGTTCTCCCATCCATTCGGAAATCCAAGAGCTGCCAGATCTATCTCTGGATAATTGAAAAATAGCGTGCGCATCTTTCCCAGCATATCATTGTTTGGTGATATGATGTCAAGAAAATATTTTATGATGCAAATCGTGAAATATACTCTTTGAGGGTTTGATGGCAGAGTAATCCAAGGATGTGCAATTCTTCTTGGAGAAACAGGCATGATTGAACTTACCTTGTTCCACACTCTTGAATGGTGGCAACAGGCATTTCTCAACAAGGTCAAGGATGTTATCCAAGATTCCAAGACAATAGGCTGCAAGCCGAAATAATGTGAGATGCGCTTACGTATCTTGTCTGCTTTCAGATTACGGTAAACCATGTTCACGTTACCCATTGTCAGCAACTCGCCCAAAATCCATGATGGAGGATATGGGTCGCAATAGCTGTTTTTGAAATGCTTAATGAACTCTTCTGTTGATTTCGTATATTCCCTGTCAATGGTGTTCTTTGTGTCTTGGAAAGTTCTTTGGTTGGCAAAATGAACCGGATTTGTCAGCCAATAAATGTCTCCTGTCATCTGTACAGGAATATTCATAATGGCACGACGAATAGCTATCTCAACTTTCTCTATCTCATTGAGAAGAAGCATACGCAACTTTTTGTCGAAGCGATAGAGATTCAGCACTTGCTGAAAAGTTGTCCCCTCTTTATATTGATGGGATTCTTTGGGGACTTTCAAGAATGGGTACATATAAGCGGAAAGACGATAATACCCAATGCTCTCCAAATACCGCACCGCTTTGGCTTCATCAGAAATGACAAGCCCACGACTTTTCAACAGAGCCCCCAAGTCAGTCTCTGTCATATAATGTTTCGTGAAGTGCGGTAATCTTTCCATTAGCGTATTTTGAGAGTGAACGTATATATACAAAAAAGCCCCACGCATTTGAGCATCGTTGAGAGGCTTGGTGGGAACTGACGGTGCAAAGATACGAATAATCATTGAGAATACAAACTTTTTAGCAAGAAAAATCACGTAAAAGTGGATTTCTTTGACATATTTATATTTAATAATGTTAAATCAGGTCGCAAAAGCACGTTTTGTCAGCAAAATAAAGCAGATTCTGATGTAAAATTATTAACTTTGTATCGTCTATACCCATACCGGAAGTCCCGATGGGCAGAGGTTGGGCAGACATACATATGGTATAAGGCGTTTTTGTACGCTTTGGTTTTGACGTGTAGGAATCTGGCAGTTCACAACACAATTTGTCAAAAACAAAGCAATGCAGAACGCCTCATGAGGTGTATTATATACAGCCCTCATTGGCTTTGGACGATTTTGTCGTTCGTTGTCATGGGTGCATTCTATATATTTACACTGGCGTGGGGCTTTCGGCGTTGTATCAGCGTTGTACATAGCAAGATGATATTTCTTATTTGTTACCTACTTGATTATCAGCAGGTACACGATAATGCAAACGTAAGCATCATTTTATTGGGTGACAAGAAAGAACCAACAAAATGAAAAACAAATCCTGTGCAACAAATTTTGCTACCCAACAACCATTTTCCCTGTTACTTCTACTTCAAGAACCATTTTTACTGGCGGAAAGAAAAAAGATGTGTTACTTGTCTATGGCAGCCAACCAAAGCCAATACACAAATATAAATTCATTCATCTTAGGATATATATACTAATGGATTGGATGAACTGAACGAATTGCGGAGCGATAGCCCAACCATGCCGTATGCTGTATTGGGTTGTTGCTCTCTTTCTTTCCGCCAGTAAGAACTCTTGTATGATTTCTGTTACTTTCCACTTGTAATCGCTTGTTTCAAGTCGTTCTTGGCTTTTTTATCCTCACAACTCAACTTTTCTAATTGTTACTCCGTTACCTGAATCTTCATCACCATTTCTGGGCTTTGATAAATTTGGTTGCAAAGGTAATGTCTGTACCCATATTCCTTGCAAGGTCAGTGCCTATGGTCTCTTGCTAAAATCTCCAC
>DJOV01000034.1:14517-23374 GCA_002437285.1 Prevotella sp. UBA6429 | reverse complement strand
CAAAATTACCCCATGCAAATCGTGGCGCGACCGACAAAAAATCCGATTTCCACGTTCTATTTCATCCGCTCTCCATGACAAACTTTTCGACCAAAAATCATGACAACGATAGCGGTGACAGCATGATAGCAGCCTTCCTTCGGCAAACCTTTGTATTCGATGTTGAATTTCCAGAATTTGCCTGTGGCTTGGAAGAAATGTGGGTAAGATCCGCAATCACGCATGTCCTCCTTTTATCCTTGTATAAGGTTCCTTCATTTATGGCATAGTCAAAAAATACTCTTTCAGAACAATGTTGAAAGAGTCACGAGCTTCTTCTTCCGTCTTACCGTAGCCCGATAAATCCAGGGCTGGGCTGTAAGCGACATAGTTGACTCTATAGTCAGAGAGCATGTCAACAAAGACAGCCATTCCTTTGGTCAATTCAAAGATAAGTGGTAATTTTGCACTTTGGATGGCAGAGTGTCATCTAAAGGGGTGCCCGGGTTATTGCCTGGTGCTGAGAACATACCCATTAACCTGATCCGGGTAATGCCGGCGTAGGTAACAGGATTTCCCTTTAGTCATTATTTATTCTTTTAATTGATTGTATCAATGAAACAGCTGATTAGTGGTACGCCGCTGGCGCTGGCCTTGGCAGGAATGCTGCCCACGCAGGCGCAGGCCCAGACGGTGAGCGACTCACTGAAGCAGGCAACCTTGCAAGAGGTTGTCGTCAAAGGAGTGCGTGCGCAGCAGGATGCTCCGTTTGCGGTGGCAAACATCAAGAAACAGGATCTCAACAATTTCAGCAAGACGGGCCGCGAGCTGCCTTTCCTCTTTGCCAACACCCCCGGTGTGCTGGCATGGGGTGAGAACGGTCTCGGCACAGGCACCGTCTACATGCGCATCCGTGGCGCTGCCGGTAGCCGCATCAACGTGACGCTCGATGGCGTGGCGCTCAACTCGCCCGAGGACCAGACGGTGTTCTGGGCCAACATGAACTCTTACGGTTCGCTGCTCGGGTCTGCCCAGATCCAGCGTGGCATCGGCACGTCTACCAATGGTGATGGTGCCTTCGGAGGAACCATCTCGCTGGCCACAGCTGCACCCAGCCTCAAGCCCTCATTGGAGGTGACTGGTTCCTATGGCTCATACAACACCTACAACGCAGGCCTCAACTTCTCGACAGGTCTGCTCTTCAACCATCTCATCTTCGACGGTGCGTTCCATCACACAGGCACCGACGGCTACATCCATGGCACGGCTGGCAACAGCGGTTCGTTCTATGGAGGCCTGACTTGGCTGGGCGACAACTTCCAGATTCGCTACAAGAACATCGGCAACTATGAGCATACGGGCCAGGCATGGAACGGTGTGACCGCCGGCAACGACGACGCCACACTCATGGACCAAGGCATCGGCACCTACAAGGACATGTACAAGCATGGCCTGGGCCGTTTCAACTCCCTCTATGAGAGCCTCGTGTTCGATGACAACAACTGGGAATTCCCGCAGGACGCCGCCGGCAACTTCCAGACCCAGCGCTACAAGCTCGACAATGGCTCGCTCTGGGACAAGACCACTGACAACTTCACACAGGACCACAACATCCTGAGCTTCTCTTGGCAGCCTTCAGCCCATTGGACTCACAATGGTGCCGTGCACTATACCTACGGTTACGGCTACTACAAGGAGTTCCGTCCCAACAACAAGTTCTCCAAGTTTGGCATCTATGCCACCGATGCTGACGGCAACTTCATCAAGCGCAGCGACTTCATCCGCCGCAAGGGGCTCACACAGCATACCTATGGCGTGGTCTACAACGTCAACTACAAGGATGAGGACTGGGACATCGTGGGTGGTGTGAACCTCCAGCAGTTCCGCGCCAACCACTTCGGCTACCTCGACTACATCTCTACACGTACGGGCTACGCCAACCTCGTGAAGCCGTTCACGGGTAACCAGTATTATGACTCTGACGCCCACAAGTTCGACTACTCAGCCTTCCTGAAGGCCACGGAGCACATCACCTCATGGTGGGACGTGTTCCTCGACCTGCAGTATCGTCACGTGCACTACAAGACCTCGGGTGTCAACGACAAGTTCTACGAGAATGCTGACGGCACCTATCACAACCAGGCCCTCAACATCCACGAGGATTACAACTTCTTCAATCCGAAGGCCGGTTTCAACTTCCACTTCGGCAATCATCGCGCTTATGTCTCGGTTGCTTATGCGGGTCGTGAGCCCGAGCGCAACAACTTCACCGACAACGGCTCTTATCCCGCTCCCAAGGCTGAGCACCTCACCGACACCGAGCTGGGATACGAGTATGACGGTGGCAACTGGCATGCAGGAGTGAACCTTTACTATATGGACTACAAGGACCAGTTCGTGCAGACAGGCCAGCAGAGTGACATCGGCGAGAACCTTACCACCAATATCGACAAGAGCTACCGCATGGGAGCTGAGCTGACAGCCGACTGGAGCCCCCTGTCATGGCTGACTGTGGCCGGCAACGCTTCGTTCTCGCAGAACCGCATCAAGGACTTCACTGAGTGCGTGGAGGATTGGGGCGCAGAGTCGGGCTATCGCACCGTCCATTATAACAAGTCGACCCTGTCGTTCTCACCCTCGGTCATCCTCAATGGTTTCGCCAACTTCCACTACAAGGGCTTCCAGGCCGTATGGCATACCAATTACGTGAGCCGCCAGTATCTCGACAACACCGAGAACAAGCAGCGCTCACTGCCTTGCTTCTCGCAGAGTGACCTCAACCTGAGCTATACCCTGCCCGTGAAGCAGGTGCTGAAGGAAGTGGTGTTCGGCCTCAGCATGAACAATATCTTTGACCGTCACTATGCAGCCAGCGGCTGGGTCTACTCAGCCTACCAGAAAGCTACGGATGCCGACAACGATCCCCGTTACTACCAGATCGGTTTCATCCCCATGGCTGGCTTCAACATGATGGGCAACATCACACTGAGATTCTAACACGCCATCATCCCTGCCGCGCATAGGGTGGGGGGCGACATTAACGACAAAGCACACAGCTTGAGCGGGATACCCTCACGTTGTGTGCTTTTTTCAACCGAATCATATCATGCAAGACTTTTTGATCGCTCATTGGCTCGACATCACCACGACATTGCTTGGCTTGGCCTATATTCTGTTGGAGTATAAGGCCAGCGTGTGGCTCTGGTTGGTGGGCTTCGTCATGCAGGCACTCGACATCGTGCTTTACTATGAGAAGGGACTGTATGCCGATTGTGGCATGGAGTTTTACTACATCGCCATGACCCTTTATGGCGTATGGGTGTGGAAGTATGGCAAGAAGCGAGGCCAGCAGGCCGGCGAGCAGTTGCCGGTCACTCATTTCAAGCGCGAACTCATCCTTCCCTGGTCCTTGGGCACCCTTGTCATTTGGGCCGTATTGTGGTATTGGCTCGTTCAGGTGGGGTCTACCGTACCTGTGGCCGATGCCTTCACCACAGCCCTCAGTTTTGTGGGCATCTGGGCGTTGGCGCGCAAGTACCTGGAACAATGGATTATTTGGATAGTGGTGGATGTGGTGACTTGCGCACTCTATTTCTACAAGGGCATTCCCTTCAAGGCTTCGCTCTATGGGGTCTATGTTATCATAGCCATCATGGGCTATCTCAAGTGGAAGCGTAGCATGGGACTCTCTGCGCCCGGCAAACCGTGAGCCCGGCCTCACCAGGAAAAACAAAAACAAGAGGGGGCGTGCCGCAATGGCGGCACGCCCCCTCTACGAAGTTATGGCAAGGCGCTGTGCTGTAGGACGGCCAGGTCCTTGCGTTTCAGTCCAGGTGGAACAGTTCCTCGAGCGGAACGCTCACAGGTGAGTTGTCCTTGTTGGTGTCCATGATGTCGGCCATCATGTCCCACCACTTCTGCGTGATGGGGTCAGTGTGGCAGTTGTCCTGCGTGTTGACATTCTTGGTGCACTCCTGGTAGGCAAAGAGCAGGTTGGTTTCCTTGTCCCAGTAGATGCTGTAGTTTTGCACGCCCTGGTCTTCTTTTATCATTTTCACCAGTTCTGGCCAGATGGCGGCATGCCGTCGGGCATACTCCTCCTCACAGCCAGGTTTCAGATACATCTTGAAAGCGAATCGTTTGGTCATAACAGTGTGACTCTATGCGTGTGCCCGCCTTTACTTGATGCGTACGATGTTAAGCGAGTTGGCGGGGATGTCGAGCGTCACGCCGTCAGCGTCGGGACTCACCTGCTCCTCGGTCGGAACGACACGGGTCAGCTCGTCGATGGTGTTCTCGGCTGTACCCTTATCGCCCGTGAGGCGCACCACGCGGCCCACCGAGCTCTTGTGGTTCTTCAGGTTGATGCGCGCGGTGGTAGCTTCGCTGCTGGTGTTCACCAGTTTCACGATGTATTCGCCCGTGGGCTCATTGTATGTGGCGCTGGAGAAGAAACCAGCGAAGGTGCTGGGCTTCATCTTGGTGGCGAAAATCTGTTTGCCGTCGATGCTCGTGTAGATGCTGTCGCCCTTGACGTGAATCTCCACATCATACCAGCGGCCCTCTTCCACATGACCCTGTGCGGCGGCGATCTGGGTCTTACTGCCATCGGTCACTTGCTCGATGGCATGTTGGCTGTTGCCCCATCCGCCGAGGTTTAACCAGCAGTAGTTGTCCTCGTCCACATAGTTGAACACGATGAGGAAGCCCTCGTTGCCCTTGTCCTTGCGGGCGCGCACCTTGTAGGTGTACTCGTCGGAGGTGAACAGCTGGCTGTTGAGTTTCACCGAACCTTCCTCCCATGAGGTCTGCTTCACGACGTTGCCGTCCTTGTTCCACTGGCCTCTCACCTCTGTCTTGTCGATGGGCTTGGTGCTGGTGTTAGGCAGCAGCGTGAGCGCCTTCTCCTCGAAACTGGCCTGTGTGCCCCAGGTGCCCACGCCCACGGTGCAGGTGGCAGGCTTCATTTTCACGTTGTCTGGGTTGGTGGTGTAGGGGTTGTCCTGCTTCACCGTCATGATTCGTGTGCCCACATTGTCGGCCATGATGCGCTGCACATAGTAGGAAGGAGTGCCCATGGCGCGCGTGGCGTTAAACTGGATCATGTCGGGACGCCAGCGCGTCTCGTTGATGTTGGCGAAGATGGGTGCGTAGCTGGCCATCTTCACGATGTCGGAGTTGTTCTCCAGTCCCATCATGTATACAGCCTCACCCAGCGCGGCATTGAGGTTGCCCACGTGGCCGAAGCCTTGTGTCACGGCATATTCGCCCACGTAGATGTCCGGACCTTGGCGGTTGTAGGAGTCATACTTGTGGAAGTTGGCTGCAAACCACTCCGGTGTGCGGTAATAGTGCTCGTCGAGCAGTTCCACCTTCTCCTTCGAGTCCCATGTGGGATCGTCTGTTCCCCATGAGGCCACGTTGCCGATGATGTGCATCTTCGGGTATTTGGCCAGCACGGCATCGCGGAAGAGCTGGTAGCGCTTGTAGTAGTTGTCACTCTGCTCGCGCGGGTTGGGCTGGTTGTTCTCGTTGCCGATTTCCAGGTATTCGATGTTGAAAGGCTCTGGGTGGCCGTTCTTGGCGCGCAGCGCACCATACTTAGTGGTCACAGGTCCGTTGGCATACTCCAAGGCGTTGAGCGTCTCGTCAATCCAAGGCTGTATCGAGTCGACGGGCGTGAAGCCGCCATGCCAGATGCCCACGTTGACCACATAGAGCGGTTTGGCCCCCAGGTCCTCTGCCAGTTGCAGGTACTCATGGAAGCCGATGCCATCGGTCGTGCGGTAGCCCCAGTTGACATTCCAGTGGCCAGGACGCTCTTCCACTGGACCGATGGTGCGCTCCCAGCGGAACGCGTTGTCGGGGCTCTGCTGACCTTCGACAAAGCAACCGCCAGGGAAGCGGAAAAACTTCGGGTGGAGGTCATAGAGCATGGATGCCAGGTCAGGACGCATCCCGTTCTCGCGGTTGTTGAACGTGGGGGGCATGAGGCTCACCACGTCGAAGTCAAGCTTGCCCTTGCCAGTGGACTCAAACCACAACAGGGCTTTCGGATGGTTGGTATTGCAGGTCATCGTGGCCTCATACTTGGTCCACTTGTTGGAGAACTGCTTGCCCTCAAACTCCGCCTGGGCAAACTCCATGCGTCCGCAGCCGCAGCCGATGAACGCTTTCAACTTGCCCTTGAGCTTTCCCTTGGCCCAGAACGACAGTTTGTAGGTGCGGCCTTGTACGGCGGGAATGCCCCAGTAGCCCTCATTGTTGAATCCGTCACCTTCACCGTTGAAGGTCACCTCCAGCGCCTTGCCCTGAGCCTTGTTGAGCAGGCCCTTGTCCACGAGGCGCAAGGCCGCGTTGCCCTTGGCCTTCCAGTGCTCGGCAGCCTTGTCGTTGTCCTCGAAGCTGCGGTTGCGGATGAGCTCAGCATAGAGACCACCGTCGGCGGCGTGGTTGATGTCTTCATAGAAGATGCCATAGAGCATGGGCGACACCGCCTTGCCTTTCTGGGCGGCATCCACGTCGACCGTCACTTGTGCCGATGTGCCGAGGGTGCCCAGAAGCAGGGTGGATAATGCAATAGTTCTTGCTTTCATAAGTGTGCTTTTTTGTAGATTGTAGTGTTCTTGGGATTGTAGTCAAGTTATCAGGGGCAAATATACACTTTATTCTTGGCATTTTTTCCTTTATTACAAAGATTAACAAAAAATAATCCGTACCTTTGCCCGCGTTTTATGAAAAAGTATTTGTTCAACAAGCGCAGCGTGCTGCTCTTCAAGCACTTCAACCGCAAGGGCTATAGCCTTTTTGCCGCATTGGGCAAAGAGGTGCTCATCGGTGTGCTGGCGGTGCCCACCCTGACCTATGCCAAGGCCGACGGGGTGAGCGTCAAGCCTGTGGCGGATGGCGACACCATCAGCCTGAGAGTGCGGAGCATCGATGAGGTGGTGGTCACCGGCTCGCGAGCGCCGCTGACTGCATCCCAGTCAGCACGGATTGTTGAGGTGATCTCTCGCGATGACATTCATCGTGCGGAGGCGCAGACGCTCAACGATGTTTTGAAATTGGCTACCGGCGTGGATGTCCGTCAGCGCGGAGCCTTTGGAGTACAGACGGACATCTCCATCAATGGTGGTACCTTCGACCAGATTGCCATTCTGCTCAATGGGGTGCCGCTGACCAACCCTCAGACAGGTCACAATGCGGCGGATTTTCCCGTGTCGTTGACTGATATCGACCACATCGAAGTGCTCGAAGGCGCTTCGGCTCGGGTCTTTGGTTCGGCAGCTTTCAGTGGTGCCATCAACATTGTCACGCGGCAGTCGGGTGCGCTCATGCGCCATGCCTTGGCTGCGGAAGATGCGGAAGGCAAGAGCCGTTGGGGTGGGGAAGCTCAGGTGGAGGGCGGATCGTTTGGCAGCGTTGGCGCTGATGCGCGTGTGTCAGTGCTTGTCCCTTGGGGCAAAGGCAAGTCCGACCTGTCATCATCCCTTTCGGCCGGTTATGCGCGGAGCGACGGTGGAACGGACAACTCCGATTTCAGCAAGTGGCATGGCTATTACCAGGGTGCGCTCGTCTCACGCTATGCAGATGTAGACTGGCAAGCCGGCATCACTTCGCAAGACTATGGTGCCAACACGTTCTATTCCGCCCGATTCCCCAATCAGTATGAGTGGACCCGTCGTTACATGGGTTCTGTGCAGGCTCAGGTGCGTCCATTCGCCATGGTGGAGAACCAAACGTTGCGCTCGCTGAGTTTCACACCGACCGTCTACGCTCACCGGGATGTGGACCATTACCAACTGACAAGAGGACAGGAGGGCGCCGCCGCAGGTGAGAACTATCATCGCATGGATGTCTATGGGGCATCGCTCAACGCTCAACTGGACTGGTGCCTGGGCAAGACAGCCGCAGGTGTTGACGTACGCAAGGAACACATCCTCTCCACGGCTTATGGCAACCCGTTGGCTGAAGCTGCGTGGAGGCCCATCCATGGCACCGACCGGCAGTATTCGCGCGAAGGAAACCGCACCAACACGAGCCTCTTCCTGGAGCACAATATCATCCTCGGTAGTCTGACCGTGTCAGCCGGCCTGCTCGCCAATCGTAACACAGGACTTGACGGTGACTATCGTTTCTATCCGGGCATTGATGTCAGTTATCGTCCCACAAGGCATTGGAAACTCTATGCCAGTTGGAACAAAGCGTTGCGTGTGCCCACGTTCACCGATCTCTATACGAGCAATTCCGCCCAGCAAGGAGACCTCAACCTGAAACCAGAACGCAACTCGGCCTTTAAGGTGGGCACCCGCTTTCGTGCCGGGGCGCTATCGGCCTTGGCCAGTGCGTTCTATAGCCATGGCACGAACATGATCGACTGGGTGTATGAGACGGAAGCCTCTACCAAGTATCATGCGCTGAACATTGGCAAGCTCGACAACATGGGCTTCAACCTCGAGACCGACATTGACTTGGCTCGTCTGCTGTCGCTTAGCAGACATGCCGATGGGCGCTTGTTGAGATTGCACCTCGGCTATGCCTACATCCACCAGAAACATGAGACGACTGAGCAAATCTATCGTTCGCTTTACGCCCTGGAGTATCTTCGTCATAAGTTTGTGGCCACACTTAGCCATCACATCGTCAGTCATCTGTCAGCCTCCTGGTCACTCCGTTGGCAACAGCGCATGAATGGCTATCATCCCTATGCCAAGCTCGATGGCAAGCTGACGTGGACCGAACGCCATTGGGAACTGTTTCTGAAAGGCGACAACCTTACCGCCCATCGTTATTATGACTTGGGAAGCGTGTTGCAGCCTGGGCTGTGGGTGATGGCTGGTGGCGCCATCCGTTTCTGATAGTCAAACAAAAAAGCACG
>DJOV01000034.1:0-14449 GCA_002437285.1 Prevotella sp. UBA6429 | reverse complement strand
CGTGCTTTTTTGTTTGACTATCTCTTGGCGACTGCTAACCATTGGCAATTCTCATCCCAACTGACTGAGGATGTAGTCCCGACAGTCTTCCATAAGCCATTTGGGCGTGCTTGTAGCACCGCAGATGCCGATGGTCTTGGCGTCTTTCACCCAGTCCATGTCGATCTCCTCGGCCCGTTCGATCTGATGACTGTTGGCGTTGACGCTACGACATTCGTTGAAGAGCACCTTGCCGTTGCTACTCTTACGACCGCAAACGAAGAGGATGAGGTCATGTTTCGAGGCGAAGTCCGCTATGTTGGGCATACGGTTGGCCACCTGCCGACAGATGGTGTCGAAGCTTCGGAAGGTGGCTTGCGGTGAGATGTGCCCTTGTATGTAGTCGATGATGCGATGAAACTCATCGAGGCTCTTGGTGGTCTGCGAGTAGAGGTAGATGTCTCGTCCGAAGTCAAGATGCTTGACATCCTCCAGACATTCTACCACGATGGCCTGCGAGTGTGTCTGTCCCACAAGGCCCAACACCTCTGCGTGTCCGTTCTTGCCGAAGATGACAATCTGCGCTTGTGGATTGCTGTCGAATTGCCGCTTGATGCGGCGTTGCAGAGCCAGCACCACAGGGCAAGTGGCGTCGATGATCTCAATGTGGTTTCGCTGTGCCAGCCCGTAGGTCTCTGGTGGCTCGCCGTGGGCCCGGAGCAACACCTTCACGCCTTGCAGCTTGGCCAGTTGCGTGTGGTCGATGGTGACGAGCCCTCGGGCATGGAGGCGTGACACCTCCATGCTGTTGTGCACGATGTCGCCTAGGCAGTAGAGCGTCTTGCCCATGGCAAGCTCCTCTTCCGCCTTGCGGATGGCAGTGGTGACGCCAAAGCAGAAGCCACTCCCTTGGTCTATTTCTATGGTCGGCCCCTTGACGGCCTCTTTCTTGATGGGGACACTCGCCCCTTGCTCATGCTTGTTGTCCATGTCTCAAGGCTTCACGTTGACGTTGATGATTACCTTAGTGTTCTCAGGATCATTGGTGATGAGCAGGATGCGAGGCTTGGTCTTGCTCTTCTTCAGCATCTCGGCAATGGCCGTCACCTTCAGGTCAACCTTCTGTCCGGGAGTGATGGTCTTGTTGCCCAGTGACACTTCCAGACCGGCCGTGAACATCTGCAGGGCGCGAATCTCCAGGGGACGTTTTCCTTCATTGGTAAGGGTCAGCTTGCCTTTCTTCTGCTTCTTTCCTGCAAAGTTGCCCAGTTCCACACTGCCCGATGACAAGCGCAACTTGGGAGCGCTGGCTTTCAGTTGGGGTGTCATGTTGTTGAAGCCGGGTAGCAAGATGGCCGACACCGTAATCTCTTTCTCTGGCGCCACCTTGTCTCCCGCAAACATGCCGAGGAAGACGGGCGTCTGTGTCAGTCCCAACTCGCGGAGCGAACGCGAGTCGAGCTGAATGAGTACCTTGCCCGTGCGTCCGGGAGCGAGCCTGGCGGGTTTTATCTCTGCACGGAGGTAGGTGGGCAGGTGCATGAGTACGGGCTCCAACATCTCGCCGGTATTGTTCTTGATGTTGATGACCTGCACAGGCTTGTCGCCACGGTTCACATCATCAAACTCCACTTCATCGCGGTCGGCATCCAGGTCGCCCAACTTGTATGGGTAACTTACGTCGGCCTGTTGCTCCTCGTCGACGACAACGCCCTTGATGGAGAGCATCAGCGGATCGTCTGAGGCATCGCTGTACACGCCAATCTGCTTGTTGAAGTGTCCCATGGTCTTGGCGTCGTAGACCGCGCTGACGGTGAACGACTGTCCTGGAGCCACAGGAGCTTGGGGATAGCTCACTGTGGTACAACCACAACTGGTGCGCACGTCACGGATGGTCAGTGGCGACGAGCCGCTGTTCTTCATGACGAACTGTGCCGTGACCGGATGCTTGTAGACGACTTGCCCGCAGTCGATGTTCTTGTTTTGGATGGCAATCTCCTGTGCGCTGGCCGTCATGGAGGCCAGCGCAAGGAGGCTTGAGATAACATAATGCTTATTCATTCTGATTCTTATCAGCGAATTATGGTGAAACGTTTGGCACCTTCACGGCCTGCAAACTCGGGACTGTAGGCACATTGCACCGTGCAGATGCCCGAAGCATATTCGCCCTGGCGATCCACATAATAGTCGGTCTCCACGATATGCGTTCCTTTGGCCATGAGGTCAAAATAGTAATTTGTCACATTGTCTTTGGGTGCGCAGTAGTAGCCCCAGCGATAACCACTCGTCTGGCCGACAGGTTCCAGGCAGGCCGCGCGCTTGTCTTGCACCTGCACGAAGTCATAGTCGCGGTCGGCCGTGATGGTGATGCGCACCTTGACCTTGTCGCCCACCTTGACCTTGTCGGCCTTGTCGTTGATGACTCTGCCGTCCACCAGCAGCTCGCGCTTGACCTTCAGGCCAGATGACTGTGTGGACACTTCGCTTGACTTCTGCCAATATTGGGCGTAGATGGTGCCCCAAGATGTGCCGGCGGTGGTCTTCTCGGCGGTGAAGGTAGATGGAGATGCCGTGTCAACGATTGTCTTCACGTAGCCCAGTCCTGCTGTTGATTGGGGCAAGTCGAGTTTCTGCCCGTCCACCTTCAGTGTGGCGTTTTGCCCCACCGGCAACTTGCTCATGTCGACTTGTCCTTTTGCGTCAGCCAGGAAGGCGTAGACGGCATCCACGGTGTTAAGGGGCGTGTCCCACGACTGGGTGCGCTTCTCCTGCAAGAGCCAGCGCTGCAAGTCCTCCAGTGTCTTTGTGTCTTGAGGAGCGAGAAGCCGCATGGCCTCAATGACAGCCACCTGTGTGGGGATGCGGTAATCTTTCCAGGTATAGAGAGCCCGATGGGTGTCGTAGTAACGTCCCGTCTCTTCTTTGTAGACCGTGTATTCGTTGAGGCTCTGCAGGTATTCTTTCGCCCGTGCCGTGTAGCCGTATTGGGCGAGGATGACAGCAGTGCGAGCCTTGCCGTAGAGGGTCAGCTTGGTGGTTCTCTTCTCCAGCAGGCTGAGGAGGTGGCGCATGTCGGATGTCTGCTTGCGTCCCGTCAGTGCGCTGGCATACAGATAATCGCAGGCAAACTCTGATGGGGTTAGCGCCTGTGGCCGTTTCTTCGTAGCTTCTTTCTTCAGCTCTTTCACCTCCTCGGCAATGCGCCTGTCCAGATAAGCGAACGCTTTGCTCAAGAGTGCACTGTTGCCTTGTGCAACCGTGAGATGGTTGAGGCGTGTAAGGATGCCCACAACCTCCATTGTCATCCATTTGTTTCCAGACATTCCGGGCCACCAGCTGAAGCTGCCATCCGGGTTCTGCAAAGCTTTCAACTTATCCGTGAATGTTCTCAACCGGTAGTCTGCAGCCGATGCATCCAGGTAGTTGATTAGCTGCTGCTTCTGTTCCGTCTCCCGATGGGCGTCAGCCACCCAAGGCGTTTCAGAGAGAAGCATGGTCTTCAGTTCGCTGTTTTTCTGGAGGTTGCTGGCCAACGATGTCTCGTCGCCTTGTTCCGTCTGCCACAGTTTGATGGTCTGTGCGATGGCCGGGTCGCTGGTTGTCAAGCGTTGGGCTATTGTGTTGGCATAGAGTGCTGCCGCCAGCGAGATGGCATCGTTCTCCGTCGGGTTGGCCACGGTGGGCAGTGCTTGTATCATCAGCCATGCGGGATGGTTGGTGTATTCCACCGTCAGCCGGTTGCGCTTGTCAGACGATGGGAAGAGCTTGCTTAGGTCGATGGTTTTCACCCCAGCCCCGTCCTGCGTGAAGGGCAGCGTGGTAGTCACATATTCGGTGTTGGGTAGCAGAGGCAGGTAATGTTGCTCACCGTCGCTGAAGCCCTGCCCCTCCGCCGTGGTGCGCACGATGAAGAGCGATGCGCCCTTGCCCAGGTCGGCCAGGCGTTCACCGTCGATAGTGAATGTGGCCGTGGTGGTCTGTCCGGCCTTCACGCTGAATGGTGAGGTCCACTCTTCCACCACCTGGTTGGTCTCAGGATCGATCAATTGCAGGCAAGCCCTTCCCTTGACATCCTTGTCTGACGTGTTGGCGATGCGGCACGCCACCACCGACTGGTCGCCCTGCCGGATGAACCGGGGCAGGTTGGGCTGCACCATGACCGCTTTCTTGGCGACGGTCTCTGCGGTGATTTGGCCGTAGTTGAATTCAGCGTCATGCGCCAAGCCCATGAACTTCCACGTGGTGACACTCTCAGGCAAGGTGAAGGAAAGGTTCACGTTGCCCTTCTTGTCAGTGGTCAGCGCAGGATAGAAGAAGGCTGTCTCCGAGAGGTTCTCTCGCAGTTGCGTTTCTTGCGTTGCTTTTCCTCCATCCGGGTCTTGGTCATTGGCCCCGTCCAATCCTCTAATTCTTCCTTGGAGTTTAGCTTCCTTATTGGCCATCCCGCCCTGGGCTGTCTTTATCTTTACTGGCTCTTCATGCAGGTTGTAGTCAGTTGCATCGGCCGTCTCCATGGAACGATTGGCACGCGCCATCATCATAGGCGCATTGTAGCGGAACCGGTAAGGGTTGGCAAAGTCGAACATCTCGGCATCTAAAAGTGAGAAGTCGAGATCGTGCACCTTGAGGAAATTACAGTTTTCGAGACCGTAGAGGCCGACAGCCGGTTGTTCTCCATTGCTCCAGTAGGCTCTGGGGGTTGAGAAGTAGTAACGGATGTCAAAATCCCAACGATGCTTGGCAATGGCATCCAGGCTCTTGTCGTACATCGTAGCCAGCAGTTGTGCAGTGGCCGGACGGCCCTGAGGCGTTTCGATGTGCAAGGTCCATTGCTCCTTTTGTCCAGGTTTCAACTTGTCGCGGAAGGTTGTCCATGACAGTTTCAACTTGTTGTCGGGCGTTGGGCGGACGATGCGTACCAGGTGGGTGTACATCTTTCCATTCTTCACCCAGGCCAGGGTGAGGGTGATGCCATCGCCATACTCTTCCTTGTAATGCAGTTTGCGCGTGACGACCTCATTGCTCAACTTGCTCACACCCTTGTCGAGCACCTTTTCACCAGAGAAGGCCGAATAGTAAATTTGCGTGTTCTTGTCGGATGTTCCCACTTGGACATAAACGGGGCTGCCGTCAGTCGGGAACTGGTCGTCAGACACATAAAACCAGTCGTGGGTTGTGATGACAGGCTTCCTGTCGGTGTAGGAGAAGATGACAACAGACTGCTTCACCGTGTCTTGCCCGCAGATCACCTCCAGCGAGTGCTTGCCCGATGACAGCGCCTCGTCCACGGCAATCGGCTTGTTGGCTTCAGCCGTCTTCCACGCGCGGTCATCCCAGCGATAGCTGATGGTGCCATCGATGAGCTCGCCCGTCAGGTTGGTGCGCTTGGCGGTGAACGCCTTCAGACTGTCGCGCAACGACTTCGTGGGCAGGTCTACCGTGAGCACCGCCGAACGGTTGCTGAGCATCAGCGACGTCGTGGCCTCGTGGGTTTCGCCTGTACCATCCGTCACCTTGGCGTTGGCTACGATATTGAAGTAAGCTGCATGGTTCAAGTTGACCTCGTCGGGATAGGCCATGGGCAACTTGATCTCGAAAGACCCGTCGTTGGCCGTGACGGTGGAGTCGGTGAGGAGTTGCTTGAAGCGGTCGTCGATGCGCCAGCTCCACCACAGGGCCGGCCTGCGGTGCACCTCATAACTCACCTTGGCGCCCTGTACGGGCACGCCAGAATAGGTTTTGGCCCATCCGCGCACCTTCACGGTGTCGCCCGGCTGGTAGCTCTCTTTGTAAGTGTCGTAGGTGATTTGAAAAGTCGGGCGTTTGTATTCCTCCACTTGGAAACGCACCACGGCATGGTCGTCCGTGCGGATGAAAAATCTGCCTGTCAGCCCGGTCTTTGGCAACGTGAAGTCGGCTGCTGCAGATCCGAACTTGTCTGTCGTGACGTTTTGGGACGACACCACCTTGCCGTTGGCGTCATAGAGCGTCAACTTTGCCTGCTTGTCCACCAATGGCTTGGTTGACAGGAGCGCCCGGTTCTGTTCATAGGCGACGAGGGCGACGTGCACCTGCTGCCCGGGCCTGTAGATGGAACGGTCGGTGAAGAGCTGCTGGCCTTGCCCGTCATTGTTGTTCGTCCAATAACTGTAGTTGACATAGATGCTCTTCTCACGGAACGCCTTGTCGTTGTCGGTATAGACAAAGGCCTTGTTGGGAGTTCGCTTGCCGTATTTGTAATAAGCCTCACCGTTCTTGTCCGTGGTGAGGCCTACGGTTTGCTCCTTCTCATTGTCATAGATGGCAGGCAATGTGATACGCAGGTGGGCACCCGCCACCGCCTCGCCCGAGGTGGCATCGGCCACCACAAAGCGCATCAGTTTTTCGGGCAGGGCTTGTGCCATGAGATAGAGCCCGCTCACGTTGAGCAATGCCCGTTGCGTCTGTATCTTGCCATTGTCAGTAGTGGCTTCCACGAGGTAGACACCAACGGGTAGTCCTTTGATGATGAGCGAATCGGAGTTTTCTTTCCAAGCCGGTTGCCCGACATATCGCTTGACCAGTGTCTGCACCGCGCCTGGCACCACTTTTCCCTTCAGCAAGGCCCAATCGTCAGGCTCTTCCGGGTTTAGCGAACAATCGCCCTCCACGTTCAAGCGATAGATGTTGAGTGTGAGCGTGCCGATGTTGCGTATGAAGTTGATGCGCACCATACGGTCAGTATGGGGCAAGAGCATGCAATCGCCCAGATTGATGTTGAACCGTGGGGCCCGCAAGTCGTTCAGTCTGTTGCGCAAGATGTTCATCCGTGGCCAGTCGCCCCACTTGTTGAGCGCATAATTGATGTAGTTGACGTTGTCTTCCGCCGTCACATCCGGAGCGCCCAGCAAGAACAGGCTGCGCTCGATGGCCAGTTCGCCAGCCTCGCTCAGGTCGCCATACTTGCGGATGAGCGAGTCGATGGCTTGCAGGTATTTGGACTTGCGCTTCTCGTAGGTGTCAATCTCCTGCCCATAACGCAAGCCGAGGCAGGCGCTGATGCACGCTGCCGATCGGTTGCCCTTGCTCTCATAGTATTTCTGAAGGGCCTTGTAAGCCTTTGCCTCCATGCCCACGACATGCAGCAGGTCGTCGTTGAAAATCTTACTGTCGACACCTTCCACCACAGCGGGCTCATACTCCACACACCTGTGTTGGGCCAAGAGCGCAGGTTGCTCCATGGCCACGGCGAACCAACGCTTGCTTGTAGCCTTGGCTTCATCGTTGCCGGAGCGTTGCTCGTAGAGCTTGCCCAGCACGGTGGCGTAGACCGCCTTCATGACGGGGTCCTTAACCTCGGATGCCGTCTTTTCCAACCGGCTGAGCTCCACGTCGGCCGAGTCGGGCGCTATTTGCGTCTGGGCAGCCGCGCGTTGCAGTTGCGCCTTGAGCAGTTGCCCGTAGTCTTTCCCTTTCTGCGCCTTGTCAATGATCTTGCCGAGCCACTCCATTTGGGTCTTCGGCAAGTCTTTGGCTTGCGCCTCTGTCACTTTTTTCCACAAGGCGGGATAAGTGTCCGCCAAGGCCATGATTGGCATGATCATGGCCAGGATGATGCCCAATATCTTTTTCATGTCTTCTGGTTTGTGGGTTGATGTTATGCAAAGATAATGCAAACCGAATGCAGAACATCAAGTTCACTTGAATGTTATGCTGAGGTGCAGTTTATCTTATGCAAAGATAAGCAATTTGGAGCACACTCTTGAATTTGGCTCCACTTAATTAGGAAAAATTTGCGACTGTCTCTTTCCCCTTCATTCTTATTTAACGATTATTTGCCAGGCATGTGGGAAGAGGGCTTACGGGTACTCTTCCTGTTAGGAGAAGAGGTCATTCACACACTCCATAAACCTTGACAGACGTTGCGGCCGCTCGCTGTGTGAGAGTTGCTTGGTGCGGCTCCACCACACGACGAGTTGCCTCTTTGCCCTCGACATGGCCACATAGAGCTTGCGTGCGTCCTCTGCCAGGAGGTAAGGCTTGCCGTCGTTGTAATAGTTGGGGATGCGCCCGTCCACAACGTCGAACACCACCACGTGGTCAAACTCCAGTCCCTTGGCCTTGTGGATGGTGGAGACGAAGACCCGGTCAGGGATGGTGGTGGAACTGCAGAGGTCGGCCTCCTTAAAGGTGTTGAGCTCCATGATGTGATGGTCGAGTTGCTCCTTGAGCGACGGTTCGCTGGAGATGTCGATGATGTCGCCCGTCAGGAACCGATACACATAGTCGATCTTGGGCACGTCGCGCCACCATCCTTTCTCCTTGAGCAGCGCCTCTACGTGCTGCATCTCGCTCACTAAGGCAGGTGTCGCATTGCTGTCATCACGCAGATACATCCGCTTCACCGCCTCGTCGTGAAGCGTCAGGTAGGCACGGCGGAAGCGCTCGATGCGTTGCCTCATGGCCGGTGTCGACAGATAGTCGTGCTGGCTTTCACACAACTTCCGCCCATGCTCGTGGCAATAGGCCATGAGCGACACCGTGGCGTTGACATCGTCGTCGGCCAGATGGGAGTTCTCGCCCTCCAGGTGGAGCTCGCCCAGCAGTATCTTCAGTTTGTACGCTTTCAGGTCGGGGCGCAGCAGGCGCATGAGCTTCAGCGTGTCGAAGCATCGGGGATGACGCTGTTGCCAATCCACATCGGGCAGGTAGCGCCTCATGTTGTGATCCATGATGTGGTAGTCGTACTCCGCGTTGTGCCCCAGCAACACGCTGTTGCCCGCAAAGTCGAGAAAGAGCCGGAGTGCCTCTCCGTGGGTGAGGATGTTCTGATGGCGCCGCTCCTCGATGATGGGGTTGACGATGTCGCCCAGGCGTTCGGGAATGGGCCGGTCGGTCTCTATGTAGACCGAGAACTTGGCCACGCTGCGTCCTTGCCGTATCTTTTCAGCGGCTATCTGGATGATGTCGTCTTCAAAGACGTTGAGCCCCGTGGTCTCGGTGTCGAAGACCACGATCTCCTCCCTGTCATAGGTTTGTATGAAGTCTTGCAGATAGGTGTCGTCGGTGGGACGGAGGAAGTCGGTTGGGCAGATGGCCCGCACGCGTAGCTGCCGGATCCAGTTGCGTGCCGAAGCTTCCGTCTCGCAGACGTGCAGGCCGTGCATGAGTCGCGACCAGGCGATGAAGTTGTGCTCGTTGGCCAGGATGCTCAGATGAGCCAGCATCACCTTCACTTGTGGCGTGGTGAAGATGTCGGTGCCCGACACCTTGAAGTGGCTCACTCCCAGTTGTGCCAGCGTGGCGCTCAGTCGGTCAGCGTCTGTGTTGGAGTTGACGATGACCGCTGTGGTCTCCCAGGGCTGTTGGCAGCAGGCTTCGTCGCGCACAAATCGTGCTACGTCCTGATACTCACAGTCGATGTCGTGGCTGTCGCGGATCTGCATGTCGCCCGGGCGTGGCGCCTCCTCGTTGTTGGGTACAGGCAACAGGTCGGGATCAGCGCCGAGGTGAGCCACGGCAAAGCGGTTGAGCATGTCCACGAGGTACTTGGGCGACCGATGGTTGACGTGGAGGTGGTGCGCCGCTTCACGGCATTGGCCCTTGAGCTCCGTCAGCGTCTCCAGTTTGGCGCCCATAAACGAGAAGATGGCTTGCTGCTCGTCGCCGAGGTAGAGCAGGGTGGCGTCGTTGGAACCGTCGGCAGCCTGGCTTGCCCACAGCTCATGGATGATAGCCAGTTGGAGGCGGTTGAGGTCTTGCACCTCGTCCACCTGTATCCAGGGGTAACGCTTGTGCCCTTTGTCGTCGTGCAGCGACGCATAGGTAAGGATGAGCAGGTCATTAAAGTCGATGAGGTTGTTTTGTTCCTTGTAGGCCCGGTAGGCGTGCGCGTACCTCATCTTGAGCAGGGTGCGTGTGGCGGCCTGGCGCAGTCCGACATCAAATCGGGGCGACTGGGCCACGTCGGTGTAGTAGTCGTTGTGCTCGTAGATGTCCATCATCTTGTCGGCGGTGAAGGCCTCGCCCACTGCTTGGCAGAGCATGCGGAGCACCCTCACGTCATCGGGCGTCACACAGTCGGGGTGTTGCCTGTACTCGCGCGGGAAGCCATGGGACAGTTCCTCCATGAAATGTGAGAAGAACATGATCTGGCTGTAGATGCGCCGACGGTCGTGGCTGTTGAGCACGCGCTGTTCGTCTTCCTGCAGATACATGGCCATGATGCTCACCATGGTGTCCTCGTCGATGATGGCCGTTTCTGCGGGCACCACGTGGTTCTCAAAAAGATAATGGGAGCAGAACCGGTGCACATTGCCCACAAAGACGCGCTCAGAGGCCGCCTGCTCGACGTTCTGCTGAATGCGGTCGTGCATGCCGCGTGCGGCGCGGTTGGTGAAGGTCAGGCAGAGCATGTCGCCGTAGTCGACGCCCCGATCGTGTGCGCGCCTGACGCGCTCGGCCAGGATTTGTGTCTTGCCGCATCCCGGAGGGGCCAGCACCAGGTGGCATCCTCCCGCCAGGTCGATGATGGCTTGTTGGCTGTCATCGGGTGTCCAGTGGTTTGTAGTCATGTCGCTCATGATGGAAATGATGTTGTGTGGATGAGGGCTTAGCGCCGTGGCGCCCGGCCAAAAAAGCAGACAGGCGGACGGTCATGGCAAAATCCATGGCTGTCCGCCTGCTGGTGTTCAGACAAGTCGCTATTTCTCCTGCAGGATGATGCCACCCTTGGGTTGCAGTGTCACCTTGGCTTTGCCGTCCTTGCCCACCTTGAGTGTGCGCAGCTCAGCGTCGGGCCAGCGCTGTCCCTTCTTCAGCTTGCTGTCGAGGTAGTAGTCGACGGTCTTGCCTGCCAGCATCGGCAGGTTGAGCGTGAGCGTCATGGGGGCGTCGGTGCCATTGAGGCCGCCGACAAACCACTTGTCGCCGTGTCGGCGTGCCATGACTGCGTACTTCGTGGGATAGCCGTCGACGAAACGGGTCTCGTCCCATGTCGTGGGCAGGGCCTTGAGGAATGTCTTCTCGAAATCAGGCAACTCATCGACACCGTTGGGTGTGACCTCCACGCAGTTGACCGAGCACTGGTTGGTGATGGCTGTGGCCATCTCGAAGACATCAGACGTGAAGCGCTGATGGCGGCTCTTGTTGTCCTTGCTCAGCATGCGGTTCATGATGACACCTCCCCAGTCGAAGCTGCCCACGGCGTTGCGCCCGAAGGGGTGCATGGTCATGTCGTAGCCCTCGCGTCGCGCGGCCTCCTCGGTGAAGTACACGTTTTCGGAGGCGAGCGCCGCCTCGGAACCCACATAGTTGGGGTAGAGGCGCTCCCAGCCACGTGGCAGGGTGCATCCGTGGAAGATGACCTGCAGCCCATAGTCGTTGGCGTCACTGAGGATGTCCTCGTAGAGTTGCATGGTGTGCTGCTTGTCGCCGGCGAAGAAGTCGACCTTGATGCCCTTGACGCCAATCTTCTTCATCCACGCCATGGCCTTCTTGCGGGCGATGGGGCGGTTCATGACGTTGCGAGGCCCTTGTGGGGCGTTGTTCTCAAAGCCGTTGGAGTTGTACCACAACAGGAGGCTTACACCCTTACTCTGCGCGTAGCGGCTGAGCTGCTCCATGCGCTTGTAGCCGATCTGGGTGTCCCACCAGTTGTCGACCAGCACATATTCGTAGCCCATCTTGGCCGCGAGATCGATAAACTTCACCTGGTCATCGTAGTTGATGCTGCCATCCTGCCAGATGAGCCAGCTCCACGTATAGCGTCCCGGCTTGTAGTCGGTCGACGGCTCATAGAGCGGGTCGAGCACATCGTAGGCGATGGTCGTCTCGGCGATGGGGGCCAGCGTCTGTCCGACGGTGATGGTGCGCCAGGGCGTGGAGCCCGGCAGGCTGATGCCGGGATAAGCGGAACCCCACCCGTTGTTCTCGCCCTCCTGCGGATAGGCGATGGTGTAACCCTCGCCAGCCTTGTACTCGGAGAGTCGTCCGCCGCAATAGTCGCCCGTGACACCCGTCTCCGACACCAGGGCCCAGGCTTTTGCGCCAGCCGCCTGTCTCTCTTTGTCGGCACCGCCGATGTGGAAGAGGCACGGGAAAGTGTAGCCCACGCCATACTGTGACGGCTTGGTCATGGGTGTGTCGGACGAGAATACCTCCTCATAGCTGGGCTTGGTGGTCTCCCATCCGGTCATGGGTTGTATCTGCGGCGAGAGGAACGTGGTGGTCTTGTCGGGGAAGTTGAACGATGAGGCCTCCTCGTAGACCATGGCCTGCTTGGGGTTGCCGGCCTTGGGCAGGGGCAGCGTGTAGCGGTAGGCCACGTCGTGGTCCGACACGTTGAGCGTCACCACCATCTCAAGTTTTTTGGCGTTGGTGAAGGTCAGCACGGCCTGGTTGGCCACATAGTGGGCCTCCGAAGCCTTGGTGCGTGTCATGGTGTAGCGCTTGTCGACCTTGTCGGTCTTGGTTGCGGTGAGCTTCAGGCCTGTGGTGAAGTCGCCGATGTTGGTCTTCAGTCCCAGGCGCGAGGTGCGCAGGATGGGCTGTCCGGCATAGGTCACGGTGTAGTTGGCGTGGCCACCGTCGTCGTTGACGGTCACCACGAGCTTGCCGTCGGGTGAGCTGACGGTGCGCTCCTCGGCCGCCAGGGGCAGTGAGGCGAGCAGGGCCAGGGCCGATAGTATCAAAGTGTGTCTCATGGGCATCATGGTGTGTTACGGGTTTCGGTTGACGTTCAGAGGTTGTCCTTCTCGATATCCTTGAAGTAACGGTAGGTGCCCACCTTCAGCTCGTCGGTAGCGGCCTCGTCGGCCACGATGATGCTGTGGGCGTGCTGCTGGAGGGCCGAGATGGTCCAAGCCTGTGTGACGGGCCCCTCGACGGCGGCCTGCAGGGCACGAGCCTTGTGGTGTCCGTTGACGAGGATCATCACCTCGCGAGCGGCCATTACCGTGCCCACACCCACGGTCAGAGCGTGCTTGGGCACCTTGTTGACATCGTTGTCGAAGAAGCGCGAGTTGGCGATGATGGTGTCAGTGGTCAGCGTCTTCACGCGGGTGCGGCTCACCAGGCTTGAGAAAGGCTCGTTGAAGGCGATGTGGCCGTCGGGACCGATGCCGCCGATGAAGAGGTCGATGCCTCCGGCATCCTGGATCTTCTGCTCATAGCTGGCGCACTCCGCCTCCAAGTCAGCTGCGTTGCCGTTGAGAATGTGCACATTCTCACGGGGTATGTCGATATGGTCGAAGAGGTTGCGGGCCATGAAGCTGTGGTAGCTCTCGGGGTGGCTCTCGGGCAGGCCCACATACTCGTCCATGTTGAATGTCAAGACGTGACGGAAGCTGACGCGCCCTTCCTTGTTGGCTTTTACCAGGGCGGCGTACATGCCCTCGGGCGAACTGCCGGTGGGCAAGCCCAGCACAAAGGGACGGTCGGCTGTGGGCTTAAACTGGTTGATACGCTCCACTACATGGTTGGCTGCCCACTCTGAGAGACGGTCATAATCCTGTTCGATAATTAATCTCATGATACTTTATGGTTTAAATAGGGTTGTTAGTCTTTTGCAAAAATACCACTTTTCTTTGGATAATGTACCATAATTAATGAGAAATCTGTCACCTCGTCCGATAAAATCGGCTGCTTCTCTTTCCGCAATGAGACTCCCGATTGTTACTTTTGTCTTGATTTTTGGCTAAAAAGTTTGTTTGTGATTTCGATTGAAATAGCCCCTGGGACAGGCATTCCTGTCCTCTTGTCCGATGACCAGCGCCCCTGAATCTGGAGGTTGATGCCCCATTGAGAATTGATTAGTCATCTATCGAGGGACGATAGCTGCTCCTTCTTTCCATGGTTTCGCATGAATGAAGGCGCGATGGGATAGCTATTTTTGATGAAAAGAGTTTGCGCTTAGTGGTGAATTTATCTTTGAGATTTTATAAGCATCTGATAGATAAGCGCTTGCGGAATACGACGGATTCTCGCGTTTTTCCGCCAAAAGATTTCTTCGTAGAGACGAACGGTACGTTTTAATGCATAGTTTGTCATGTTTTTTTAGTATGTGGCAAGCGTCACATTTGAACCTCCTTTTTTTATTTCAGGTGAAGGATACATTATGGACCCCACTTATATATGTAGTCTTTGAGCCGAATGTTTTTAAAAATGCCAAAACATTATTGAGAGAAAAAAATATCCCGTAATATTTGTGCAATTGGGCGGATTTTGTTAATTTAGCGGTGGAGACAACGTGTCTTCCATCCTCAAACCTAAAACGGCTGCCCATGAGACGACTGACACCATTAGTGTTTTTCTTTTTCCTGTCCATGCCCCGATTGTTTGGCCAGGGCAATGTCACGACGTATGAGTATGACGAGGGAGGCAATGTCGTGAAACGCACAGTCACCCTTCGCCGCGCCAAGGCTGCGCGCAGCCGTGCCATGAATGACACAGCGCGGTTTGCCAGCGTCACTTATGACCGCAACAGGTCTGT
>DJOV01000134.1 GCA_002437285.1 Prevotella sp. UBA6429 | reverse complement strand
GATGACGGATGATAGCCTATGGCCTTGAAGCCACGACCCACAATGGAAGCACAACAACGAATATTTTTTGATTTTTTGCAGTTCTGCATCGGGGCTGTGGCGGAGATCCCTGCCTCGGTGGCGGATGCGGATTGGACGGCGCTGTACGCCATGGCCAAGAAGCAGGCGTTGACAGGTGTGCTGTTTCATGGCATTCGGCTGTTGCCGAAGGGCTTGGGCCCCGATGAGCTGTTGCTGATGCGATGGGCGGGCATGGCGCAAAGAGTCAGGCAGCAGAATGTGCGTCTGTTTGAAGATTCGGCCAAGGTGTGCAGGAACTTCAAACAAGAGGGGTTCCGGTGCTGTGTCTTGAAAGGACAGGGTAATGCGTTGCTTTATCCCGACCCTTACATGCGTACGCCTGGGGATATTGACATCTACCTCGAAGGCGGCAGGAAGCGAGTGATGGAATATGTCAATAAGGTGTGCCCGAACCAAGTGACGCGCTATCATCATGTGGACTTCCCGGTGATGAAGACGGCGATAGAGGTGCATTTCACGCCTTCGTATATGTTCTGCCCTGTGCATAACCGCAGGATGCAGCAATGGTTCAGGGGGGTGATGGACTTGCAATGCTCGAATGTCGTAGAGTTGCCTGATGGATATGGGGAGATTACTGTGCCAACAGTGAGCTTCAATGCCATCTATATTCTCTCGCATCTGTATCGGCATGTGTTCACGGAAGGGATTGGGTTGCGGCAGTTGCTGGATTACTACTTTGTTTTACTGAACACGAATTTCTCGAATGACACGAATAAGACTGTTTTGCAATGTGAACTGAAGAATCTCGGACTTTGGAAGTTTGCAAGAGCGGTGATGTATGTGTTGCGTGAGGTGTTCAGGCTATCGGAAGGCAAGATGATTGCTCCGATGGATGAACAAGAAGGCAAGTTCTTGTTGGCAGAAATCATGCGTGGCGGAAACTTTGGACAGTATGACACCAGGCTTGGAAGCAAGGAGAATGAAGGCAAGCTTCATCGCTACCTCAGAATGAACTTGCGTAACTTACGTTTCGTGAAGCATTATCCTACCGAGGCATTGAGCGAACCCTTGTTCAGAACTTGGTTTGCGGTATGGAAGAAGACACATGGAATAAACTAATGGATATGCAAGGCGAACGGCTTCCCTTCTCCTTATTATTATGAACTACTTGGGTGAGTCCCTTGGCTTTCAGAATCTCACGGATGCGCCCGGCAATGCCGAAAGACAAATCAAATTCAGCTTTTTGTTTGACGGGTCTCACAAAAAGATAAAAAACAAAGGCTCTTTCCGGAATTGGAGTGAGGGGTCCCTTACGTTGGGCTTGAATGTAAACCAATATAACCCCTGGCCATAAACCGGATTAAACCGCTCCCGCAGTAGAATTACAAACTGGGTAAACCGCTCTCGCAGTAGGAGCGTAAACTGATGAAACCGCTCACGCATGTCTCGCTGTTCCCACTCCGTGGACAGGGATGGATGAATGGCGTGAGCGGTTTAACTGGGTTTATATGGGTTTACATTCCAGCCATGGGTCTTGTCACGCCAAATTCCGGAAGAGCCCAATCAAAGATAAAACAGAAGGCGGTTTCTTGTTTTTTTCCATAAAATATTGTTTGATATGTAACTTCGGGTCAGTGGAATTTCTTATCTTTGCATATCTATGGAGTTCAAACTGACATCAAAGTTCAAGCCCACTGGCGACCAGCCGCAAGCCATCCGCCAACTGACGGAGGGCATTCGCCAGGGAGACCCCGCCCAGGTGTTGCTGGGCGTCACAGGGTCGGGCAAGACGTTCACGGTGGCCAATGTGATTGCCAATGTGAACAAGCCCACCTTGATTCTTAGTCACAACAAGACATTGGCTGCGCAGCTCTATGAGGAGATGAAAGGCTTCTTCCCAGATAACGCCGTCGACTACTATGTGTCTTATTATGACTATTACCAACCCGAGGCTTACATTCCGACGACGGATACCTACATCGAGAAAGACCTGGCCATCAACGAGGAGATTGACAAGCTCAGGCTGGCGGCCGTGAGCGACTTGCTCTCCGGCCGTAAGGACGTGGTCGTGGTGTCGTCGGTCTCGTGCATCTACGGCATGGGGGCGCCCATCGCCATGCAGGAGAACATCATCACCATCCGTGCGGGGCAGAAGCTTGACCGCAACGAGTTCTTGCGCAAGTTGGTCAACTCGCTTTATGTGAGAAATGACATTGACCTGCAGCGGGGCAATTTCTCCGTCAAGGGTGACACGGTGCTCATCGCCATGGCTTATAGTGACAATGTGCTGCGCGTCAGCTGGTGGGACGACGAGGTGGACACCATCGAGGAGTGCGACGCCGTGACGCTCCATACGCTGCAACGGTTTGAGGAATACCAGATCTATCCCGCCAACCTCTTCGTGACGAGCAAGGAACAGACGGAGGGCGCCATCCGGAAGATACAGGACGATCTCGTGCGGCAAGAGGATTACTTCAAGGAGCTCGGCGACGGCATCAAGGCGCAGCGCATCAAGGAACGTGTGGAGTATGACATTGAGATGATCAAGGAACTGGGCCATTGCTCGGGCATCGAGAACTACTCGCGTTACTTTGACGGGCGAGAGCCAGGCGAGCGGCCTTACTGCCTGCTCGACTTCTTTCCCAAGGACTACCTGATGGTCATCGACGAGAGCCACGTCAGTGTGCCCCAGATCAATGCCATGTATGGTGGCGACCGCGCCCGCAAGCAGAACCTCGTGGAGTATGGCTTCCGCCTGCCTGCCGCTTTCGACAACCGCCCCTTGCGCTTCGAAGAGTTTCATGACATGATTCACCAGGTGATTTATGTCTCGGCCACCCCCGCCGACTATGAGTTGCAGGAGGCGGAGGGCGTCGTCGTCGAGCAGCTCATACGCCCGACGGGACTCCTCGACCCCGAGATAGAGGTGCGGCCCTCGGAAAACCAGATCGATGATTTGCTCGATGAGATTCTCACGCGCTGCCATCGCGGTGAGCGTGTGCTGGTCACCACGCTCACCAAGCGCATGGCCGAAGAGCTCACGGAGTATCTGCTCGACCATGGCGTGAAGGCCAACTATATCCACAGCGATGTCGCCACACTCGACCGAGTGAAGATCATGAACGACCTCCGGGCCGGCGTGTTCGACGTCCTGGTGGGTGTCAATCTCCTGCGTGAGGGCCTCGACTTGCCCGAAGTGTCGCTGGTGGCCATCCTTGATGCCGACAAGGAAGGATTTCTGCGCAGCCACCGCAGCCTGACGCAGACGGCCGGACGTGCCGCGCGCAACGTCAATGGCAAGGTCATCATGTATGCCGACACCATCACCGACAGCATGCAGCGCACCATCGATGAGACGGCACGGAGACGCGCCATCCAGCTGAAATACAATGAGGATCACCACATCACGCCGAAGCAGATTGTCAAGGACATCAAGGGCGTGCTGCCCACGGCCTCGGGCGATGCTTATGAGAAGCCGCAGATGGCTGCCGAGTATGCGGCGAAGGGCATGGACACAGGCACCTTTGCGGCCGATCCCATCGTGCGCAACATGACCCGACAGGAACTGCAGAAAAGCATCGACAACACCAAGGCGCTCATGGAAAAGGCCGCGCATGACCTCGACTTCATCCAGGCCGCTCAGTACCGCGATGAGATTGTCCGTCTCGAAAAGCAGTTGGAGATGAAGTGACCCGTAGGCGGCGCGGTCGGGGTTACACAGCTTCGTCGGCTTCGGTGGCTTGCTGGCGTGGAGTAACATTTGCCTGTTTCCATTTTATTGTGGAAACGGCAAAGAGAAACGACACCTCAAAATTCGCGGCTTTGTACCAACTGATTTCGGACATGGCGCCGCAAGGCAAATTAATCGAAAATCTTGAGTTCAAAGGAGAGCTAAGTGACGCTAAAAAAATAACTTGTAGCCCTCCCTTGAATACGTGCTCCCATTTCAATATGACGGAGTAGTTACGGTGATGTTGCGCTAATCGAAATAAACGTTAAAAGTGAGGTGCTATGACGGAATATGAAGCAATATTTATTAACTTTGCTTATTATAATGATAAAAACGCATTGAAATGAAGAAAATACTTTTTGCCATCATGATGCTCGTCCCCCTGATGGGCATGGCGCAGAACTCCTTGGATAATTCGCAGGACAAGGCGAAACAGAACACCCAGCGTCGCGCGCTTTTCGAGAAGAAACACAAGACGGTCGAGGCCAAATATCTGGCTGGGGCGGTGCCTGAGGTAGACGGCAAGGTGGTGTTCACGCTCGACAAGGATGTGCCTGGCATGAGCGCCGACCAGATTTATGACAAGGTGCGCACGGTGATGGAGAACATCATCGCGCAACCCAACCAGATCAAGGAGGTGAGCAAGATTGCCATCGATGACAAGGCTTCGCACACCCTTGGCGCCCGCATCTCCGAATGGCTCGTGTTTAAGAAGAAGGCTTTTAACCTCGACCAGACGGTGTTCAACTATTCGCTCATTGCCAAGGTGAGCGACGGACATCTGCACCTCACGATGGAGCGCATGGGCTACCAGTATGAGATGGAGCGTCCTGACACGCAGGGCATGGAGACCAAGGCCGAGGATTGGATTACCGACAAATGGGGTCTCAACAAGAAAGGGAACAAGCTGGCCAAATATAGCGGCAAGTTCCGCAGCAAGACCATCGACCGCAAGGACAGCATTTTCCAGCGTGTCTGCCAAGTGCTCAATGTGGCTTATTGATCACGTCACACTTGCTTCTTATGGAAACTGGTAACGATTTTCTGCCCCGCAGGCACCGTGGCGAGCCGGAGCGCAAGGACAACCACTTGGCCTTGCGCAATGTGCTCAACGTCATCTTCATGCTGCTTGCCATTGTGGGGGCCGCGGTCTACTATTGGTCTGACCATACCACGGGCGCTATCATCCTCTTGGTTGCGGTGGTCTTCAAGATTGTGGAGAGCGCTTTACGAATAAAATTTTGATGAAGAAATTCCTTTTCGCCCTCTTGTTCATGCTGTTGGCAGTCGTTCCTGCGACTGCCCAGGTGCGTAGTGGCCTTGCCGACAATTACAACTCGATGAATGCCAATGGCGACATCACCACGGCCAACCAGCGTCGGGAACGCGCCGACTCCGCTTCCTCACACAAGGAGATACCGCGTGGCATCTATGTGTGGACGGTGGACCCGCGCTTCGGCGACCGGCGCCCGGCACAGCTCGACACCTTGTCGCACATGTACATGAACACGCTGTTCACCACTGGTCTACGTGGGGAATACAACACCACGGGCAACTTGGGGTCACCCCGCCAGGCGCGTGTTTTCATTGACCGTGGACAGGGGTCGCAGTTTCTCTTCACCGATCCGTACGATTATTTCATCACGCCTGTGCAGGATTTTCATTTCACGAACACCCTGTCGCCCTTCACCAATCTTACTTACAACACCTGTGGTGACCGCACCAATGGCGAGGATCACTTCACGGCGAAGTTTGGTGTCAATGCGGGCAAGCGCATCGGCGTGGGCTTCAAGTTCGACTATCTGTACGGACGTGGCTATTATGACAGTCAGTCCACCTCCCATTTTGACTACACGATGTATGGCTCTTACATCGGTGACCGTTACCAGGCCCATCTCCTGATGTCGACCAATCATCAGAAGGTGACGGAGAACGGCGGTATCACCAACGACAATTACATCACCCATCCTGAGTCGTTCAACGAGTCGTTCCAGACCTCAGAGATTCCTACCATGCTCGCGCGCAACTGGAACCGCAATGACAATCAGCACCTCTTTTTCACCCAGCGTTATAGCATCGGCTTCAAGCGCAAGGTGCCCATGACTGCCGAGGAGATTGCGGCGCGTAAGTTTGCCATGGCTTCTCGCCGCGAGGCCAAGGAACGCGAGGCCAAGAGCGAGGCGGAACGGAGGGCCAGAAAGGAAGGGCGTGAGGTGAGCGAGGACGAGACGGAGACGCACCAGACATTTGCGGGACGTCCTGACAACGCGAAGATTGGCGTGCGGACGGTGCAGGACAGTGTGGCTCGCGAGTCCGCTTCGGCGGCCCATACGCCGGGAGGACGTGTGGCGGTCAACGGCAAGGCGGCAGCCGACAGCCTGATAGCGCAGGCCGCCAAGGCCAAGGCAGACACCTCGTGGCTCAAGGATGAGTATGTGCCCGTCACCAGCTTCATCCACACGCTTGACCTCAACAACTATCGGCGTATCTATGAGGCTTACCAGACGCCCGACAATTATTACCTCAACGACTATCGGGTGGCAGAGAAACTGGCGGGCGACTCCATCTACGACAAGACCACCCACTGGAGCCTTCGCAACACGTTTGCCATCTCCTTGCTGGAGGGGTTCAACAAGTGGGCCAAGGCCGGACTGAAGGTTTTTGGAACCCATGAGCTGCGACATTTCACCTTGCCTGATTCCACGGCGATGCGCTCATGGAACGAGCATGCGGTGAGCGTCGGCGCCCAACTGGCCAAGACGCAGGGCAAGACGCTTCACTACAATGTTACGGGCGAGTTTGGCGTGGTGGGAGTCAACGCCGGCGAGATCCATGTGGACGGTGGTGTCGATGTCAACTTCCCCTTGTTCAAGGACACAGTGACGCTGGCAGCGTCGGGCTTCTATCATCATGAGAAACCGTCGTTCTACTATCGTCACTACCAGGCGCGCCATGCCTGGTGGGACAATGACGACCTCTCGATGACAGACCATTTCCGGGCCCAAGGTGTGCTGCGCTATCAGAAGACGCGCACCTCGCTGCGAGTGGCGTTTGACGAGATTCGCAACTACACCTATTTTGCCACCTCTTACAATGTGACCGATGACGGGCGCTTCGCCAATGCGGTGCGTGTCAGCCAGGCCGGAAGTCCTATCTCGGTGTTTACCGCCGACTTGAAGCAGGACTTTACCTTTGGCCCGCTCAACTGGGAGAGCGTGGTGACCGTACAGAAGTCGACCGATGACGATGCGTTGCCGTTGCCTTTGCTCAATGCGTACACCAACCTTTATCTGAAGTTCAAGATTGCCCATGTGCTCAAGTGTGACTTCGGTGCCGACGTGCGCTACTTCACCAAGTACAAGGCTCCCGACTATGTGCCCTCTCTGGGGCAATACGCGGTGCAGGCTGGCGAACGCAAGACGGAGGTCGGAAACTATCCGCTCATCAACGTCTACGCCAACTTCCACCTCAAGCACACGCGCTTCTTTGTCATGATGAGTCATGTCAACGACGGCAGTGGCAACTACTTCTTCACGCCCCATTATCCGCTCAATGGGCGGGTGTTCCGCTTCGGCGTCAGCTGGAACTTCTTCAACTGATGGCCTTCCTGTCCGACGGGAGGTCTGGGGGAAAGGCCCAGGGTGGGAGAGGAGACATGATAATGAATATTGACAGCTATGCAACCAACAAACGAAATCATCCGAGTTAACAGCCTCCGGGCGTGGCTGCTCGCCACGCGCCCCAAGACCCTTTCCGCCGCGGCGGTGCCAGTCATTATCGGCATGTCGCTGGCCGTCAAGACCATCGGGTGGGTTTGTCTACCCGTCTTGCCCGCCATCTTGTGCCTGTTGTTTGCGTGGCTCATGCAGATAGACTCCAATCTGATAAACGATTACTTCGATTACGTGCGGGGCAATGACCACCGCGAAACGCGCCTGGGTCCCAAGCGGGCCTGTGCGGAGGGCTGGGTGACGTTGCCTGCCATGCGTACGGCCATAGCCGTCACGTCGATAGCGGCCTGCCTTACGGGGCTTCCGCTCATCGCTTATGGCGGTAGGGAGATGGTCGTGGTGGGTGCCATCTGTGTCGTGTGCGCTTTTCTCTACACCACCTTTTTCGCCTCCAAGGGCTTGGGCGATGTCTTGGTCATTGTCTTTTTTGGCATTGTGCCCGTCTATTTCACGTGGTATGTGCTCATGCCCGTCTACTGGCAGGAGTTCAATATCTCGGTGCTCATCGCTGGCGTGTGCTGCGGCTTGGTGATCGATACGCTGCTCTTGGTGAACAATTACCGTGACCGCGACAATGACAGGGCCAGTGGCAAGATGACCTTGGTGGTACGCATCGGTGCCCAGGCCACGGAGAAGCTCTATGAGATTTTGCCGGTCATGGCCGAAATCGCTTTGTTCTCTTTCCTGGTGCTCGATGGCAACACACCCTGGTGGAAGGTCCTCGGCTATGTGGTGCTTGCCGTCTTTTATGTTGTGCCACACCAGAAGACCACGAGACTGATGGCCGACATCGGGAAGGGTAGGGAGCTCAACAGGGTGCTGGGCATGACCGCCCGCAACCTGTTCGTTTACGGTCTCACCACGGCGGCGCAAATTGTATTGTTTTGTAATATCCTGTAAGCCATGCAACAGCACGTCAATCTTGAAATCATGAACTTCGTGGAGCGTGAGATTCTTCCGCGCTACAACGCTTTCGGCCGCAGCCATGGCATCGTCCATGTGCAGCGAGTCATCAGCAATTCGCTTGCGCTTGTGCCTGCCACGGGAGCCGACATCAACATGGCTTACGTCATAGCGGCCTATCACGACTTGGGCATGGAGGGCCCGCGAGCCATCCACCACATCACGGGTGGCAAGATTCTGGCGGCCGACGCCCGCCTGCGCCGCTGGTTCTCGCCCGAGCAGATACGCATCATGAAGGAGGCGGTGGAGGATCACCGCGCGTCGGCGTCGCACGCCCCACGCAGCGTCTACGGCATGATTGTGGCCGAAGCCGACCGTGACCTGGACCCTGAGGTGGTGTTCTCGCGAACCATTGAGTATGGACTTGAGAACTATCCTGAGCTTGACCGCAGTGGGCATTGGGATCGGTTCAATGCGCATATGGACAACAAGTATGGCTCCAACGGTTACATCAAACTGTGGATTCCCAATTCACCCAACGAAAAACGCATCAAGTACTTGCGTGAGGTCATAGCCGACAAGGTACGCCTCCATCAGGTGTTCGACGAAATCTTCGACAGGCTGACGGGTGTGGAGAAGGCGTGATGACATATCAATCCATGAGAAAATATCAACCTTTAAATATATGTTTGTTATGAAGAAAAAACTTATCTTGGCAGCTACCTGTCTGGCGCTCGGCATGAATGCCATGGCGGGCGACCTCCATGTGTCAGGCAAGTTGCAGGGGCTCGGCAACGACACGCTTGTTGCCATGACCATTCTCACGAATGACGTGGACCAGACGGTGAAGGTGGTCGGCAAGGACGGATCCTTCGACTTCCACATCCAGGTGGACCAACCCAAGAACCTCCTGTTGCAGATTCGCCATCCGAAGCGTGAGGGCGCGCAGCCAATGGGCGGTTACATGAGCACGATGGCCATGCCGGGCGAGGAATTGACGATTGCGGGTTCGCTTGCCGACTATACGCTGGGCGGCAGCAAATACTACCAGCAGGTGGAACAGGCCCGTCAGGTCACCAAGTCGTTTGACGAGGCGGTCAAGAACCTGAGCCGCGACTATCAGGCCAAGATACAGCAAGGAGCCAACGAGGACTCACTGGAGCAGGTGATGGACAAGGCTTATGAGGAGATCATGAATGGCATCTCTGAGGCTTCTCTCAAGTACATCAAGGCTCATCCTGATGATGAGGCCAGCCAGTATCTTCTGCATCAGGTCAGC
Organism: Prevotella sp. UBA6429; assembly: GCA_002437285.1. Classification (GTDB taxonomy): domain Bacteria; phylum Bacteroidota; class Bacteroidia; order Bacteroidales; family Bacteroidaceae; genus Prevotella. The sequence goes on along the minus strand of DJOV01000134.1, from coordinate 4,131 downwards.
GTGGACAAGTACAAGGAGGCTATCGCCGCTTTGTCGCCCGCTGTGCGCGAGGGCCGCCTGAAGACGCTGATAGACAACTATGCCGCCCGCTCGCAGAAGTCGCTCGACCGTGAGGAGGCCAAGAAGAAGGTGGCCGATGGCAAGATGGCACCCGACTTCACGCTGAAGAGCATCGACGGCAAGGACATCAGCCTGAGCAGCCTCAAGGGCAAGACCGTGGTGCTCGACTTCTGGGGCTCGTGGTGCGGATGGTGCATCAAGGGCATGCCGAAGATGAAGGAGTATTATGCCAAGTACAAGGGCAAGTTTGAGATTCTCGGCATCGACTGCAACGACACCGAGCAGAAGTGGCGCGACGCCGTGAAGAAACATGAGCTGCCCTGGCTTCAGGTGCGCAATGAGGGCAAGACCGACGTGACGGTGCTCTATGGCATCAGCGGTTTCCCCACGAAGATAGTGGTCAACCCTGACGGCACGATCGGCAAGGTCATCGTGGGCGAGAGCGAGGACTTCTACAAGTATCTCGACGAGACCTTGAGCAAGTAATCACTGGAAGGCAATAAATCACGAGAAGGCCGCCTGTCACACGATGTGACGGGCGGCCTTCTCGGTCTTGTGCCAATGACATCCTACTTGCCGCAAGGCAACTGCGAGAACTTCTTCAGTCCTTTCACATGATACTGCCAGAGGATGCTGAAGCCCACACGTTCCGGCACAGGATTCACCGTGCGCGTGGCGCGTATCGTGTCGCGGTCGGCGTCAAACTGGTGCTTCCAGCGGTTGAAAGCTCGGCGAGCCCGGATGATGGCCTTGAAGTCACCCCAGTTGCGGTTGACGAGCAGGGTCTCCACAGCTGCCACGTAGTCGAGCACGCGTCGCACGCGCATCACGCGGTCCAGTTCCTCGTCAGGCAGGTTCTTGTAGAGCATCGTCAGGTTGTTGCGGAAGTTGAGGAAGGTCTTCATCGGGTTGCCCTTGGGCAGCGTGCCTCCCCCCACGTGGTAGACCGTGCTCTCCGGTAGGCAGACGATGCGGCGCCCGCGTTGCCGCAGCCGCCAGCAGAGGTCTATCTCCTCGTTGTGGGCAAAGAACCGGCCATCCAGTCCTCCTGCCTCCCAGTAGTCCTTGGCACGGATCATCAGGCAGGCGCCGGTGGCCCAAAGCACGTCCATCCGGTAGTCGTATTGTCCGTTGTCGTCCTCCACCGTGTCGAAGATGCGGCCCCGGCAGAACGGGTAGCCGTAACGGTCGATGAATCCGCCCGACGCACCCGCATACTCGAAGCGGTCCTTGTCGGCTTCCGACAGCAACTTGGGTTGGCAAGCCGCCACGCCCTCGTGGGTGTCCATAAACTCGATGAGGGGCGTGAGCCAACCATGTGTCACCTCCACATCCGAGTTGAGCAACACGTAGTATTCGGCTTCGATCTGCCGCAAGGCGCGGTTGTAGCCCTCGGCGAAACCGTAGTTCTTGTCGAGCTGCAGGCGTTTCACCTGTGGAAAGTCATGTTCCAGCAGGTTCATGGAGCCGTCGGTCGAGGCGTTGTCGGCCACCCACACGTCCGCGTCGTCGCGCGAGTATTTGACGACAGTCGGCAGGTATTGGCGCATCATGTTGCTGCCGTTCCAGTTGAGTATGACGATTGCTACCTTCATTATTTCTTTCCCGTATTGCTTTTTTTGTTTACCGGTGATGAATGGAACTCACATCGGCGGTGTGTTTTGCGTCCTGCCCCTTCAGGCTAAGATTTCGGCCTTCAGCGCCGACTTGTCTGCATTGAAGTTGCTAAGTCGCACCCGCATGATCTGGTTGTCATAGTCTTCGCGTGCCTCCGCTGCCGGCAGTTCCACGCGGATATAGTTCTTCGTGAAGCCGTGCATGGCCTTGCCCCTTGCCGCCTTTTCGAAGAGCACGTCCGCCTCCTGGCCGATATGGTCGGCATAGAAGGCCTGTGTCTTCTCGTCAGAGAGTTTCAGCAGGCGGTGGGCGCGTCGCTTCTTTTCCTGGTCGTCCACCACGTAGGGTATGCGCAGGGCCGCCGTGCCAGGCCGCTCGGAGTAGGGGAAGACGTGAAGCTGTGTGACGGGCAGCGCCTGCAGGAAGTCATAACAAGTCTCGAAGTACTCGGGGCGCTCGCCCCGGCAACCCACCATCACGTCGACCCCGATGAACGCATCTGGCATCTTCTCCTTGATGAGGTGTATCTTGTGGGCGAAGAGAGCCGTGTCGTAGCGCCGGTGCATGAGCCGCAGCACCTCGTCGCTGCCACTCTGCAGGGGCACGTGGAAGTGGGGCATGAAGGCGCGGCTGTGTGCGCAGTACTCGATCAGTTCGTCGCTCATCAGGTCGGGCTCGAGGCTGCTGATGCGGAAGCGTTCTATGCCCTCGACGCCATCGAGCGCCTTCACCAGGTCGATGAACCGCTCGTGTGTGGTCTCGCCGAAGTCGCCGATGTTCACTCCCGTGAGCACAATCTCCTTGCCGCCCTCAGCAGCGGCTTGCCGCGCCTGCTCGACGAGCGAGGCGATGCTTGGGTTTCGCGACAGGCCTCGTGCGAACGGTATGGTGCAGTAGGTGCAGAAGTAGTTGCAGCCGTCTTGCACCTTGAGGAAGTAGCGGGTGCGGTTTCCGCGCGAGCATGAGGGCTGAAACGTCTTGATGTCCTTCGTCTTCACGCCGTGATGCCTGTGCAGGTGCCCCTCGCGAGGCTGTGTCCAGGCGTCGGAGAGATACTGTATGAGGTTGGCTTTCTCGTTGGCTCCCAGCACTAGGTCCACACCGGGTATCTGACTGATGGCCTCGCCCTCCAACTGTGCGTAGCAGCCCGTGACCACCACAAAGGCGTCGGGGTTCTCGCGCACCATGCGGTGGATGGCTTGCCGGCACTTGTGGTCGGCCACCTCGGTCACCGAGCAGGTGTTGATCAGGCAGATGTCCGCCTGTTCGCCCTTGGCTGCTGTCACCACACCCATGTCTGCCAGCAGTTTGCCGAAGGTGGAGGTCTCCGAGAAGTTGAGTTTGCAGCCTAATGTGTAGTAGGCCGCCCGTTTGCCTTGAAACGCGCTTGTGTCGATCATGCGTCTTGCCTTTCTTTGTGTCTTTTATTATAATAGGTGTGCAAAGATACGCTTTTATTATGAGAATTTTGCCTAAAATCGCCTCAATTTTAGGTTCTGTTAAGGCGCACAAAAACTTTAACCTCTGTTAACGATTTGTAATCGTTTGATACACAACATGTTGCAAAAAAGTTACAGAAAGACCTTAAAAAAACTCTCTAAAAGTTGATCATCGTATTGAAAAAAGCCTTATCTTTGCAGCGTTTTAATAAACATAGATCGTTTTACAGATTTTAAAAAGCAAAGAAAATGAAGAAATTAGTTTTGATGTTCGTGGCTATGGCCGCTATCTCTTTCGCATCTTGTGGCAATAAGAACGAGTCTGCAGCTCCTGCTCAGGACTCTGATTCTACAGCCGTTGTTGACAGCGCTGACACAACTGCAGCTGCTGCTGACACAACTGCTGCTGACACAACAGTTGCTGAGTAATCGTTAGCACGAACGAAAATTGAGAGACACCGCCCCGGGCTCAGCCTGGGGCGGTTTTTTTGTGTTATGGCCTTTTCCAGTTGATCGGATGATTGGAGTGGGCATGAGTTGGCTGTTTGGCAAGAGGCAAGTGCTCTTGCTTGCGTGAGTGGTCTTGATGGTTTGTGGTTTGCCATTCTTGTACGGAGGTGGGTCATGCGTGAGCGGCTTAACTTGGTGAATGGCTATCGCTTGAGGTTGGCGGAGGTTGTCCGCATCCGTATGCGCGCCAGCCCGACAGTGTATCCTCCTCGGTGGAAGGGAGCGCGTCGTTTTACATTCATGTTACCCCAATAGTGTCGTCACTTCCGTGTTCCGGAAGAATCCATGAGAATCCGTGTCCATCCGTGTGATCTGTGGGCGGAAGTTTCTCGGTTGATAACGGCACTCCCCCAGATACTCCTGTTTCACCACCGCTATTTTATGTTCTTTGTCATGATTTTTGGTCGAAAAGTTTGTCACGGACGACCGATGAAATAGAACGCGAAAATGGCGTTTTTTGCTGGTCGCGCCGCGATTTGCATGGGGTAATTTTGCGATAAAGGGT
>DJOV01000054.1:307-22500 GCA_002437285.1 Prevotella sp. UBA6429 | reverse complement strand
CCCTGGAGTTTATATCGGTTTACACTCAAACCCCCGGCGAAAGGGGCTCGCCAGTCCAAATTACAGTTGAATCGAACATAAAAGGTGGCACGAAATTGCCTCGTCCGTATTTTTTTGTTATCTTTGCAGAAAACATCACAAAAAACAAAACATGAGCAAAACCGTTTATCTCGGTATGGTCGGTGACATCCTTCACCCCGGCCTCATCAATATCATCAGCGAGGGAGCCAAACTGGGCGAGCTCACCATTGGCCTCTACACTGACAAGGCCATCGCCACCTACCGCTCGCGCCTGCCCTACATGACCTACGAGCAGCGCAAGCAAGTGATCAGCCACATACAGGGCGTGGCCCACATCGTGCCCCAAGACGAATACAGCTACATCCCCAACCTGCGGAAATACAGGCCCGACATCCTCCTCCACGGCGACAACTGGAAGGAAGGACGTGACTCGGAGCTGCGGCAGGAGTGCCTCAAGGTCATGGCCGACCTGGGCGGCAAGGTGGTGGAGGTGCCCTACACGAAGGGCATCAACTCGTCGTCGCTCTTCGACGAGGTGAAAGCCATCGGCACCACGCCCGACATACGCCTCAAGTCGCTGCGCCGGCTCATCGCCGCCAAGCCCATCGTGCGCATCCTCGAGGCACACGACGGCCTCTCGGCGCTCATCATCGAGCACACGGAGGTGAAGAAGGGCGAGCAGGTCAGGGCCTTCGACGGCATGTGGTCGTCGTCGCTCACCGACTCCACATCCAAGGGCAAGCCCGACATCGAGGCCGTGGACCTCACCACACGCATGCAAGACCTGACCAACATCCTGGAGTGCACCACCAAGCCCATCATCTACGACGGCGACACGGGCGGACTGCCCGAGCACTTCCAGTTCACCGTGCGCACACTGGAGCGCAACGGCGTGTCGGCCGTGATCATCGAGGACAAGACAGGGCTAAAGAAGAACTCGCTCTTCGGCACGGAGGTGAAGCAGACCCAAGACTCCATTGAGAACTTCTGCCACAAGATACGCATGGGAAAGGCCGCGCAGGTCACCAAGGACTTCATGATCATCGCGCGCTGCGAGAGCCTCATCGCCGGACAGCCCATGAGCGACGCCCTGGAGCGCTGCTTCGCCTATGTCGACGCCGGAGCCGACGGCATCATGATCCACAGCCGCGAGAAGAGCGGCGAGGACATCCGCGAGTTCTGCGCCAAGTTCAGGGAGAAGCATCCCTACGTGCCCATCGTCGTGGTGCCCACCTCCTACAACCAGGTCAAGGAGGACGAGCTGCACCAGTGGGGTGTCAACGTGGTGATCTACGCCAACCACATGCTGCGCGCAGCCTACCCCGCCATGTGCAAGTGCGCCGAGACCATCCTCGAGAACGAGCGCTCGCTCGAGACCGACCCCTTCTGCATGCCCATCAAGCAGATCCTGGAACTCATTCCCGGAACCAAGTAACCCCTTAGCCACACACGCGACATGATCGTCATCCAGAATGAAGAAATCAGAAGCCTGGGACTGCGGCCAGCCGACTTCATCGACTGTGTGAGGCAATGTTTCATCGAGAAACCGCTGTGTCAGGTGCCGCCCAAGGTCAGCGTGCACCCCAACGGCATCGACTTCACCACGTCGATGCCCTGCCTGCTGCCCCCCGACACCCACCGCTTCAATGTGAAGGTGGTGTCGCGCGTGCAGGGGCGCCACCCGGCCCTGCGCAGCGACTCCATGCTCTACGACGTGACGACAGGCGAGCTGCTGGCTGTCATCGACAGCGACTACGTCACCACCATGCGCACGGGCGCCGTGGCGGCACTGGCCGTCAGCACCCTCAAGCGCAAGGGAGCCAAGACCATCGCCCTCATGGGGCTGGGCAACACCGGGCGCGCCACCATGGCCTGCCTGGCCGCCGCGCTCCAGGGCGAAGGCCCCTACGAGGTGCGGCTGCTGCGCTACAAGGACCAGGCGGAGCAGTTCGTGGAGCGTTTCCACGACCTCCGGGGCGTCAGCTTCACCATTGCCGACAACGTGCGCGACCTCTTCGACGGCGCAGACGTCATCCTCTCCTGCATCACGCAGGCCGAGGGGCTCATCATCGACGACACATCGGTGTTCAAGCCTGGCGTGCTCGTGGTGCCGGTCCACACGCGGGGCTTCCAGAACTGCGACACCACGTTCGACCGCGTCTTTTGCGACGACGTAGGACACGTCAGCGGCTTCCGCTACTTCCATGAGTTCCCCAACCTTACGGAGGTGGGCGAGGTACTGCGCGGAGAGAAGCCCGGACGTCTCAACGACGACGAGCGCATCATCGACTACAACGTCGGACTGGGCCTGCACGACGCCTACATCTGCAACATGATCTATGACAGGGTGGCCAGCAAGCCCCACGAGCAGATAGCGCTCGTCCACCCGTCCGACAAATATATCATCTGAAGGGACAACCTCCACAAGCGAGGGGGTGCCCCACCCTTCCCATCCATGAAAACACTGTCTGAAGAACAACTGGCCCTGCGCAAGGCCAAGACTCTGGAGACCTTCAAGGCCTTCATCGCCTTCTGCCAGGCCAACCGCCTGAAATATTTTGCCGCCTACGGCACCGTGCTCGGAGCGGCGCGCCACCACGGCTTCATCCCCTGGGACGACGATATCGACGTCTACATGATGCGCGATGACTACGGCCGGTGCCTCCGCATCTTGCGCGATGACCCGCCCGCAGGCTACGAGCCTGTCGACTACACACACGAGGAGGAGTACTACCTGCCCTTCGCCAAGTTTTGCGACGCGCGCTCCACGGTCTACGAGATGACCGAGTACCGCATCTGCTTCGGCAACTACATCGACATCTTCCCCCTCGACACCGTGCCCGATGACCGTGGCGAGCGCGAGCGCTACTGCAACCACATGTGGAAGTTGCGCAAGCTGCTGGCGGCCGACCTGCTGCGCAAGCCGTGGGGCGGCATCCTGCGCGACGCCACCCGGCAGAGCCTGCGTCTCACGCTCGGCGACATGGCCTACGCCCTCTTCCGATGCCCCATACGCCGGTGGCTGGTGGACCGCATCGAGCGCGAGAGCCGAGCCTACCAAGGGCAACCGCTCAAGCACGTCTGCTTCAGCTCCAGCTACTACTCACGCGAGAAGAATCTCACGACCGACATCTTCGGAGACGGTACGCTGCTACCCTTCGAGGACATCAGCATCGTGGTGCCCACACGCTACGAGGACTACCTGGAGGCGGCCTACGGCAACTGGCGCCAACTGCCACCCGTGGAGCAACGCGGACAGCACGACGTGGTCTTCATGGACCTCAACCGAAAGCTCTCCTTCGACGAGGTAAGGAACATCATCGACAAACATGGCTGACACACTCAAGGAAAAAACCACCAAGGGACTCTTCTGGGGAGCGCTCAACAGCGGCACCACACAGGTGCTCAACCTCCTCATCGGCATCATGCTCGGACGGCTGCTGTCGCCGGGCGAGTATGGCACCATCGGATACATAGCCATCTTCACTGCCATCGCCGGCAACCTGCAGAGCTCGGGATTCAGCACCTACCTCGTCAACATGAAGGAGCCGCGGCATGAGGACTACAACGCCGTGTTCTGGTTCAACATTCTCATGAGCTTCACCCTCTACGCCATCCTGTGGTTCGCGGCGCCGCTCATCGCCGACTTCTTCCACCAACCGGAACTCACGCGGCTCTCACATTTCGTCTTTTTGTCGTTTGTCGTCGGCAGCTTCGGCATCACGCCAAACGCATACCTCACCAAGAAACTCATGGTGAAGGAGATGACCATGATCAACTCGCTGGCGCTCATCCTGTCGGGTGTCACGGGCGTCACGCTCGCCTTCCTCGGCTACAGCTACTGGAGCCTGGCCTGGCAGCAGGTGCTCTACATCACCATACTCAACGTCGGGCGCTACCACTACGTGGCCTGGCGACCCTCATGGCGCATCGACTTCCGCCCCATCCGCAAGATGTTCGGATTCAGCATGAACATCCTCGTGGTGATGGTGATGAACACCGTGAACAACAACATCATGTCGGTCATCATCGGCAAGTTCTTCAACAAGGACATTCTCGGCAACTACAGCCAAGCGTACAAGTGGAACTTCATGGCCTACTCGCTCGTGGCCAACACCACGCAGCAGGTGGCGCAACCTGTCTTCGCCTCCATCGCCGAAGAGCGCGAACGCGAGCGGCGGGTGTTCCGCAAGATGATGCGCTTCACGGCGTTTCTCGCCTTTCCCGCCATGTTAGGGCTGGTGCTGGTGGCGCGCGAGTTCATCCTCTTCACCATCGGGCCCAAGTGGGCCGGTGCAGTGCCGTTGCTGCAGATCCTGGCGGTGAGCGGCGCCTTCTTCCCCTTCTACACACTCTACCAGAATCTGGTCATCGGCCAGGGACGTGCCGACATCAACATGTGGTGCAACGTGGGACAGATAGTCCTGCAGGTGGTGCTCATGCTCTGCACACACAGCCTCGGCATCAAGGCCATGATCGCGGTCTACAGCGGGTTCAACATCGTGTGGCTCTTGGTCTGGCAGACACAGGCCCACCGACTCACGGGCCTCAAGCTCTGGGAGGTGGCCAAGGACATAGCACCCTTCCTGTTGGCCTCAGCGGCGGTCATGGCAGTAACGGGGGTGGCCACACAGGCCATTGAGAGCCACGTGGCGCTGCTCCTGGCACGCGTGGCGCTCGCCACAGCGCTCTATTTCGCCGTCATGAAGGTGGCGCACGTACAGATACTGGAAGAGTGCCTGCAGTTTGCCAAGAACAAAATCAAAAAGTAAATGGTATGGAGATATCCGTTATCATACCCGTATACAACAAGGTGGACTACCTGGAGCGTTGCCTGGACAGCATCCTCCAGCAAGACTTCTCCGACTTTGAGGTCATCACTGTCGATGACGGAAGTACGGACGGATCCGCCGACAAGCTCGACCTACTGGCGCAAAACGACAACAGGCTACGCGTGATTCACCAGCCCAACGGAGGTGTCACGGCCGCACGCCGCAAGGGATGGACCGAGGCCCGTGGCCGATACGTCATGTTTGCTGACGCCGACGACCTGCTGATGCCGCACGCCATGGCCTCGCTCCACCGGGCTATCACGACAAGCGGAGCCGACGAGGTCATCGGCACCTTCACCAACCAGCACCACGCCCACTGCGACTCGGCACGCCGAGGATGGCAGGACAGCGACGGACTCATCCGCGCCCTGCTGGGCGTCAAGCGCACGTTCTGCGTGTTGTGGGGCATCCTCTTCAAGCGCCAGTTGCTCGAAGGGTGCCTTGACGCTCCCCGCGAGATCATTGAGCGCGAGGACAGCCTGATGCAGATCAAGTGCCTGATGAAGGAGCCTCGGGTGTGGTTTGTGGCCGACGAGGTCTATTGGCACGAGGAGGACGTGCCCAACCAGCGTGTGGAGGACCTGCGCATGATACGCATCTACGACGATGAGCTGCAACGCACGCTGCAACCCAAATGGCCGACGATGGAGCCTTGGTTCCGCCTCAACCAAATCAAAGTCTACGAAAACTTCCTTTACAAACGCCAGTTCCATGTCTGGGCCAGCTACTACCGGCCACTCCTCCGACTGATGGACGGCCGCGTCCCACTTGCCCACCGGCTCATCCTGGCGCTGCCCCCCTGCCTGGCCTACTATCCCATGAAGTGGTTTAAGGAGCGCATGCGCAAGAAGGCGCAAGGCGTATGAGCGAACGGAGAACCTTGAGTAGGAGGCTATTAATGACCACCACAAAATACTAAAGGTGGGTTCTATAAATTACCACCACGAAAAAACATGAAACATCCCTATAAGACCGACATTGCCGTGTTGATGCTCTTCTTCAACCGGCCCGAGACATTCCAGCAGGCTTTTGCGGCCGTCAAGGCGGCACGTCCCTCACGCCTGTTCCTCTACCAGGACGGTGCACGCGAGGGCAACGAGAAAGACAAGAAGGGCGTGGAGGCCTGTCGCCGCATAGCCAGCGACGACAACATCGACTGGCAATGTGATGTCCACCGTCACTATTGTGAGCGAAACCAAGGCTGCGATCCCTCTGGCTACCTGTCGCAACGGTGGGCCTTCTCGCTGGCCGACAAGGTGGCGGTCGTTGAGGACGACGTGGTGGTGTCGCCCACCTTCCTGCCCTTCTGCAAGGAGATGCTCGACCGCTACGAGCACGACGACCGCATCACCATGATCGCCGGCTTCAACACCGACGAGGTGACACCCGGCGTGCCTTACGACTACTTCTTCACATCGGCCTTCTCCATCTGGGGTTGGGCGTCATGGCGAAGGGTCATCGACCAGTGGGACGGCTCCTACTCGTTCATGCGCGATGATTTCAACCGCCGGCAACTGGCCGCTCTGGTCAAGGCCCGCGGCTACCGCAGCGACTTCATGCGGATGTGCGCCGACCATGCCGCAGCGGGCAAACCTTTCTTTGAGAGCGTCTTCTGGTCTGCCATGCTCATGAACAACGGGCTTGCCATCATGCCCACCCGCAACATGGTGAGCAACGTCGGAGCCACCGCCGACTCCACCCATTACGCCGCCTTGCAGACCATGCCACACGGCCTGCGCCGCATCTTCACCATGGACCGCCACGACGTGACCTTCCCCTTGAAACATCCTAAGTATGTCATGGAGTACGTGCCCTACAAGGAGCACTCCTACCGCACCAACGGATGGGGCCATCCTTGGATAAAAATCGGACGTAGCATCGAGGAGCTGTGGCTCAACCTCAAGGCCGGCAACGCCCGGCAAATCACCACAGCTCTCACCCGCCGCATCAGGAAATGGACGGGGCGAGACAAGCACGCATAACCGAGTGCCACAAGAGAAACGCACGGAAGCCTAAGGCTTCACAAGGTAAACACCCCAATCGAGTAGGAGGCAAACACTAATCATAGGTGTTATCTCCTACTTTCATGTTTACCGACCTCTCACACCACCGTACATGCGGTTCCGCATACGGCGGTTCCTATTTTGGATGCCATTCGAGATATGAACCCATCAGCGTTGGATAGCCCGCATCTCGCAACCTCTGTGACGAAGCGGCAATGTGCATTATCGGAGAGCCACTGACCCTCCAATATCCCTTGACATATCCCCATCTTCTTGCATCATATTTATTAATGCCACATCGCATGAGGTTCTTTATCCTTGTCTTCGGGAGTTTCCAAGCCTTTCATATACACATGCGTATCCGTCGCCGCAGCCAACTGTCGGTATCCATAAGCAGACGTTTCATATTAGCTAGGTGGTAGTAACCGACCCACCCCCTTATGTACTCTTCGAGTTTCTGCTTTCTCTTGGCATATCCACATCCGTTGCTTCGGGAAGTCAGCTCCTTGAGCTTGGCTTTCATCTTGGCTTTGGATTTCGGATGCACCGCAAGTTGGCATTTGCCCTTGCTTACATAAAAGGTATAGCCCAGGTATTTCACACCTTTCACGTATGACACGACTGTCTTTTCCTTGTTCACTTTCAGATGTAGTTCTCCTTCAATGAAGCGGGTTATGGACTCCCTTACACGCATGGCTGCACGCTTGGACTTGCAAAATATCATCGAGTCATCAGCGTAGCGCACAAATGGGAGTCCTCGGCGTTCAAGCTCCTTGTCCAACTCGTTGAGCATGATGTTGCTCAGCAGAGGACTCAACGGACCACCTTGCGGTGTGCCCTCCTCGCTCACCTCGAAGACACCTTTGTTCATCACACCGCTTCGAAGATATTTGTGTATCAGACTCACCACCCTGCCGTCCTTTATCGTATGGCTGAGGATTTCTATGAGTTTGCTATGGCTTACTGTGTCGAAGAAGCGTTCCAAGTCGAGGTCAACCACGTACACGTAGCCGGCATCGATTATCTTCTGCGCTCCTCGAAGTGCGTCATGGCATCCTCTTCCCGGACGGAAGCCGTAGCTTCTCGGGGAGAATTGGCGTTCATAGATGGGAGTCAAGGCTTGGTTGATGGCTTGTTGCACCATGCGGTCGATTACCGTGGGGATGCCCAGTAGGCGCATCTTGCCATTGTCCTTGGGTATCTCTACCCTTTTTACTGGGTTCGGACGGTAAGACCCGTCCTGCAAGGAACGTATCAGAGCATCCTTGTTAGCCAAGAGCCAAGGGAGCATTTGCTCACAGGACATCTTGTCGATACCGCCACAGCCCTTGTTGCGCTGAACCGCCTTGTAGGCGGCGAGCAAGTTGTCGGGACTGAGAATGCGCTCCAATAAGTGTTCCTTGTCGAATGGTACTTCCACGATGTTGTCTTCACATATCCACATGAAGGTCTGCGCTCCCACATATCCTTCGGATTCCGTCCTAACTTTCTGTGGGCAGCACTTGACTTCCGACAAGTTTTTCTGCATTCTTCCCTTCATAAGGTACGTTTCTATTACTATCGTTTAATATATAGGTTCTGCCCTTCGTGGAGCGTTATCGAAAACTCCACTACTATGGCATCTGCTGACTTCTCACGGCAAGCTTTACTCCATGGATTTCGTAAAGCAACTAATCACCATGTCCGTGAGACCTCACTAGTTAAGCATGCTGTCTTTCCACCTTATACCCACTTGATTTACCACATGCAGTTCCGAGTAGTTATTGGACTTTGACTCATTTTGCAGCCTTATCCCTACATATAGCCTTATATCAAGTTTCTGTGCGTTGGGTCAGATGTTTGCCGCTGACTTCTTTCAGATTCCGCGTCACCACGGACACCCTTGTCTCTCTGGCTGAACGATTCCCACTACTAGGGCTCGTTAGGGACTTGCACCCATTAGACAACACACATGCTAGTCAAACAAAACACCGGAGCCCAGGGACAAAGTGTCCTTGGGCTCCGGTGTCTTGGCATGTCAGACTCATCGGCCCGTTGCAGCTATGAGAGCTGCGTTGCCTGGCGGCTACACCATGTAGCTCACGTAAAGGATGGCGTTCCAGGCAAAAAGGTAAAGCGTCAGCAAGAGGGTGAGCGCACGCAAGGGCAGGCACCAACGAGTAGATGCTGCGCTCCGCACCAAGTAGGCCATAGCGATGGGAAGGGCAAAGAGCCAGTGGGGCGACATGATGTAGACCTCATTGAGACCGAAGCCCAAGACGAAATGGATGACCATGTCAAAACCGAAGAACGACATGACAAGCCACATGTAACGGCTCCGCCGACCACACCAGATGCCCACCACAAACAGCAAGGCCACCACACCTTCCACCACGTAATTCCATATCCAGCGGTAGCGGACGATGACCGGTCGGTTGACCAGCACATCAAGAAGCGTGTAGTCCTCATGCAACTGGATGGGCTCGCCGAAGATGTTCTCCACCAGGGAGGAGTCGCGCGGCGTGGAGATGTCGGTCCATGAGCCAAACTCCGACTGGTTGATGGGCTTGCCCTTATGAAGGTTCCAGGCCTTCTTATGGTCGCGCACATACTTGGCACGCACCTTCTGCTTGATGACCTGGTTGACGGCTTGGGCTATCTGCGCACTGTCCTTGAGCTGCGTGGTGTCCTTAAAGGCCTTGGTGATTTTATCCCTGTCACGCTCCGCCTTGGCTTGCTTTTGCTCCTGCCGCGCCAGGTAGTTGGGCTTCTCGAAGGTCTTCCACTCCTGCCGGGCGGCAACCCACATCACCGCCGAGGGAATGATGACGGCCAATATCAGGTTGCCCGGACGCCAAAACTTCTTGCCGTTGACAAAGAGATTGGCCAAGAAGACCTTGATGCCATTGTTGAGCGAGATGCCCGCTGTGATGAGGAAGAAGAGCACCGTCTGCCACTTGGTGTAGAAGTGGCGCGCCTTCATCTTCTTTCCGGCCACATAGAGCGTAAGGATAAGCATGAACATCGACAGGCAGAAATGGTCGGGAACACTACATACCACCATCGTGTAGCCAAAGGAGAACAGAAGAGCGGTGAGCAAGGTGGCGTCAGCCTGGTGAAGGCCAATGATCTCGCGCAGGATGCGGAAAAGGAACACGGCACTGTACACACAACAGAATGTCAGGATGACCGCCATGACCGCCATGTCACAGTTGACCCCCGTCAGGGCCATGAGACCTTGGTTGATCTGGCAGGGAATCCACATGAAGAAGGCCAGCAGCGGATGACGATAGATGTTGTAGCCTGTGCTCCAATGGGTGAGCACAAGATAGCTGATGGGATCATAGCCCGAGATGTGGAACACACGGATGACCACCTTGCGGTAGTTGTCGACCACCTGGCTGAGGTCGAGCCAATAGGCACATATCACCAGCACGTTGGCCAGCACGCCATAGAGCAGCGCACCCAAGGCCACCCAGCGCTCCTCATGCTTGACGCGGAAGATATAGAATGGGTTCTGCAAGTGCTCCTGCTTGAGAAAATAGCGCACCAGGAGAAAGTTGACAGGCACACAGACGGCGAACATGGGCAGCGGGGCCAACGACTTGCCCACTCCCCAATGGATGAAGAGATTGAGCATGAGCAATTGCAACAGGTAGTTGACCACGTGGCAAAAGGCAAACGCCAAGCCACGCCCCGCCGTAGCCTTCACGCGGAAGGTGAAACGCGTGGATGCCACAAAATTGAAGAGGAAACTGACGACGTAGGCCATGGTATTGGCCACATTGACCCCACTATGGGCCCAATGGATCAGCAACAGGTAAGCCGCATACTGTATGGCGACGGCCATCGTGCCCACGATGCCGAAACGAAGAATCTCGCCGAGACGCTCGCGTCGCTTATCGCCGGAAGGGTTTGTAATGTCGTTCATCTGCAAATTCTAACATTTCTTTGTCGCCCCGGCTGTCGCCGTAGGCTATGATATAATATTTGTCGCGGTTGCGCTCCAGGTCAGGCAGAGCCGCCTGGAGCCTCTTCACTTTCTCCGTCCCATAACAATTTGGGGTCGTGAAGCGGCCTGTCAACTTACCGTCCTTCACCTCAAGTTGTGTGCCAAGCACCTGCGCAGCACCGCGGAAGAACAGTTCCACCCAGTTGTCTATGCTGGCGCTAACCACAAAGACACGTTCCCCCTGGTTCAACGCCTTGCGCAGGGTGGCCATTCCCGCCTCGCGCAACACATCGGGATACTCCTCGGCGAAGCGCTCACAATCCTCAGCAAAGTCACTGTCCTTCTCGCCGCGAAAGTGCCACGCGAAAAGTTCTTCTTTCGTCCGGCCGTTGTCGCGTAGGTGGAGCTTCATCAGCACCAACTTGGGCAAGAACAACAGCAGGCTCAGCCACAACCGCCAAGGGCCGTTGACATAACGGATAAACAGCAACAGTGTGTCGCAATAGGTAAGCGTTCCGTCAAAGTCGAAGACGTGTATGATTTCTTTTTCTTTCATTGTCTGAGTCCGTTTTTGCCCCGCAAGGAGATTTCTTTGGGGCCCGAAGCTTTTCACCTCATCCCGCGTAGATGATCAGGACGAAGGCAATGAGCCACGCCAGCACATCCAATTGCACAAACCGGTCACGCAACACCACCTTGGTGGGATCGCCGCTGCGCTTGTCGACCACGGCAATCTGCATGTATCGCAGCAAGCCCACCAGCACGAATATGCTTGTCAGGTAGAGCTTGTGGGTATGGAAATTCCGCATCACCTCCGGACTCACGGTGTACATGATATAGCACACCAGGGTGACCGAAGCGGTGATGGTCAATGCCTGATCCATGAACGTGGCGTTGTATCGGTTGGTGTTCTTGCGTGGTGCCTCGCCCGTTTGTTCCATGCGGAGCACATCGTCGCGCCGCTTGGCAAATGCCATGAAGAGCGTGATGAGGAAGGCCATGAGCACAATCCAATGACTCAGTTCGATGCCGACGGCCTCACCGCCTGCCAACATGCGTAGCACAAAACCGAAGGCCACAATGCAAACATCGATGATGGCATACTGTTTCAACTTGACACAATAGGCCAGGTTGAGCAACCAGTAGAACACCACGACATAGAGTGTGGGGGAAACGCACGAGGGACCTGACTGCGCCAGGCCATCAACCGTCAGCAGGTTGACTGACGACAAGGGAGAGAACAAGGGCAACAGAAACGTCAGTGCCACACTGAGCAAAAACGTCAGCGTCATCACCCCATAAGCCTGCGCCACACTGACGGCGCCACTGGCCACCGGACGATGACATTTCTCCGGGTGGCGACGGTCATCGGCCACGTCATGGATGTCGTTGAAACAATAGATGCTCGAGGCGGCAAAGCTGAACGAGAAAAAAGCCACCAACCCTGCCAGGAGCGCATGCACATCGAGCAACGCCCCGCCAAAGAGCACAGGCGCGAAAACGAAGAAATTCTTGACCCACTGCGAGGGCCGTATGAGACGCAGCGAAGCGCTCAGCTTCTTCTCATGGGATGCAGGTTGAAAGTGTGGTTCACTCATGTTGTCGTATCCTTTTATGAGGGTTGTTTTGTCCGTTTGCAATTAGGATGCAAAATTAGTCAAAAATAATTGTTTCAAGCTTCCTTTTCCTCATCTTTTTACCGGCCACGCCTTTCCCGGCGCTTCTTATCGATGCGCGAAAGGCCTTCCAGTCAGCAGGCCAGCCACCGACGGGTCAGCCACCCGACAGCCTTGCTCAGCACCCACGCCAAAGGCAAGGTGGCCACAAGACACACCAGGAACGTAGGCCAATAGGTCCAAGCGTGCGGCAACTTGTCGAGCACAAAGTGGATATGGATGAGATAACACTCCAAGCTCAGTGCACCTACGAAGGCAAAGACACGGTTGAGCCAATGCGGCAAGCGCCGGAAGATGCGGTTCAGAAGCAGAATGACGGTCACCGTGAGCGGTATGTAGAGCATGCGCTCGACGAAGAGCGGAAACTGCCCGTGCCGCACCTGCTCGAGGAAGACGCTTGACAACAGCGACATGGCAAACATGATCCACAGCATCCAGATGCCCTGGCCATCGATGGTGCGCTTCCGGCGCACCATCTCACCCATGTTGATGCCGATGAAGAAGATGGGCACGCGGCTCCAAAAGATTTCCAGATGACCCACCGCCCGGTGTATGGGCGTCACCCATTGCACCAGGATGCACCACATGATCATGACCACAGGAAGCCACCGGTAGATGGGATGGCGACGGATAAGCTCCATGTAGGGCGGGGCAAAGAGGTAAAGGGCCATGATGGCGGGGATGTACCAGAAGTTGAGCTCGTCATGCAACCAGAAGTTCCAGTTGAGGGTTATCTCCATGAACAGGTTGAGCCCCGACGAGAAATCATGCACGGGTATGCGCGGAATGTAGTAGAGACAGGCCACGATGAGCCATGTGGGATAGATGCGCACGAGGCGACGCGTGTAGAACTGTCGGTACGACGGATGCTTCACCCATGAGAACCACAGTCCCACCCCACTGAGGAAGAGAAACATGTCGACGCCAATGTTGCCCATGCGGCGCAAGCCGAAGAAGAGGTCGGTGCGTGCCAAGTCGACATGAAAAAGCATGATGAAGAGCATGGCCGCCCCCATCAGTTCGCCACGGAAACGGCTGATGTTCTGTAGTTCGATGTCGGGTATTCTCATGGATGCAAGCGTGGGTTAGAAGGTTACATTTGCGGCTTGGGTATCTTTGTCATTACCAGGCGAATGAGCCAGGCGGCTCCGATGGAGGCTATGACATAGAGGAGCAGCCCCGTGTAGACATCACCATGGCGCGAGATGGGTATGAACACCTTGCGCAACACAGGATGGATGACAAACAATGCTGCCGAGATATCGCCCATCCACACCAGCGCATTCATCAAGCAGGAGCCAGCGGCGGTGTTGACCGTCAGTCCGATGGTCTTCACCAAATAGACACTGAAAGCGCACACTACCAACGGCACAATTGACCACAAGACAAAGTTGCCGCTCATCCACAGGACGAGGAGACCGCAGAACACGACCGACATCAGCAGGCATGGCGCGTTGAGACGGGTGAGGATGACATGATTGCCATAGCGGGCGAAGAGCAATCCCAACCCGAAGGGCAGCATGCCACCCATGAAGTTGTAGCGATACCAATTGAGTGGTTCTCCCTCGGGTGCCAAGACCAGCTGCGCACCGAGACACACCACCATGGCGGCCACGGTCCACCCCCAATGTCGCTTGTAGAGCAGCAGGCGGTAGATGATGTAGAGCTGGAGCATGAGGCCGAAGAACCAGAAGGGGCCCGGCCAGATGTTGTGGTCGGGATCAGGCAACAGGTTGTTGACCATGGCCAGCTGGGCCACCACCTGCGTGAGGGTGTAGTGCCAGCGACCGGGCGTGATGGCATCGACGACGGTGAAGCAGACAAACCCAACGATCATCATGCTGAAAAGTTTTTTCCAGTGGTATCTCACAAACCTCCAGGGGGCCACATACATGCTTCGCCCATACTTCAATTCCAGGCCATAGGCACTGAGGAAGAGAAACACGGGCACGCCATAATGTCCGAAAAACGAGATGAGGTGTGCGGCAAGCAGGTTGTCGGGACTGGCCATGACCTGCGTGAGCCAATCCACGTTGTGCTGAGAGTAAGTGTACTCGTTCTCCTTCACCACCGGTCCCAGCCAGTGGCAATAGTTATGAAGGAAGATGCCGATGATGGCAAGGCCGCGCAGGGCTGCACACTCGGCGCGGGAGAGAAGTCCGTCATTCATGTTTCTTGTCGTTATGTGCATGACTGCGAAGGGCATCGTAGTCGGCGTTGTTCTTCAATATACGGGGCCTCATGGCATCGTAGTCGGGCGACAGGAGGTTGTACCGGTCGTGATAGTCTTTCGTCCCGATGCCGGCCAACCATACCAGCATATGAGGCAGGGCATCGGTCATGAATCGCTTGTCCTTGGCATCCTTGATGGCCTTGAACACCTGGGGATGGTTCACGGCGTAGCGGTGGGAACAATAGATCCAGAACGGCACCTCAAACTCATAGTGGGCCAAGGGCCAGTCGACCTGTGCGCTGTGGTTGCGGCAGATGAAGCCACGTCCAGGCTCATAGCACTCCTCACCGTGATCGGGCATGTAGATGACGATGGCGTCCTTATTCTCGAAGCGCGAGATGATGGCGTCGACTATCGAATCATTATAGTGCACGGCATTGTCGTAATCGGCCAGGATGCGCCGTTGCTTCTTGGTGAGGTCGGGACGACGCTCCTGGTAAGCCTCAGGCCCGAACACCCGCTGGTTGTTGGGGCATCGCGTTCGATAGTTGACGTGCTGCCCGATGAGGTGGAAGATGACAAGGTTATGGGCGGAGTCGCCCTTGAGCTGTATCTTGCCGTCACCGACGAGACGGTCATAGTCCTTCAGCAGTCCCTCGTCGAAGCGATGAGTACGCTGGTTGCGCAAGTCAAACTGAGCGGCGCTGAGTGTGGGGTCGTTGAGGAAGAAGCCGCCCGAGAAGTCATAGACGGCTTCCTTGGCCTTGGGCAGAAACTGGTTGGTGAGAAACGTCACACGGTAACCGGCCTTGCGGAAGAGTTCAGGAAAGAGTGAATAGTCGCACCACTCGCCCTTCTCGCCCACGACATGCATCGAGAGAATATTCTTGAACACGAAACTTGTGAGGTTCCAACAAGTCACCACGTCACTGAAGCGCGTAAGCAAGCCACTCTCCTCGCGCTTCACCTGCCGTGGCGTGGTCTTGAGGTAATAGCCGTATTGCTGCGAGTGTTGCTTGCCATAACTCTCGCCGATGATGAGCACGATGGTGGGCGACCGGAACGTGCATGAGTCGACAGTGACACGCTGGGCGGCAGCGATACACAGCCCCACTTGCTTGTCGGCCAGCCGATTGCTGTTCCAGCTGAACACCAGGCGGTAGACGGGCAGATACATGTTGCCACAGTCTTTCTGCGTGAGCAGGTGCTCCACGGTGCCAATGGTTCCCGCCGTCATGAGCTGGGTCATGCCCACCTTGTTGCGAAAGCTGGTGCAGGCACTCACCACGAGCAGCACAGCCACGACGCCCGCAGCTACGCTTTGGGCACGCCAGCGTTTCAGGCCAGCGGCTTGGCAGTCTATCCATGCCTGCCAGCGCACTTGCCGGTCATGGCCCACCAGGCGCCACACATGACGGCGCGCAGCCCACACTCCATGCAAAACGATGAGCAGCAACACCCACCCCACAGGCGAGAACACCACATCGGGCGAGAGATAGGAGTGCAAGAACTCGCTGGCCTCGCGTGCGTCAGTCTCGGCAACCAGCAGCAACATCGTGGGGGTAAGCGTCGAACTAAACTTCCAGAAGCAATAGACATCGACCACGGCCACGGCGTAGAGCGCCACATAGAGCAGCCGCCGCACCCACACGCGCACCTTGCGGGGCAAGAGGGTCAGCGCCACACACGCCACATAGGTGTCGAGAAAAAGTTCCAGGAAGAGGTTGTCATAAAGATGGGCGCCTCGCTGGTGGGGCAATGTCAGCACGGAGCAGAGCACTCCCAGCGCATACATCATTACTAAAAACGTGCCGTTTGCCACAAGGGGCCGTATCAGCCCATGTGCTATCTGTCTAATGGTTTTCATCCGTTGCAATCTTGTTTGGCCATGCCACAATCATTGTGCAAATATAAAAAAATTAAACCATTGCAACAAATCTTGACGTGTCATAATGATGGTTTCGCCACCTATTTAGATAAATAACACGAATTCGGCATCGCAGACAAGCCAAAAAGGACGCCCGGACGACACCTTCGCTCGCGACTTCAAGTCAGAATGGTGCCTTGGCCGTGAAGACCATCATCCGCCCCGTCGTGGGATGACGGAAGGTGATTTGCTCCGCGTGCAGATACAACCTGTCAGCCTTGGTGCCATAGAGTTCATCGCCCTGAATGGGATTGTCAAGTCCCTTGCGGTGAGCGCAGTGCACACGAAGCTGGTGCGTCCGCCCAGTGTGCGGATAGAGGATCACGCGCCGTCGCCCCGCTTGCTCATAGGCCGACACCGCCTCCCGCCCATGCTCCTCGTCGACCACTTGCCGTGGACGGTCATCGAGATCGGGGCGCAACGGCAGCGATATCTCGCCCGAAGGCGTGTCAAGGTCGCGGCTGAGTAGGGCCACGTATCGCTTTTTCACCTCGTGCCGCGCAAACTGCGCTTGCAGGTCCTTATACGCTTCCGGGGTCTTCGTGATGACCATCAGTCCACTGGTGGCCATGTCCAGGCGATGGACGATGAGCGGGCAGGTGACCTCAGGGTAGCGCAGCCGCATGACTTGCTCCACACTCTCGCGCCCGCTCTTGCCCGGCACGCTCAACATGCCCGCCGGCTTGAGCACCACGCAGATGTCCGCGTCTTCATAGAGCGTCTCCAGTGAGTGGCGGGTGGGCTGCTCCAGAGGATTGGGAGCCACGTCGAGCCCTCGCAACATCCATCCCAAGATGGGCTTGCACCGCTTGTTGCAAGCCGGATAATAGTGTCCATGGTGCCGCACCTCCCGCTTCGGACTGTCGCCCCACCACATCATGGCCATGCCCAGTGGGTGCAGGCCATGGGTGTAGGCATATTGCAGCAGTTTGGGTTCGCAACACTCACCGCTGCCGCTGGGGGGAATGGCACCAAAAATCTCGAGCAGGTCCTTGCGCTCGCCACGGGCGTTCATCATCGAGAAATGTGAAAACAGCCAACGCTGCAAGTCGTCACTCTTTTGTCGGCGCAAGCGCTTGAGCGACAAAAGGCGGACTTCCTTCTCCTGCCACCGGGCTTGCCATTGGGCCATTCTTGCCTTGTGGCGCACCTTCCACCTGTGCAGTTCGGAATTCTCAAACTGGCGCCTCCTCACATGTTCCTCATCTGTCTCACCTTCCCCCTTCGCTTTCTCGAACATGGGACGCGGATCGCCTTCGTCCAGCCGCTCCGCCTCATCATCGGCCACCCGTCGCTCCGCCTCCAACAGGTCAATCTCCCGGTTGACGCCCACTATCTCCGCCTCGTGACGCTTGAAGTGCCCGTCAGGCTGGAGATAGTCGAACACGGCCGGCACAAAGTCGGTCCAGTCGCTGCGACCACACAACTGGCCGCTATAGCCGGCAAGGTAGCCCGCAGCGCCGTCTGCCTCACGACGCACCACCAATACGCCAAACATCTTGCCACGCCCTGCCTCCTCCCGAAAAGCCGCAACGGCAGGAACGGCCGAGAACGGACTGTCCTCGCCACGCAGCCACGCAGCCAGTTGACCCATGGCCAACTGGCAGACGGGATGAGGTTCGTAGTAGAACGGATTGTTGAACACCACGGGGAGCGCCGTCACAGACGGCAGCGGATGGAAAAGGGTATGTGCCATAACATTTGTAAGGGCGTGGCCGCAGCGGGTGCCACGCCCCACATGATAGAAGGTCAATACTTGAACGAACTGCCGCCAAGGAACTCGCGCAAGAGACTGGTGGGCGGTATGTCCTTGTTGGGGATGGGCTGGATGTAATTGAGAAACTTGCGCAAGCGATAGGCCTCCGAGTACTCCTCGCAGTTCTCGGGCACCTGCTCGAGCAAGGGCACCGCCTGTTGCTTGATGACGGACAGCTCGAAGAGCATGGCCGAGTTGAACACCGCATCGGCATGTTCCTGGTAGGGGAAGATCCACTTGTTTTCGCCCGCCCTCACCGATGGCCAGCGATGGATGGTCTCCTGGGCGTTGACACCACGATACTTGTAGTCGCGGATGATGCGACGCAACAACCGGTTGTCGGTCGTGGGGATGTAGTTGTGGTCATCGAGGAGGATGGTGGTGAGAGCCGACACGTAGACGCGGAACTTCTGCTGCTCGGGTATCTGGGCCGTCAGCTCAGGGTTGAGGGCATGTATGCCTTCCACGACCAGCACGTTGTTGGGTTCCATCTTCAGCCGCTTGCCGCTCTTTTCGCTCGTCCCCGTCTGGAAGTTGTACTTGGGCAGCTCGACCTCCTCGCCCCGGAAGAGGGCGTTGAACTGGTCATTGATGAGCTTCAGGTTGAGCGCATAGATGCTCTCATAGTCATACTCGCCATGCTCGTCCTTGGGTGTGAGATGCCTGTCCACAAAGTAATCGTCGAGCGAGATCTGCAAGGGCTTGATACCATTGGTCACCA
Organism: Prevotella sp. UBA6429; assembly: GCA_002437285.1. Lineage (GTDB taxonomy): Bacteria > Bacteroidota > Bacteroidia > Bacteroidales > Bacteroidaceae > Prevotella. The sequence goes on along the minus strand of DJOV01000054.1, from coordinate 3,460 downwards.
GTTGGATGGACAGTCGCTTGCAGGTTGTGGTCTTGCCCGACGACGATGGGCCGGCGAGCAGGATAAGCTTGATGCCCTTGCGGCTGGCAATCTCCTCGGCGATCTTCGCGATCTTCTTCTCCTGCAAGGCCTCCGACACGTTGATGAGATCGGTGGCCTGCCCTTCCGCCACCAGCTCATTGAAGTCGCCCACGGTGCGCACGCCGATGAGGTCCTGCCAGCGGTGGTGCTCCTTGAAGATCTCAAACATCTTGTCCTGGTGAGTCATCTCGGGCAGCACGCCGGGGTTCTTCCTGTCAGGGATGCGCAGGAGCAGACCATCGAAGTATTTCTCCAGTCCGAAGAGATAGAGCTTGGCGGTGTTGGTCAGCAGCGACCCGTAGTAATAGTCCACGTAGTCGTCAATCTGATAATAAGTGGTGTAGAGCGTCCCCGATGACCTGAGCAACTTGGCCTTGGCGCTGTCGCCCTTGTCCTCAAACATCTTCACGGCATCCTCCGTGGGCACCTCAAAGCGCCTGACAGGCAGATGGGCATCGACAATCTCCTGCATACGCTGGCGGATGCGCGCCACATCGTCGAGCTCCACGGCATGGCCGATGCTCAAGTCGACAAAGTAGCCATTGCTCACGGGTATGTCTATGACCACATGGCTGCCCGGATAGAGGTCGTGCACGGCCTTGCAGAGCACGAAGAACAGCGTGCGCGTGTAGGCTCGCGACCCCGATCCGCTGGTCATGTCAAGAAACTCCACGTCCTTGTTGTGATAGAGGCGGAAGTTGAGTCCTTCCACCTTATTATTAACCTTTGCGACCACCGGGCCGTAGGGCATTTCCAAATTTAATTCGCCAAAAACATCAGAAAGTGAGCTTCCGATAGCGACTTCTTTGTTTTTTTTATTATTTTTGCAACGGATTTGAATTACTTGTTTCATCTTGATGACAATTTAGTTGACCTCATGTTGCTTGTTGAAATCGGCTGTAAATGTACTCATTTCCCTCAAAATCCCAAAGACATCGCACAACAAATTATGTGAAAATATGTGGATTCTACTCTTAAAAATCGTTGGAGCCTTGGCATTGCTCATCTATGGCATGAAGGTCATGAGCGAGGCTCTGCAGAAGTTGGCTGGCCCCCAGCTTCGCCATGTGCTCAGCGCCATGACCACCAACCGCGTCTCGGGTGTGCTAACCGGTATGTTCACCACCGTTGCCGTGCAGTCGTCAACAGCCACCACCGTGATGACGGTGTCGTTTGTCAACGCAGGGTTGCTGACCCTCGTGCAAGCCATCTCGGTCATCATGGGTGCCAACATCGGCACCACGCTCACGGCCTGGATCATGTCGGCCGGCTTCTCCTTCAAGATTAGCAACTTTGTGTGGCCCGTTTTTCTCATAGGTCTGCTACTCATCTATTCCAAGAAACGCCGTTACATCGGCGACTTCCTTTTCGGCATCTCTTTCATGTTCTTGGCCTTGACCACCCTCGGCGAGTCACAGGTCCCCCCCGAAGAGATGGGCGCCCTCCAATCGTTTTTTGCCAGTTTCGACCCCAATAGCTTTGGCACCATCCTGTTGTTCCTGCTCTTCGGCACCATCCTGACGTGCATCTTGCAGAGTTCGGCAGCGCTCATGGCCATCACCATGATGCTCTGCACGCAGGCCAACCTGCCCATCTACCTGGGCATCGCGCTGGTGATGGGCGAGAACATCGGCACCACGCTCACCGCCAACCTCGTGGCCCTGACGGCCAACACCGAGGCCCGCCGCGCCGCCTTCGGCCACCTTTTCTTCAACGTGTTCGGTGTCATCTGGGTGCTCATCGTGTTCCGCCACTTCGTCAACATGGCCTGTGGCCTGGTGGGCTTTGACCCCACCAATCCCGCCATCACGCCCTCGCACACCCAGCTCACGTTCTCGCTGGCCGCATTCCACACCTGTTTCAACGTGGCCAACACCGTCCTCCTGCTGCCCTTCGTCAAGGGTGTGGCCAAGGTATGCTGCATGGTGTGGAAGCCCAAGCCCAACAAGGACGAGGACGACTTCCGCCTGCGCTTCATCTCCACGGGCATCATGAAGACACCGGAGCTCTCCGTGCTGGAGGCCCAGAAGGAGATACAGAGCTTCGCCGAGCGCATCCAGCGCATGTTTGGCATGGTGCGCGAACTGCTGGGCGAGACCGACGATGACAAGTTTGTGAAGCTCTACTCGCGCATCGAGAAGTATGAGGGCATCTCCGACAACATGGAACTGGAGATTGCCAAGTATCTCGACAACGTGTCAAACGCCCATCTCTCCGACGAGACCAAGGAGAAGGTGCGCGCCATGCTGCGCGAGATATCCGAGATCGAGAGCATCGGCGACAGCAACTACAACCTGGCCCGCACCATCAGCCGGCTGAAGAACAGCAAGGAAGGGTTCACCGAGACGCAGTATGAGCACATCCACCAGATGTTTGAGCTCACCGACGATGCCCTCTCGCAGATGAACGTCATGCTCCGCGGACACAAGGACGAGCTCGACGCCAACCGCTCGTTCAACGTGGAGAACGAGATCAACAACTACCGCAACCAGCTCCGCACACAGAACATCACCGACGTGAACGACCATCTCTACACCTACACCGTCGGCACGATGTACATGGACCTCATCCAGGAGTGTGAGCGTCTGGGCGACTTTGTGGTCAACGTGGTCGAGGCGCGCATGGGCGTACGCCAGACCGCTGCATGAGCATCCTGATGCTTGCCGATAAAGGAGGCAAGCATCATCATGCGTTCAAAGCAGGAGGTAAAACACCTATCATCAGGTGTTTTATCTCCTGTTTTCGGATTTGGAGGCAGAAAAGCCTTCGTATGCAGCCCATGGCAGTTGAGGTTTCTTGCATCTATTGACCTTATAGACAAGACCTGCATTTCTCAACCATTCGACGGCAAGCTCAAAGTCCTTTGCACGAGCACCTTCTTTCACGACTCCATAGATGAATTTCGGCTCTTCCGGAATTTGGCGTGACAAGACCCATGGCTTGAATGTAAACCCATATAAACCGCTCACGCCATTCATCCGTCCATGACCACGGAGTGTAAACAGCATGGCTTGCGAGACATGCGTGAGCGGTTTCATTCGGTTTATGGCCTTCCCGCACCCCTGGGGTTTA
>DJOV01000054.1:0-152 GCA_002437285.1 Prevotella sp. UBA6429 | reverse complement strand
CGAAATACGCAAAAATACGGCACTTTTCATAATCAACTGATAATTAGACGTTTATGGAATTTAGGATTTTATTCGACCTAAAAAGTAAATACTTTTCATCAAAGAATACCCTTTATCGTGTTGCGATATACCCTTTATCATGACGCGATTAA
>DJOV01000089.1:44189-61617 GCA_002437285.1 Prevotella sp. UBA6429 | reverse complement strand
ATGACGCGATTAACGCTTTATCGCAAAATTACCCCATGCAAATCTTGTAGCGACCGACAAAAAACGCCATTTTCGCGATCTATTTCAACTGCTTCCCGTGACAAACTTTTCGACCAAAAACCTTGACAAACATACAAGGACTTGGCGCGCGGTGACCAGTAACCGTGGAGACGACGGCAGCCTGGCCAGGCGTCCCGTAGCTTGTCATGTGAGGAGCTTCCCCTGCGGGAAAGGACCGGAACCCGACCGGAGACATTATGGGCTAACCTCTTGAGGTACATCCGTTTTGGAAGCCGGGAATGAAGTTTTGTGGCTGTTTTGTTGTGCATATCATAAAAAAGCCGTAACTTTGCTGCAAATTTTGAATTACCCATTTTAACACTTACGATTGTGGCAGAAACAAAGTACATCTTCGTCACGGGCGGTGTTGTGTCTTCACTGGGCAAAGGCATCATCTCCTCGTCCATCGGCAAGCTTCTGCAGGCCAGAGGCTACAACATCACTATCCAGAAATTTGACCCCTATATCAATATCGACCCGGGCACCCTCAACCCCTATGAGCACGGTGAGTGCTACGTCACGGTAGACGGTATGGAGACCGACCTTGACCTCGGCCACTATGAGCGTTTCACCGGCATTCAGACCACCAAGGCCAACTCGCTCACCACAGGCCGCATCTACAAGGCCGTGATCGACAAGGAACGCCGTGGCGACTATCTGGGCAAGACCATCCAGGTGGTGCCCCATATCACCGACGAGATCAAGCGCAACGTGAAGTATCTCGGACAGAAGAACCACTATGACTTTGTGATCACCGAGATCGGTGGCACCATCGGCGACATCGAGAGTGCGCCGTTCATGGAGGCCATCCGCCAGTTGAAGTGGGAGCTCGGGCGCAACGCCATCAACGTGCACCTGACCTATGTGCCCTACCTGCGTGCCGCCGGCGAGCTCAAGACCAAGCCCACGCAGCACAGCGTGAAGGAACTGCAGAGTGTCGGCATCCAGCCCGATGTGCTCATCCTGCGCACCGAGAAGCATCTCTCCGACCAGATTCGCAAGAAGGTGGCCGCCTTCTGTAATGTCGACTTCGACTGCGTCATCCAGAGCGAGGACCTGCCCAGCATCTACGAGGTGCCTGTCAACATGCAGAACCAAGGCCTCGACACGGCCATCCTCCGCAAGGTGGGCATTGAGCCGGGCGAGAAGCCGGGCCTCGGCCCGTGGCGTGCCTTCCTCGAGCGCCGCAACAAGGCCACCAAGGAGGTGCATATCGGACTCGTGGGCAAGTATGACCTGCAGGACGCCTACAAGAGCATCCGCGAGAGCCTCTCGCAGGCCGGTACCTACAACGACCACAAGACCGTCATCACCTTCATCAACTCGGAATACATCACCGAGGACAATGTGGCTGAGAAGCTCGCAGGCCAGGATGGCATCGTCATCTGCCCGGGCTTCGGTCAGCGCGGCATCGAGGGCAAGGTCGTGGCGGCACACTACACCCGCACACACGACATACCCACCTTCGGCATCTGCCTCGGCATGCAGATGATGGTCATCGAGTTTGCGCGCAACGTGCTCGGCTATGCTGATGCCAACAGCCGCGAGATGGACGAGAAGACGCCCCACAATGTCATCGACATCATGGAGGAGCAGAAGAACATCACCAACATGGGCGGCACCATGCGTCTCGGCGCCTACGAGTGTGTGCTGCGCCAGGGCTCGCGTGCCTTCGACATCTACAAGCAGGAGCACATCCAGGAGCGCCACCGCCACCGCTATGAGTTCAACAACATCTTCGAGAAGGAGTTTGAGCGCAATGGCATGCAGTGTGTGGGACGCAACCCCGAGAGCGACCTGGTGGAGATAGTCGAGATCCCGTCGCTCAAGTGGTACATCGGAACACAGTTCCATCCTGAGTACCAGTCGACGGTGCTCAAACCCCATCCGCTCTTCGTCGACTTCGTGAAGACGGCCATTGCCAACCAGAAACAGGAAACAAAGTAACAGCGGAGGCTGTTGCCATCATATTAGTATAATAAGGTAAGAATGAACAAGAACACACTGATAGGCTTTGTGCTCATCGCCGTGGTGCTCGTGGGCTTCAGCTGGTACTCGCAGCCCTCCAAGGAGGAGCAGCGCGCCCAGGCGGTGCAAGACTCACTGACGCAGGTGGCCAAGCAGAAGGCTGACCAGGCGGAGAAGACAGCAGCCTTCAAGCGGCAGCAGGCCGCCAAGCAGAAGATTGCGGCCGACACCACGGCCCTCTTCCATAAGGCGCTCACCGGTGTGGCACGCGACATCGTGCTGCAAAACAAGAAGTTGGCCGTCACCCTTTCCACAAAGGGCGGTACGGTCACCAAGGCGTATGTGAAGAACGAGAAGGGAAGCAAGCGCTATGTGGGCCATGACATTGCCGACAAGACGGGCAAGAGTGATGACCTCGGGGGCGTGACGCTCTTCAGCGGCAAGGACCAGAGCCTCAACTTCACGCTCGTGGCCAAGGAGATGAACATCAATACGGGCGACCTCTATTTCGTGCCGACGGGCCAGACGGACAGCACGGTCACGCTGACGGCCGAGGCCGGACAGGGCAAGTCGCTCATCCTCACCTATCGCCTGGGCAGCGACTACATGCTCCACATGAGCCTCAAGGCGGTGGGCATGGCGGGCCTCTTCGACCCCAACGCCTCGTCGCTCGGCGTCGACTGGCACGAGAAGGTGAAGGAGCAGGAGCGCGGCTTCACGTTTGAGAACCGCTATGCACGCCTCGACTGGAAGGAGACCGATGGCGGGACGGACTACATCAGTGAGGCCAAGACCAAGAAGGAGACCACGGAGGAGGACATCGACTGGATAGCCTTCAAGAACCAGTTCTTCTCGGCGGTCATGATCTCAAAGGACAACTTCCAGAAGGGCGGACAGCTCGAGAGCACGCTCTACGACAAGAAGGACCAGGAAAACTGGCCCGTACGTTACCTCAAAGACCTCAAGGCACAGGTGCGCACGAGCTTCGACCCGACAGGCGCCAAGGCTTCCGAGTTTGAGTTCTACTACGGACCCAACGACTTCTACGTCCTCCGGCAGGTGGAGAAGCAGAGCACCTTCGGCAAGGATCTTGACATGCAGAAGATCGTCTATCTCGGATGGCCGCTCTTCCGTTACATCAACCGGTGGTTCACGTTGCCCGTGTTCACCTGGCTGAGCGACTGGGGACTGCCCATGGGTGTGGTGCTCATCCTCATCACCATCCTGCTGAAGCTCATCACCTTCCCCATGGTCAAGAAGAGCTACATGAGCTCGGCCAAGATGCGCGTGCTCAAGCCGAAGCTCGACGAGGCCACCAAGCAGTTCAACAAGCCTGAGGACCAGATGCAGAAGCAGCAGGCCATGATGGCCGAATACTCCAAGTATGGCGTCAGTCCGCTCTCGGGATGTCTGCCCATGCTCATACAGATGCCTATCTGGGTGGCCATGTTCAACTTTGTGCCGAATGCCATCCAGTTCCGCGGTGAGCACTTCCTTTGGATGAGTGACCTGTCGACCTACGACCCCATCTTCGAGTGGAGCACCAACGTGATGCTCATCGGCGACCACCTCAGCCTCACCTGCGTGCTCTACACTGTGGCCATGGTGCTCTACACCTGGATCACCATGCAGATGCAGAAGGACCAGATGGTGGGACAGCAGGCCGAGCAGATGAAGGTCATGCAGTGGATGATGTTCCTCATGCCGCTGATGTTCTTCTTCATCTTCAACGACTACTCGTCGGGTCTTAACTTCTACTACTTCGTCACGCTGATTCTCTCGGCCGGCATCATGTTTGTGCTTCGCCACACCACTGACGACGCCAAGCTCCTGGCCATCCTGGAGGCTCGTTACAAGGAAAACGCCAGCAACCCGCAGAAGATGAAGGGACTGGCTGCTCGCCTGCAGGCACTGCAGCAGATGCAACAGCAGCAGATGCAGCAACAGCAGACAACCAACAACCATCGTAAACGATAAGTTTTAATCATCGCGGCAGAGTGACGCTTCGTCTTGACAGGCGACGCCACTCTGCCGCTTTATGCATATTGACAATGAACAAAGCGATTGCCTTGGCGCTCGGAGCGTTGCTCGCGTGCGCACCGGTGGCCAATGCCCAAAACATGATTCAGAAAAACAACATCCAGCTTTCCTCTGACCTGATGACGCCTGAGGCCCTCTGGGCCATGGGCCGGCTGGGAGGCGCTGCACCCTCGCCCGACGGCAAGCAAGTGGCCTACCAGGTGTCTTACTATAGTGTCAAGGAGAACAAGAGCCACACAATGCTCTTCGTGCAGCCTGTGAAGACGGGCAAGACCATCGTCAAGCCTTCCAGCCTCACCAAGGACGCCGTGAGCGAGAGCGATCCCGCGTGGATAGAGAACGGAACGAAGATTGCCTTCCTCCGCGACGGCCAGTTGTGGAAGATGAACCCCGATGGCTCGCAGCGGGTCAAGTTGACCAACTCGTCCATCGACATCGAGGGCTTCAGCTTCTCGCCCGACGGGTCGAAAGTCATCCTCATCAAGAGCATCCCTTACCATGGCTCCATCCAGAAGAATCCCGAAGACCTGCCCAAGGCCACGGGACGGCTGGTGACGGATCTCAACTACCGCCACTGGGACCACTATGTGGAGAGCATGGCCCATCCCTTTGTGGCCGATGTCAACGGCAACCAGGTCGGCGAGGGAGTGGATATCCTCAAGGGAGAGCCCTTCGAGTGTCCGATGGCTCCCTTCGGAGGCATAGAGCAGTTGGCTTGGAGCCGTGACTCCAGGCAGATCGCTTACACTTGCCGCAAGAAGGAGGGGGTCAGTTATGCCATCTCTACCGATTCCGACATCTATCTCTATGACCTGACTACCGGGACGACGCGCAACCTCTGCAAGCCGGAGGGCTACAAGGAGCCTGCCGTTGACCCCACCAAGAGCATGCGCAACCAGCAGGTGAACCATCAGGCGGGCGACATGCAGGTGGGCTACGACCAGAACCCGCAGTTCTCGCCCGACGGCAAGTATGTGGCTTGGCAGAGCATGGCGCACGATGGCTATGAGAGCGACCAGAACCGCCTGTGCGTCTATGAGTTGGCTACGGGCAAGAAGACCTATGTATGCGACAGTACCAACCTCGAGACCAACGTCGACGGCTTCTGCTGGGCGACAGATTCCAAGAGTCTTTATTTCACAGCGTGCTGGCATGCCACGGTGCGCATCTATCAGGTGAGTCTTGATGGTGTGGTGAAGCAGGTTACCGACGACAACTGGAACGACTTCGGGTCGATCGCCATGCTCAATGGCAAGCAGCTCCTCGCCACCCGTCACTCCATGCTCCATCCCGATGAGCTCTACGTGGTGACACCGGCCAAGAAGGAGAAGAAAGCCACCGTGGAGGCCATCACCGACGAGAACGGACACATCTTCAGCCAGTTGGCCATGCCCACCGTGCAGCAGCGTTGGGTGAAGACCACCGATGGCAAGCAAGAGCTGGTGTGGATCATCCTGCCGCCTCACTTTGATGCCACGAAGAAATATCCCACCTTATTATATTGTGAGGGTGGACCGCAGAGCCCCGTATCCCAGTTCTGGTCGTATCGCTGGAACTTCAGCATCATGGCTTCGCACGGCTATGTCATCGTGGCCCCCAACCGCCGTGGCCTGCCGGGCTTCGGCAACGAGTGGAACGAGGCGGTGAGCCGCGACTGGACGGGTCAGTGCATGCGCGACTATCTCTCGGCCATCGACGATGCCGCTGACAATCTGCCGTTTGTCGACCGCGACCGCATGGGCGCTGTGGGGGCCAGCTTCGGAGGCTTCTCCGTTTATTACTTGGCTGGTCATCATGACAAGCGTTTCAAGTGCTTCATCGCCCACGACGGCGCCTTCAACCTGGAATCGATGTACACCGACACGGAGGAGGCATGGTTCAGCAACTGGGAGTATGACGACGCTTACTGGAACAAGGACCAGACCGACGCGGCCCGCCGCACCTATGAGAACAGTCCCCACCGCTTTGTCGACAAGTGGGACACGCCCATCCTCTGCATCCATGGCGAGAAGGATTATCGCATCAATGCCAACCAGGGCTTCGGTGCGTTCAATGCCGCTCGTATGAAGGGCATCCCTGCCGAGCTGCTCATCTTCCCCGACGAGAACCACTGGGTGCTCAAGCCACAGAATGGTATCCTCTGGCAGCGCACGTTCTTCAACTGGCTGGACCGTTGGCTCAAGAAATAACACAAACACAATAAAATCACATGGTAGAAAAAATTCAAACGATTCTTAGCGACAGCAAGAGTGCGCGTTGGACGGCGCTCTTCATTGTCGCCTTCACGATGATGATGGGCTATTTCATCACCGACGTGATGTCACCCCTGGAGGTGCTGCTCACCAAGCCGGTCGCCGAGGGCGGACTGGGCTGGTCGTCGGATGATTATGGCTTCTTCTCAGGAAGTTACGGCCTCATCAACGTGTTCCTGCTCATGCTCTTCTTCGGAGGCATCATCCTCGACAAGATGGGTATCCGCTTCACGGGTGTGCTGGCGTGTGCACTGATGGTCATCGGCGTGTGCATCAAGTTTGTTGGCGTGAGCCATGACTTCGGTGATGCGAGCATCTACTTGAACATCATCATCTTCAAGGGCAACCTGCCCATGTCGGCGGCGATAGCCTCTCTCGGCTTCTCTATCTTTGGAGTGGGCTGTGAGATATGCGGTATCACCATCTCCAAGATCATCACCAAGTGGTTCACCGGGCATGAGCTGGCGTTGGCCATGGGCATACAGGTGGCGCTGGCTCGTCTGGGCACGGCCGCTGCCATGATGGGGTCGTTGCCTTTTGCCAAGGCTTTTGGCGGTAAGGTCAGCGCACCCATCCTGCTGGGTGCCGTGCTGCTTATCATCGGCTTTCTTGCCTTCTTGGTCTATGTCGTGATGGACAAGAAGCTCGACCGCAGCGTCGAGGAGGCGAAGGGCGAACAGCCGCAGACAGCGGCAGCTGTTGATGCATCCGAGGATGAGAAGTTCCACTTCAGCGACTTGAAGCTTATCTTTTCCAATCCGGGATTTTGGTGCATTTGCTTGCTTTGCCTGTTGTTTTACAGTGGCGTCTTCCCGTTCTTGAAGTTTGCCACCAAGCTGATGATTGCCAATTACAACGTACCCGAGAACCTGGCGGGTATCATCCCTGGCCTCATACCTTTTGGCACCATCCTGTTGACACCCTTGTTCGGCTCGCTTTACGACAAGATAGGCAAGGGTGCCACGCTGATGCTGATTGGCTCTGCCATGTTGGCCATCATCCATTTCATATTTGCCATCCACATCCTTCCTTATGGTTGGTTTGCGGTGATCATCATGATTCTCCTGGGCGTGGCCTTCTCGCTGGTTCCTTCGGCCATGTGGCCGAGCGTGCCCAAGATCATTCCCATGAAGTTGCTGGGCTCGGCTTATGCCATCATCTTCTACATCCAGAACATTGGTCTCAGCCTTGTGCCGATGCTCATCGGCAAGCTCAATGGTACCGACCCTTCTTACATGACCAGCATGAGTGTGTTCTGTTCCTTCGGCGTGGCGGCCGTTGCGCTCAGTCTCATCCTCTTGGTCATCGACAAGAAGAAGCATTACGGACTGCAGGAGCCTAACATCAAGAAATGATGGAAGGAAGAGCGCCTCGTATCAATTGACAGCAAGATAATCTACAAGAAAGATGGTGTGCCCGAATTTCTTTGCCGAAGAAGTTTTGGCGCGCCTTCTTTCTTCATTTTGCTTCTCTTCCTTCATTTTACTTTTTCGTTCTCGCATTTTATTTTTATCAAAACTTTTTTAAACAGTACTTATGAATAGAACTATTAAGGTTTTCACGACTTTGTTACTCACTGTCTTTTTTGCGGCCACAACGCATGCCCAGCAAAACGACCCGGCGAGCGCAAATCCTTCGAAAACATCCCAGCCTGCGGCCAAGGTTGTCAATGGTCACGAGTTTGTCGACTTAGGCTTGCCCAGCGGCCTGCTGTGGGCCCGTACCAATGTTGGGGCAGCAACGCCGTATGATGATGGCGATTATTTTGCTTGGGGTGAGACACAACCCAAAGACAAATATACGGAGGATAACTACAAACTGTGTCATACCTACGATAAGATGAATCATGTTGAGGGCATGACAAAAAGAGTGCATGATTACTTAAGATACACGCCAAAGGACGGTAAAACAACGCTTGGGGCCACCGACGATGTGGCAACGGTGAAATGGGGCAAGGAATGTCGCATGCCATCACTGATGGAATTTAAGGAACTGTTTGAGAATTGCGCGCTCGACTGGAAAGCCAATTACCATGGAACCAACGGATATTTGTTGACTGGCCCTAATGGCAATACGCTCTTTATGCCTGCTTCGGGCTGCTATAGTCTGGGACGGAGTGTTATAGGTGGAAAGGGCGCTGTTCTCTATTTGTGGTCCAACTCTCTTTATACAAAAGAATACGAGAGAAAACCTTATGAGTATGCCCACATTGTTATGGTTCTCAAATCCGAAATTTCTTTGGGACCTAACTTTCGCTACGACGGGTTACCTGTCCGTCCCGTAGCCAACAAGTGAATGGGATAGGGCGGAAGCCCTTTTGCTTTCGCTGGTCATAAGAGTAACGCCCTGGTGGGAAGGCATACAAAAGATGTATGCCTCTTTCATGACAAGGCCCTGGCTTGCAACAGCCAGGGCCTTGTCATTTCTATATGCTTAGGAGTAAATCTTCTCGGTGTTATATATTCTAAAAGGATAGGTTGACCCCACCCATGAAGGTGGCGCGGGGCATGGGGAAACCCTCATTGATTTCGTAGTGTTGGGCCAGGAGGTTGTCTCCCTTTGCCCACAGGCTGACGCCTTTGCTGAGACAGTAGTCGATGGTGGCGTTGACGAGCGTTGCGTTTTCGTGATGCCGGGTCGTGGTGTTGGTGATGAGCCCCGACAGTTGCATGATCCCAGCGTGGATGCGCCATTTGCCTTCTTCCAGGGTGCCGCCCAGATACCCCTTGTATTCCGGGGCTCCCAATACCAAGTGGTGCATGTGGAGCACGCTGTGGTTGGTGGTTACCGACCAGTGGCGGTCGATGCGCCATGAGGCTTGCAACTCGGCACCGGTGTTTTCCACGATGCCCGTGTTGACGTTGCGTGGCCGTCCGTCCACACGCACGGTCTGTATCATGTTGTCGCCCTTCAGGTAGAAGACGTTGATGCCATAGGAGAATCCTGTGGCGGCGAGCGATTGCTGCCAAGAGAGTTCATAGTTCATGATCTTTTCCGGCTTCAGGTCCGTGCTTGAGGGTGGATACAGGTACATCTCGCGCATCGTCGGGTTGCGGAAGCCCTTGCTCACCATCAACTTCAGCGCGCCATTGTCCAGCGGTCGGATGGCTACACCCCCCTGTGGCACCCATTCGTTTCCCGTGATGGAGTGGTGGTCGAGGCGTATGCCGGCGTCCACCGTCAGCCAGTTGGCCAGGTCTTGTCGGAAGTCGACATATCCCGCCACCTCGTTACGATGACTGTGGCCACTCTGCTTGTTGGGCGTTTCGATCACCTCGCCCGTTGCCATGGAGGTGTAGTAGGCTCGTCCGTAGATATGCTGGTAGTCCAGTCCCACCGTTGTCGTGTTGCCCTTGAAGAGTCGTGCGGCTTGATACCACGACACGCCCGCCAGGGCGTCGCGACTGCGGAAGTAGCGTTTTGTCGGTGCTTCGCCCTGATGCCACCCGTCGTTGATCTTGTGTCGCCCGAAGTTGTCGTAGAGCGTGATGCGGCCGTTTGTCTTGCCGTAATGGTTTTCCAGCGAGAGTGTTGCGGCCCCACGTGTTATCCATTGGCGTGCGCCTGCCAGCGGGTTGCTGGCCAGCCCTGGGTTGGAGGCGTTGAAATGCGTGAGATTGGCTTCAGCAGACAGGTTCCAGTGGGCTGAGAAGTCATAGCCCAATCTGACAAATCCCCCATATTGCTCAAATCCCATGTTGGGGCGTTGGTTGTCAGAGCGGCCATATTGTGCAGCGACGGTAGATGAGAATCGGCCCAGTCGCGTGTCGTTGCCCAGCTCGGTTTGCACGGTGCCATAGCTCCCTGCCCCTATGTTGGCGTTGGTGTGTGAGCCGTCACTGTGCGGCCTTCGCGTGACGATGTTCACCACACCGCCCATGGCGTTGCTTCCGTAGAGCCAGCAGGCCGGGCCGCGCATCACCTCCACGCGTTCCGCCATGAGCGTCTGGTAACTGTCGGATATAGGGTGCCCGTAGATGCCCTGGTATTGGGGTGTGCCGTCGATGAGCACCATCATCTGTCCGCTTCCTCCCGCCAGTCCCCTTAGGCTGATGCCTCCAGCGGCATTGGTCGATACCCCATAGCCCAGCACACCGCGGCTGGTGGTGAACAGTCCAGGCACCTCTTCCGTCAGCGTGGGCAGCAGGTTGGGGCGATGGTCCTGGGTCAGCGTGCCCCTATCCACCACGGTCACGTCGAAGGGCACATGGCGTGCGGAGACCCGTGTGCGTGTGCCTGTTATGATGACGTCCCTGAGGTCGTGTGCGATGCTGTCCGTTTGGGCTGTCGCCATCTGTGCGATGCCCAGTAGCGTTGTGAGGAATGTGACTTTTTTCATTTCCGGTGGTGAGGTTTAGTTGTCATGTTGCAAAGGTAACAGGTTGCATCCAAACATCGCTTATCCCAATTACAGATTTTCTTACCCATGCTTCGGACTGTTGGCCCAATAGACACCCACGAGGATGCAGGCGCACCCGATGGCGGCCATGACGGTCATCGGCTCGTCGAGCACGAGCGCGCTTGCCACAAAGGTGCTGATGGGGTTGAGGTAGACGTAGTTGCTCGCTTTCAGTGCTCCCAACTTCTTGCTTGTCAGGCTCCACAGGGCGAAGCATGCGAAACTGGCGATGATGCCGAGGAATGCCAGGTTGCCCCATACGACAGGGCGTGTCAGTTGGTGCAGGGGAAAGCTCCAAGGCTGAAAGATGAAGACGGGCAGCACGGTGACCAGACCGTAGAAAAACACTTTGCGCGTGACGAACGTGGCGCTGTAGTGGCTCACGTCGCGCAGCAGGATGCTGTAGATGGCCCAGCACAAGGCAGCCGACAAGGCCAGTGTGTCGCCCAGGGGATTGAGCTTGAGCACCACCTGGCCGTTGAACACGACCAAGGCCACCCCCGCAGTGGCAAGCAACGAACCCATGATGAGGCTGCGGGTGGCCTTGACCTCTTTTAGGCAAGCCAGGGCGATGAGGGTGGTGAGCAGGGGAGCGGTGCACACGATGAACGACACGTTGGTCACATAGTCCATGCGGACAGCCATGTTCTCGGTGACGAAATAGAGCGAGCCGCCCGTCATGCCCAAGAGCACCATGCGCAGTTCGTCACGCCAATTGTCGGCCCACAGGCGGCGGGGCGATATGGTCCAGATGCAAAGATAGGCCAAGAGAAAGCGTACGACGAAAATCTCATGTGCCTGCATGCCAGCCAGGAGCAGTTGTTTGGAGTTGACAAAGGTCACGCCCCAGATGAGCACCACGACGGTGGCGAGGATGTGATAGCTGGCCTTCATAGGAACACGAGGTACACGGCGGCGATGAGACAACCGAAGGCTGCGATGTGGTTCCACTGGAGGCTCTGCCCCTGGAACAGCATGTTGGCGATGACGGCGAAGACGACGAGAGAGATGCACTCCTGTATCACCTTCAGCTGCACGAGCGAGAACGGCCCCCCGTTCCCCTCAAATCCGATGCGGTTGGCCGGCACTTGGCAACAATACTCGAAGAAGGCAATGCCCCATGAGAAGGCGATGACGCCGATGAGGGGCCAGTTTGACGATACCCCTGCCTGTTGCAGGCGCAGGTGGCCGTACCACGCGAGAGTCATGAAAATGTTGCTGCAAATTAAGAGTAGGATGGTGTAAAAGCCAGACATGATAAGTGTTATCTTGAATTGTAATGTATGGAGGATGTGTCCCTTTGACGGTCTCGGCGAGCGAGCCGGCAAGTGGACGCATCCTCCTTCTTGTGGTAGTGTGGCCTTGTTGGCCTTTTGTTTTTGTTAGTTGAGCAATTGCTCGGCCATGTTGGCAGCGGCGCGTCGCCCGTCGCCCATGGCCAGGATGACGGTGGCGCCGCCCCTGACGATGTCGCCGCCGGCATAGATCTCCGCCTTCGACGATTGCATCTTGTCGTTGACCACGATGGTGTTCTTTCGTCCGAGCTCCAGTCCGGCAATCGACTTGGGCACCAGCGGATTGGGTGATACGCCCACGGCCACGATGACCTGGTCACACGCCATGGTGACCGTCTCGCCTGTCGGCTCTGGCCGGCGGCGTCCGGAGGCATCGGGCTCCCCGAGCTTCATCACGTCGAGCACAGCCGCCTTGACGCGCCCGTTCTCGTCGGCGAGATACTCCTTGGGGTTGTGGAGCGTGAGGAAGTGGATGCCCTCCTCCTTGGCGTGCTTCACCTCCTCCAGTCGGGCCGGCATCTCCTTTTCCGAGCGTCGGTAGACCAGGGTCACGTCAGCGCCCAGTCGCTTGGCCGTGCGGCAGGAGTCCATGGCTGTGTTGCCGCCACCCACCACGAGCACCTTCTTGCCCAGGATGACCGGTGTGTCGGTCTTGGGGTTGGCCGCATCCATGAGGTTGACGCGTGTGAGGTATTCGTTGGACGACATGATATTGATGAGGTTCTCGCCAGGTATGTCCATGAAGTTGGGCAGTCCGGCGCCCGATCCTACAAAGATGCCTTTGAATCCCTTCTCCTCCAGTTCCTTCACCGAGATGGTCTTTCCGATGATGGTGTCGGTCTGGAAGTGCACGCCCACCTTGCGCAGGTTGTCTATTTCCACATCCACGATGCGGTTGGGCAGTCGGAACTCGGGTATGCCGTATTTCAGCACACCGCCGATCTCGTGCAGCGCCTCGAAGACATAGACCTCAAAGCCCTTCTTCACCATGTCGCCGGCGAAGCTCAGGCCCGATGGTCCCGACCCCACGACAGCCACCTTGATGCCGTTGGCCGGCTGGATGTGAGGCAGCGCCACCTGGCCGCTCTCGCGCTCATAGTCGGCGGCGAAGCGCTCGAGGTAGCCGATGGCCACCGCCGGCTCGTTCATCTTGAGGTGTATGCAGCGGCTCTCACACTGTTTCTCCTGCGGGCAGACACGTCCGCAGACGGCAGGCAGCGCGGACGTCTGCTTGAGCACCTTGGCGGCGTCGAGGAAGTGCTCGCGCTCAATGTTCTTGATGAATGACGGGATGTTGATGTTGACCGGGCACCCCTCCACGCAGGCAGGCTTGGCGCAGTCGAGGCATCGGTGTGCCTCGCGCACGGCCATCTCCTTGGTCAGTCCCTGGTTGACCTCCTCCAGTCGGGTGGTGGCCCGATAGTCAGCGTCGAGCTCAGGCATCACCACGCGCCCGATGGACTTGCGCTCCTTGGCCGTCATGGCCTTGCGCAGGTCGGCTCGCCAGGGGGCGTTGCGGTCGGTGAGCTCGTCGATGGGGCAAGGCTCCGCCTTCGCGCTGTCAGCCCTCGCGTCGCTCTTCGTCGTCAGCTCCGCCTCTTGCTGGGGTGTCGGGGTGGGGTAGACGTGCTCCTGGTAGTGGTCCATCTCGTCGCGCTCCACGCCCTTGAAGGTGCCCATGCGCTGGAACATCTCGTCCCAGTCGACCTGGTCGCCGTCAAACTCGGGGCCGTCGATGCACACAAACTGTGTCTTGCCACCGATGGTCAGGCGGCAGGCGCCACACATGCCCGTGCCGTCCACCATGATGGTGTTGAGCGACACGTAGTTGGGTATGCTGTATTTCTTGGCCAGGAGCGAGGTGAACTTCATCATCACCGGAGGTCCTATGGCCAGTATGCGGTCCACGTGCTCCTGTTGTATGACCTTCTCCACGCCCGCGGTGACGACACCCTTTTCTCCGTAGGAGCCGTCGTCGGTCATGATGATCACCTCGTCGGAGCCCTTACGCACGTCGTCTTCCATGATAATCAAGTTCTTGGTGCGTCCTGCGAGCACGGAGATGACCCTGTTGCCGGCCTCGTGCAGCGCGGTGAGGATGGGCAGTATGGCGGCGATGCCGATGCCGCCGCCAGCGCAGACCACCGTTCCGAACTTCCTGATCTCCGAGGCGTTGCCCAGCGGTCCTACGATGTCTTGCACATAGTCGCCCTCGTTGAGCGTGCATAGCTTGGTCGAAGAGAGACCCACCTCCTGCACCACCAGTGTGAGCGTTCCCTTGTGGTCGTCGGCCTTGGCGATGGTGTAGGGCACGCGCTCGCTGTGGCTGTCGACACGCAGGATGATGAATTGGCCGGCCTTGCAACTGTGTGCGATGAGTGGCGCTTCCACCTCCAGGCAATAGACCTTCTCGGAGAACTGCTCCTTCTTGATTATCTTGTTCATGTGCGTATAGGTTTTTGTATAATAAAAAAAGGCAAGCATACCCTATGTCGTGTAGGGTACGCTTGCCGTATGATGGTCGGTTTTATTCGCAAGCCTTGTCGTCGAGCATGTCGAAGCCGCAGTAGGGCACCAACACCTTCGGCACGCGGATGCCTTCCGGTGTCTGGTTGTTCTCGATGATGGTGGCCACGATGCGCGGCAGGGCAAGTGCCGAACCGTTGAGCGTGTGGCAGAGCTCGATCTTCTTGTTGTCAGCGCGGCGGTAGCGGCAGTGCAGACGGTTGGCCTGGTAGCTCTCGAAGTTGGACACCGATGAGACCTCCAACCAGCGCTTCTGTGCGGCGCTGTATGTCTCGAAGTCGTGGCAGATGGACGACGTGAAGCTCATGTCGCCACCGCAGAGACGCAGGATGTGGTAAGGCAGTTCCAACTTGACGAGCAGGCTCTCCACGTGGTCGAGCATCTCCTTGTAGGACTCGTATGAGTGCTCGGGTGTGTCGATGCGCACAATCTCCACCTTGTCAAACTGGTGCAGTCGGTTGAGACCGCGTACGTCCTTGCCGTAGCTGCCAGCCTCGCGGCGGAAGCAAGCCGAATAGGCGCAGCACTTGATGGGCAACTGGCTCTCGTCGAGGATCTCGTCGCGGAAGAGGTTGGTGACTGGCACCTCAGCCGTGGGGATGAGGTAGAGGTCGTCGAGGTTGGCGTGATACATCTGCCCCTCCTTGTCAGGCAGCTGTCCGGTGCCGAGGCCAGATGCCTGGTTGACGACGTAGGGCGGTTGCACCTCGGTGTATCCGGCCTTGCGAGCTTCGTCGAGGAAGAAGGCCTCGAGTGCGCGCTGGAAGCGAGCCATCTTGCCGATGTAGACGGGGAATCCGGCTCCGGTGATCTTCACGCCGAGGTCGAAGTCGACAAGGTTAAACTTCTTCAGCAAGTCCCAGTGGCAGAGTACCTCGTCCTCAGGGTTGGGCATGTGTGTCAGGTCTTCCTTGATGACCACGTTGCTGCTGGCGTCCTTTCCCTCGGGCACATCGTCGTTGGGGATGTTGGGTATGTCGAGGAGCTCGTTGGTCATGTCGGCCGTTGCCTTGTCCATGATCTCCTGCAGGGCCTTGTCAGCTGCCTTGAGCTCAGCCACCTTGGTCTTCACTTCGTTGGCCTCGTCCTTCTTGCCCTCCTTCATGAGGGCGCCGATTTGCTTGGAGAGCTTGTTCTGCTCCGCCTTGTTGCTGTCGAGCTTCTGCTGGCTCTCGCGGCGCAGCTTGTCATATTCCAATACTTTCTCAATGGCCTCTCTGGCACCGTCGAAGTGCTTCTTCTCCAGTCCCTTGATGACCTTTTCAGTTTCCTCACTGATGAGTTTAAGTGTAAGCATAGTGCTGTATGATTGAATTGTACTTTTTTATTTTTGGCAAAAGTACGAAAATATTTAAGAACAGCCAAGGAAAAGGTGAAAAAACGAGCGAAGCCTGATCCTTGCGGACCAGGCTTCTATGTTTGTTTGGAATAAGTTTTGTTGTGTGTTAAGCTTCGGCTTGCTTTGTCTTCTCAGCGTAAGCCTCCGGCGTGAGCACGCTGACGGTGCTCTTGTCGCGCTTGCCCTTGTGGAAATACACCACACCATCAGCAAGAGCGTACAGTGTGTCGTCCTTGCCCTGGCCTACGTTCTCGCCTGGGAAGTGCTTGTTACCGCGCTGGCGCACGATGATGTTACCTGCGGTGATCTGCTGACCGCCCCAGATCTTGACGCCGAGTCGCTGAGCGTGAGACTCACGACCGTTCTTAGAACTCGTCTGACCTTTCTTATGTGCCATGATGAATACCTCCTGGATTAAGCGATTACTTGTTTTACTTCAACTTCTGTGAACTGTGAGCGATGACCGTTCTTCTTGCGATAGTCCTTGCGGCGCTTCATCTTGAAGACAATCACCTTGTCGCCCTTCACGAGCGGGTTCACCACCTCTACTACTACTTTTGCACCCTCTACGGCAGGTGCGCCGACAGTCACTGCACCGTCCTTGTCGACGAGCAGCACCTTGTCGAACTCAACAGTCTGGCCGGCCTCGGTGTCCTTCATGTGGTGAACGAAGAGCTTCTTGCCCTCCTCGACCTTGAACTGCTGACCGTTAATTTCTACAATTGCGTACATTTTAATTATTTAAACGGGTTTTTCCGCAAGGCGAATGGTAGCATCAACCATTGCTTGTTCATGCCTCCACGGACTAAATCGGGCGCAAAGTTACTAAAATTGTGTGAGACGGATGCCTGTGGCGTGGATCTTTTTCTATATTTTTATGACTAATTAACACTGTCGCCGCGCGCGGGGCATCATCCGCCGCTTCCTTGTGGCTTTACCGCAGGCTTTTCACCCACTGTGCGAGTTCCTGGTCGCTGGCTCCGTTGAGCAGGCGAGCTGCCTTGAAGTGGAGTGCGGGGTATTGCGTCTTCAGGTCCTTGAGTGCCTTGTCGGGCGTGCTGCCACCCGATGTGGCAAAGAGGATGATGGTCTTGCCCTTGAGGTCATAGCTCTCGAGGAAGGTGTTGATGAGGGTCGGTGCCGTGTACCACCAGATGGGGAAGCCCACATAGAGCGTGTCGTATGCCTCCACGTGCTGCAGGTCCTTGACGATGGCGGGGCGGCCCTTCCTGTCGTTCATCTCCAGTGTGGAGCGGCTCTGCTTGTTGGTCCAGTCGAGGTCGTCGGCTGTGTATCTCTTTTCGGGCTTGATCTCATGCAGATCGGCATCGGCTGCTTGGGCCAGTCTCTTTGCCACTTCAGCCGTGGTGCCTGTCGCGCTGAAGTAGGCCACCAATGATTTGCTCATGTTCTTGTTCTCCTTTTTTGTGTTTTGTGCGCAAGCCGTGAGTGCCGCGAGGCAACAGACGACAAGCAGGTTGAAAATCTTCTTCATGTCTCAGTCTTATGGGTTTGTGTGCAAAGATGATGCAAACCGAATGCAGAACAT
>DJOV01000089.1:0-44084 GCA_002437285.1 Prevotella sp. UBA6429 | reverse complement strand
AGCTTATCTTCTGCAAAGATACGATGATTCTGAAAAAAAACGCTTACCATTATTACGGATTCGCTTACCTAAATGGGGGGTCTGTTCTACGTGCAGAAACAAGGAGGCCCATCCTCCGCCCCAAGGGCAAGGGATGGGCCTCGCGGTTATGACACCTGCAACGGCTTAGAGCGGCTTGTACTCGACGAAGGCCTCCATGGCCTCGTAGCAAGCCAAGCCCAGGTTGTCGTAGATCTTGGCGGTGTTGCGGTTGCGGTCCTCGGCGCGCTGCCAGAACAGGCGCTCGTCGTTGCCCAGGAAGGGCGCACTCTCCATCTGGCTCTGGTGCTTGAGGATGGCGTTGCGCTTGGCGCGCAGTTCCTCAGGACTCATGGGTACGCACATCTCGATGTTCTCGATGTCCCACTCTGCCCATGCGCCACGATACATCCAGATGCGGCAGTCCTTGAGCCACTCGGCGTTGGCTTCCTTTTCCAGGTCGATGGCGGCCAGCACGGCGTCGGTGCACTTGCGGTGTGTGCCGTGGGGATCGGCAAGGTCGCCGGCAACGTAGATCTGGTGAGGCTTGACCTCAGCGATGAGCTTGCGCACGATCTGCACGTCCTTCTCTGTCATCGGGAACTTCTCGATCTTGCCACTCTCATAGAACGGCAAGTCAAGGAAGTGGACATGGTCGAGCGGTATGTGGTTGAAGGTGCAGGCGGTGCGTGCCTCGCCGCGACGGATGAGACCCTTGATGGTCAGGATGTCGCGCGTGTCCATGTCGCCGTCCTTCTTCTTCTTGAAGAACTCCTTGATCTCCTTGTACTTGTCCTTGATGACCTCGTCCTTCTCTCCGATGAAGAGTTGGTTGAAGCCGTTGATGAAGTGCATGAAGCGTGTGACCTCCTCGTCGCCCACGGCGATGTTGCCGCTGGTCTCGTAGGCGAGGTGCACGTCGTGTCCCTGCTCCACGAGGCGGCGGATGGTGCCGCCCATCGAGATGACGTCGTCATCGGGGTGGGGAGAGAACACGATGACCCGCTTGGGGAACGGCGTGGCACGCTCCGGACGGTAGGTGTCGTCGGCGTTGGGCTTGCCGCCGGGCCATCCGGTGATGGTGTGCTGCAGGTCATTGAATATCTTGATGTTGGCGTTGTAGGCCGACCCGTAGATGGTGAGCAGCTCCGACAGGCCGTTCTCGTTGTAGTCCTTGTTGGTGAGCTTGAGGATGGGCTTGCCGGTCACCTCGCAGAGCCACACCAGGGCTGCGCGTGTGAGCTTGTCGGTCCAGGTGCAGCTGGTGACGAGCCAGGGATGCACGATGCGGGTCAGTCGGCCGGCGGCGGCGAGATCGATCACCACGTGTGCATCGTTGTGTGTTTGGAGGAAAGTGGCGGGTATGGCGTCGCTGATCGGACCCTCGACGGTCTTCTGTATGATGTCCGCTTTCTCCTCGCCCCAGGCTGTCAGGTAGATTTTGCGGGCCTTGAGGATGGTGGAGATGCCCATGGTGACGGAGCAGGGGGGCACCGTCTCGTTGGTGCTCTGGCTCATCGACATCTCCTCGCGTGTGAGGTTGTCGATGAGGATGATGCGCGAGCTGGAGGTGAGGCCTGAGCCAGGCTCGTTGGTGGCGATGTTGCCAATGCGGCCGATGCCCAGCAGCATGATGTCGATGCCGCCGAAACTCTGGATGCGCTGCTCATAGAGGCGGCAGAACTCCTGCACGCGCTCCTGGGGAACCGTGCCCTCGGGTGAGAAGACGTTCTGCGGGTTGACGTCGACATGGTTGAGCAGGCGCTCCTTCAGCTGGTTGAGCGTGGAGTTCTTGGCTCCAGCCTGCAGGGGAAAATATTCGTAGGCGTTGAAGACGATCACATTGCTGAAGCTCAGCCCCTCCTCCTTGTGCAGGCGGATGAGCTCATTGAAGACTGGCGTGAGCGATGAGCCCGTGCCCAGTCCGAGCACGCAATACTGTCCTGACTGCTGCTTCTGGCGGATTGTCTTCTCGATGGCGTTGGCTATGCTGCGCGCACCTTCTTCTGACTTCGGGAAGATGGTGGTGGGAATCTTTTCACAACGTGTCAGCTCAGACAGTTCCACAGCGGTTTTAGGATGATAGAACTCCTCAGGTACCTTGTTCAGTACAATCTGGGATGTTAAGTTTAACTTTACCATAATGATTAATTTATTAGGCTTCTTTGTTAGTCGGCAAAGGTACAAAACATTTCACGTTATTGGTTCGCTTTTGCAAAAAAGGTGCAAATTTTAATGTTTTTTGTCCTTTCGTCTTTTCGTGTCCTGGCTCTTCATTCCTTCATCAGCGCGGTGCCCGTGTTACGGACATGGTGCTTGCATGTTTTGCAGATTTTCTGATTATTTTCGCGCCATCAACAAAAACGTCGTCGGGAG
This sequence comes from Prevotella sp. UBA6429, assembly GCA_002437285.1. Classification (GTDB taxonomy): domain Bacteria; phylum Bacteroidota; class Bacteroidia; order Bacteroidales; family Bacteroidaceae; genus Prevotella. Next base: position 41,690 of record DJOV01000089.1, on the reverse strand, counting down.
AAGGTTATTTTAGTTTATTTTTAGTATATTTGCATAAATTTTACTGCAGTACGACGATCTTGTATGACACTCTTAAACGTATAAATACAATTAATATCAAAATTATATGAAGCATTTACTTAACTTATTCGCATTGTTGTTGCTGATGGCTATGGCCTCTTGCAGCGACGCTCCTACGGAATGGAAGATCCCCAACAAGAACTCAACCGTCAGCGGTGAACAGGCAGCACTCGCCCAGGTGGTGAAGTCAAAACCTGCCGTTGTGACCGTTGATGAGAAAAACGGTCAGTGGAATTTCAAGGTGACCGTGACCCTGTCGAATGTGAAACAACTTATGTTTGGCGATTGCCAAGGCTCAACATTCGAGTTGAGATTGCTCAAGGAAGACGGCACCCAACTGGATTACGACTTCACGCCGGGCGCAACCGACAAGGGAGCCCAAAAGGCCTCGGAGAAATTGATGGAACTGATGTCGTCGGCTCCAAAAACAAAGAAAGAGTTTGCTTTCCACTACACGACTGACGACAAGGATGAGGTCAAGAAACTGGAAAAGGACCTGGAGACAGTAACGGGTGTCGAGATCATCAATTTCGATTTTGCCGGCCAATTCTTTGAAACTGACGGCGACGAAGAGCAAGAATCGACAGACGTAACCGCAGAAAGTGAAGGCAGCGAAATGTCAGGCCAAGAGGGTGAGGGCCAGGATATCGTTGTGACTTTCTCGATTGACAAGAAATACTATGCTAGTTCTTCCACCCCTGATTATAAGGACAATTACAAAATCACTCTTCATGCCAGTGGAGAAGCTGACATCCATATGGAGATCCATTATCCATACGGCGGAGAGGTCGGTGACCCTACTATTGATGATTACACAGGCTCGTGGGCTGAAAGAGGTATCCAGAGGGGTTCCAACTATGTGTCATACTACGACATAGAGTTCAACAATGAAGAACGCGACTTGAACTGGTGCATAGACAAAGACGTCCGGTATGTCTTCCTGTCATGGAAAGATTTCTCCAACAATAACTCGAAAGCCAGACATGCTTTGACCAGAGTCAAGTGACCCGGCACGCAGAGGCATGCACCAAGCAACATGCCGATCCGCTGACTTTTAAACACGAAGGTTTAAAGGTCAGCGGATTCATTGTTTTTAAACGTGGGGCCAACGTCAGGATCCTGTCCAGCCGCATTATTGACTGGTTGAAGGGGTCGGGTGGTGACACCTTTATATATGTATGACTTTCATGTCGGTCTGCCATGCGCGTCCATCCTGTCGACGACAGGATGCGTTCTCGAAAACATATACATTGTTGAGACTGTTTACTTTTCGTGAAGTGATATTTCAGCTCATTTTTAATTTGCCTTAATTTTCTGCCATATTTTTGGTGCTCACAGTGGCACGCCCTATCTTTGCCGGCAGAAAAGTTTCGCATCGTATTCAAGATGACACCTTCGACACGAATGTCCCCAGCGGATAGTTTCCCCCACGCGCTTCACAACGGCACGAACACAGAGAGACAACAAACCGTACAACCCTTAAACAACTTCACAACATGACGAATGATTATCACAACCCACCCGGCTCGACGCCGTTCTCCATGACCTACGAGCAGCGCTTGGCCATTGAGGACCGGCTGGTGGAAGTGTTCAGCGAGGTGATTGACCTCGATTGCGCTGACTGTGACCTCCCCCTCTGGGGCGACTCCACCAGCCAACTCATGGAACTGGCCTGGACGCTGAGCCGCCTGCACCGCATCATCGACCACGACACCCGGCGCCCCATGACCATGCGCCGCATCGCCACCTTGCTCTGTCGCAACCTGCACCGCCGGCTGCCTGCCAACATCAGTAGCGTAGTGAGGCAGAGACAACAGTCGGGGCGACCCTCGGCCATCGACCACTTCGGACGGCTCTGGTTCCTTCATGGCCAGGACCCCAAGACGTGTATCCTGTGGCATAAACCCATGCGCAGCCCATGGACAAGAAAGACACATAACACACCTGTCAACACTACTCTCAGACAATCATGATTGACGAATACGAACAGCAACAACGACGCTTCGCACAACGGCGGGCGGCACAGCAACGGCTCACCGCTGATGTGCGGCGGCTGGTGGACCAACCGCCACGGTCGGTGGTATGGCATCGCACGAAGACCGATCTTGTGGAGATGATCCACCTGGCATGGCTCACCCACGAGATACACGATGAGTATGGCCGCCCGCGCTCTCAGCAAGACCTTGCTCGCCGCGCCTTTAGGGCCGTGGGCCTGGAGATGCCGCGTCACCTCACCCACTGGGTGTGGAAAATCAACAACCGTGTCAGCGACCATCGCTCCGTGCTCCGCACCTACCTGCAGGACGAAGACCTGTGAAACCTTCAGGTGGGGCGCACCGCCACATGAACCTCGCCACAACAACTTTTTTCGCATCAACACAAACACAATCAACACAAACACAATCAACACACATAACACAACACTATGACAAACACAGAACGCACCATGCTCTCGGAGCACTTCATGCTCTACGAGATGACCCGGTCGGGCGTAGCGGCCGACCACGACCTGCCCAATCGCCCCGACACCAAGCAGACCGAGGCGCTGCGCGCCCTCTGCCAACACGTGCTCGAACCCCTGCGACGCCGCTTCGGGCCCATCGTCATCTCGAGCGGCTACCGTTCGCCGGCCGTCAACCGCCTCATCAGCGGGGCGGCGACCGCCTCGCAGCACACCAAGGGCGAAGCGGCCGACCTCGTGATTGGAACGGCCGAGCGAGGCGTTGCCATGTACCGTTACATCCGAGAGAACCTCGACTTCGACCAACTCATCTGGGAGCCTATCGGCGCTCCGGCCCCCAGATGGATCCACGTGAGTTACACCTTAAAGCGCAAGAATCGCCATAGCGTGCTCTGAAAAGATGCCCTCTCCCAATAGCCTGCGGGCCTATGGGAAGGGCGTTTTCATTTGTAAACTGATGGTTTGCTGTTCGTCTCATGGATGACAAAATGATGATTTTTCGACATTTTTTCACTCTTATTTCTTCTTTTGTGAAAAGAAAGCGTTACTTTTGTAACCGCGTTTCCGCGTGCCCCCACTGTAAAAGCGCGATACGGTAGGTCTGCGCACACGGCGATGCCATCCCTCCCCAAAGGGAAAAGAAATAGGAAACCGTCACTGAAGTTCGCGCAACAACAAACACACACAATCTCATGAAGCATTATTTACGCACACTGACCCTCGGCGCAGCGCTGTCGTTAGCCTTCGGAGGAGCCAATGAGGCTTATGCCCAGCACGGCCAACCCCACTCGGTCTCGGCAAAGACGCTGTTTGACCAGGTGACCATCACATGGGAAAAGCCCACGGACGCCATCAGCCTGCAGTGGCACGATGGCGAAGACTACAACGGAACAGACGGCGTGCTCAAGAATCCGGAGGGAGCCGTGACCTTCTATGCGGGAGCAAAGTTCTCCGAGGCAGACCTGGCCAACTATGTCGGCGAGCAGGTGGACACCATCAGCATGTTCGAGTATCGTCCCGTCTACAAGGCCACCGTCATCATCTACGAGAATGGCAAGCCCGTGGTGGAGCAAGCCGTGAACCTCGCCGACTTCCATAAGAACACTTGGCGCAAGACCGCGCTGGCCACGCCCTACACCATCAAGGCCGGTACCGAGGTGGTGTTTGCCGTGAAATATGAATATGGCCGCAACCTCGACATGGCCGCCATCTGTGACCGTAAGGCCACCGTGGGCAAGGGCAACCTCTACTCCTACGACGGCAAGACGTGGAAGGACGATGCACCCGGTGACTTCCTCATCACCGCCAATATCAAGAACGAGGCCACCGAGGAGCCCATGGGCTACAACGTCTACCGCAATGACACGAAGATCAACCAGGAACTGCTGGTTGCCGACTGCACGGGATGTTTCTCTGAGCACGAGCCCGCAGGCGCCTATACATATAAGGTGTCGGCCGTGTATGCCGATGGCGAGAAGTTCTCCTATGGCGTCAACGCTTCGCCCAAGTCGGTCTACGACATGGTGCCGCCCGTGTCATACGCCGCCGCCACCACCGACGGCCTTTCCAACACCCTCAGCTGGACTGCGCCCCTGAAGCGCGACACCGAGATGACCTGGGGCAACAAGACTTACGCCCTCGCCATCGGCGGCACCGCAGCCAGCAACACCAAGGTGTGGATCAAGCAGGAGTTCTCGGCTGAGGACATGGCCGCCTTCCCCGACCACCAGATAACCGCCATCAACGCCTACGTGGGACCCGAGGGCGGCATTACAGGTGCCACCCTGTGGATCATGAAGGACGGCGTCATCGACTACAGCGAGGCGGTCAGCGCAGAGGCGGTGGCTGCCATCACCAATGGAGGATGGAACAAGTTTGCCTTGGCCAAGCCCTACAAGATGAAGCTTGGCAGCAGCTATGCCTTCGGCCTTTACTACACCCAGACGGCCAAGAAGCACCCCGTGGGCGTGGACAACAGCGAGGCGGTCAACTCAAAGGGCAACTCCTTCTCGACCAGTTCGCCCAACTCCTCTGACTTCAACAAGAGCAAGCCCTCCTGGAAGACGCTCGCCTCGGGCAAGATAGCCGGCAACCTCATGCTCTCTGCCGATGTGGAGGCACTCAACGATGAGGCCAAGACCAACCAGAAGGTGACATCCTACAACGTCTACCGCGACGGCACGCTTGTGCGCACGGCAGTGACCGACACGAAATACACCGACGCAGTGGACAGCCTGGGCGCATACACCTACGACATCGTGGCCGTGGCAGACGACGGCAAGACCAGCGACCCCTACACGCTCAACGCCCGTGTCGGCCTGCCCGCCCAATACACGGCACCGCTCATCCTCGGCAAGGACCAGGAGGGCAAGAACATCAAGCTCGAGTGGAGCTCCAACGCCTACGAGATGCAGAAGTACAGCAGTGTGGCGAATGTCACAGGATTCGCCGAGGATATGAAGCTGCTCTATGGCGCCAAGTTCAGCAAGGAGGAGCTCAAGCCCTATGTGGGCTACCGTCTCTACTCGATGAAGTTTGGCATCTACGCCAGCATCGGTGCTTTCAAGATGGAGGTGCGCGACGGTCAGAACAATGTGCTTCTCTCGCGCAGCTACAGTGCCAGCGACATTGAACCGGGCTATCTCTACAACACCACCTTCGATGCGGATGAGAGTTGCACCATCCCTGCCGACCAGGATCTTTACATCTGCTACAATGCCACCCTGCCTGCTGGCGTCTCGGCGGTTCTGCTTGACAAGGGCCCCGCGGTGGACGGTGGCGCCATGATCAGCCTCACCGACGGTGCCAACTGGATGAAGCTCAGCACGCTCTTCACGTCACTCAAGGAGAACAATTTCGTCATCGGCGCCATGGCGGTGGCTCCTGAGGCCGGTGAGCCCGGTAAGGCCAAGGCCGCACGTCTCACGCCTGAATCGATCAACACCACCGAGGTGGAGCGCATGCCTGCCGGCACCCTGCGCCTGGGCGCCATCGAGATGGAACCCGAGGGACTGGGCATCGAGACCGCTACACCGCTGAAGGCCAAGGCCAATGCCTCCGCTGAGCAGACGCCGAAGGTGAAGGCGTTTCGCGTCTATCGTAATGGCGAACAGGTCTACGAAGGTCCCAAGACCAACTATGCCGAGACACTTGACAAGTATGGTTCTTACAACTACTATGTGACCTCCGTCTATGACAACGGCTGGGAGTCGGAAGCCAGTGAGGTGAGCACCTTCGACAACCTCATCAGCCAGAAGCTGCAAGCCCCCTATGACCTCAAGGCAACCACTGACGGCTCCACGCTCAACCTCACCTGGACCGATGGTGGCAGCGCACCCGAATACTCTTACCAGCACGACGGTGGTGACATGGTGCTGGGCATGACCAAGAGCTCTGGCAACCTCGAGGGTTATCACGCCATCAAGTTCAAGGCTGCCGACATGGCCGACAAGGTGGGCCAGAAGGTGGCGCGCGTCAAGTTCAAGATCGCAACGGCCGACCTGCTGTCGGCGTCGGTCTTCGTCATGTATGGCGACAACATCATGTATGAGCAGTCGGTGCCCGTGTCGTCGCTTGTGGCCGGCTGGAACAGCGTGGTGCTCAACACACCTGTCGAGGTGGTGGCCGGACAGGACATCGCTGTGGGTTACCACATCACCTACGCCAATGGTATCAAGCCCATCGTGCTCGACACCGAGGCTGCCGTGCCGGGATACAGCGACCTCATCTCATCGTCGGCGTCGGCCGGCTACTGGTACTCGCTGGCCACCAAGTACAAGCAGAACTACAACTACCGCATCGCCGCCGTGCTGGAGAAGGGCGACGTGGAGCTGCAGGCCAGCAAGATGCAGCGTGACATCGCACTGCCCGGCTACAACATCTACTGCAATGGCGTGAAGGTCAACGGCACATCCGTGCCCAGCACCACCTACAGCGTGCCCAACGCCGCATACGGCGAGTACACGGTGACGGCAGTCAGCAGCGATAGTGAGTCGAGCGAGTCGAACAAGGTGGTCTACGGTGATGCGACAGCCATCACGCTGCCGGAGGCCACGGAGGCCACCGACGGCAAGGTTTATGGCATCGACGGCAAGCTCATTGCCAACGACAGCAAGCGCCTGCAGCCCGGTATCTACGTGCGCGGCGGCAAGAAGATCGTCGTGAAGTAGTCGTCGTACATCCTAACACATCAAAAAACAACGAATCCCGGCTGTTTGAATAGAAACAGTCGGGATTTGTTGTTGGTGATTACAGGATGCCATCAAGCCCTTTTTAGGCGGGGCTATGGCCGAACCGATGGCATGGCGTCATTCGCCCATGGCTTCACATTTTCAGCACATGAGCCACGGTGTCCGGGTTATCCCACAACGGTGAAGATGCGGATCTCGGGGTCGGCCTGGAAGTAAGGCGCGAGGCCCTTGGCCACGTCCTCCTTGAACATCTCCGACTCCAGGTAGGCGGCGGCATGCTCTGCCGAGTCGAAGCCGTGGAGCACCTGCACATCCTCATCGCGTACCAGCAGACTCTTGGTCAGCGCGCCCTCGATGGTGTCGAGGAACGGTTTGCGATAGTCGAAATAGACCTTGGCCGCGCTCTGGCGGTCGCTCTCCTTGATCTTCATCGTAATCTGAAGATAGGCATTTACTTTTTCCATTGTTGCGTTTGTTTTTGTGGTTTATGAGTGATTTGTGAGTGTTATCTCGGCTGCAAAATTACGCACTTCCACATCGTTTGCCGTTGTACTTTGCCGAAGCAGGATGGTAAATTTGCGCGTGCCAATACTGAACGTCAAAATTTATATGTAAATTTGCCATGCGAACGACAGAATCTGCCATTGCGGGAAACCGAAGCACCCATTGCAAACACCAACAACATGACAAGCATGGACAAAGTAAAGACATACGCCATTGGCGAGGACCGTCACTCCGGCCTGGAACTGGAGCTGCACTTCATGCCGCACTTCTTCCATGACATCTGCGGCAATCCCATGCAGCCACATGCGCACGACTTCTATCAGATTATCTGGTTCCGTCGCGGGCATGGCATGCACATGGTCGACTTTGTCGACTATCCTGTGAGCGACAACACCATCTTCTTTGTAGCCCCTGGACAGATTCACTGTTTCGACCGCAACACCGACTACCAGGGGGTGGTCATCCACTTCAATGCGAGTTTCCTGGTCGACGAGGAGTCGAGCGAGAGTGTTTTTATCAAGTACAATGTGTTCAATGCCTACGATTCCCTGCCGTATTGCAAGATAACGGCCGACGAGGAGCGGCGGCTGCTTGGCATCGTCGGTGAGATGAACCGCGAGTATGCGCTCACAGGGGCGTTCGCCCACAAGGACTACATGCAGTACCTGTTGCGTCTTTTTCTCATACGCGTGCAACGCGGCGGAGAACGCAAGGAGAGGCCCAAACTGTATGTGACAAGTGTCGCCAACTGCACCTTCGTGAGGTTCCGCCAGTTGCTCGAGAAAAACTTCCGCACCCTGCATACCGTGCAGGAATACGCCGGCCTGTTGAACGTCTCGCCACGAAGCCTGGCGACGTATGTCCGCCAAAGCGCGCACCGCTCCCCATTGCAGATCATCAACGACCGCATAGTGCTTGAGGCCAAGCGCCAACTCCAGAACTCCACCCTGAGTGTGAAGGAGATAAGTTACCAGCTGGGTTTTGACGACCCGTCCTACTTCGTGAAGTTCTTCAAGCGGCTGACAGGACACATGCCGTCGGAGATGCGGGCGCATGCCGCTGCCCCAACAGAACATTCAACAAGACAAATAGAAGACATGAAACAAAAAATTGCAATTCCCACTGCCGATGGTGTGCTCTATCCCCATTTCGGCAAGGCACCCCAAGTGACCCTTTTCGACATCGCCGACAATCAAGTGGTCGGCAAACAAGTGCTCACCTCTCCTGAGCACGCCCATGGAGCCATGCCGCGCTTTCTGCAAAGCCTGGGCGTGACCGATGTGGTCTGTGGCGGCCTCGGGGCTGGTGCCGTGAAGATGCTCGGCGAGATGGACATTGCCGTACACGGTGGTGCACCCGTCATCGGCACCGATGAGCTGATCGGGAAATACCTTGACGGTTCCATCGCCTATGGTGACAGCTCGTGCCATCATGATGCCTGCGACGGGCATCACGACGAGTGACACTGCGCAACACTACAGACAAAGAGGCGGGATGAAAAACGGCTTTTCATCCCGCCTCTTTTGGGTATGTGCCTAATGATGAGCAACAAAATGTGCGACACCCTATGCCGCACATGCCAAAAAAAAGTGTAACTTTGCAGTCACTTTGCGCTTTCGGACTGTCGCCATGCGCAACGCAACACATTATTTCATCAACAAGACAAGAGAATGGACAACAACAAGAGACGTGTCAACAGCGTGAAGTGGATGGGGCTGGCGCTCATCCTTGCAGGGATAACCGTGCAAGACAATAGCCGCTTGGGCAATGCTTTCCTTTTCCTGGCTTTTGCGGGGTTCCTCCTGCTGGCTTTATTTCATGCGCTCAACCTGAAGACTTATCTGAAGGCCACACGAGAGGCGGGCGCACGCAAGAAAGGTCCTGTTGTCTATTTCTCGGCCATGACAGCCCTGTTTGCCATCTTCACAGTGCTTTGCCTGCTCCGCTTCATTGAGGCATCGGTGGGCGGACAGTAATCACACAACGCCATACTCCATGTTACACAATCGGAACAAGAAAGGTGAACCCCTGAAGCGGCGACCGTCGGCTTTGTTGTCGCTGGTCCCCATCGCCGTGCTCGTGATCATGCTCACGGTCACCATCAAGGCTTTTGGCAGTGACGCACTGGGCGGTGCGTCGCAGATCACGCTGCTCACCGTGTCGGCCCTGTGCGTGCTCATCGGCATGGGCTATCTCAACGTGCCGTGGGCCAGTTTTGAGAAAGCCATCACCAAGAACGTGGCCAGCGTGTCGAGCGCCCTCGTCATCCTCTTGCTCATCGGCGCGCTGGGTGGCGTGTGGATGGTGAGCGGCGTGGTGCCTGCGCTGGTCTACTATGGGGTGCAGATCATCCACCCCGACGTCTTCCTCGCCTCCACGTGTGCCATCTGCGCCTTGGTGAGCGTCATGACGGGGTCGTCGTGGACCACCATCGCCACCATAGGCATCGCACTCATGGGCATCGGCAGGGCGCAAGGCTTTGCCGACGGATGGGTGGCGGGCGCCATCATCAGTGGGGCTTACTTCGGCGACAAGATCTCGCCGCTGTCAGAGACCACCACGCTGGCCTCGGGCAGCCTGGGCGTGCCACTGTTCAAGCATATCCGCTACATGCTCATCACCACCGTGCCGTCGATGTGCCTGGCCCTCGTCATCTTTGCCATCGGCGGCCTGTTTGCCCACACCAGCAGTTCGCAAGACATCGACACCTTCACCGAGGCCATCAGCCAGCGGTTCAACATCACCCCGTGGCTGCTCGCGGTGCCCGTGCTCACGGGTGTCCTCATCGCACGCCGCACGCCACCTGTCATCACGCTCTTCCTGTCGTCGGTCATGGCCGTTGCGGCAGCCCTGGTGTGGCAGCCCGGTGTGCTTGCGGAAATCGCTCCGTCGCCCTTCACGGCAGCCATGAAGAGTCTCTATGGCAGCACGGCCCTCCATACCGACAACGACATGCTCGCCGCCCTGGTGGCCACGCGCGGCATGGGCGGCATGATGGACACCATCTGGCTCATCATCTGTGCCATGTGTTTCGGTGGCACCATGGCCGCGTCGGGTATGGTGGGCGGCATCACGCGCCTCTTCATCCACCTGGTGAAGGGACGCACGTCACTCGTCGCCTCGACGGCCACCACGGGCTTGATGCTCAATGTGGCCATCGCCGACCAGTACCTCTGCATCTTGCTCACGGGCAACATGTTCCGCGATGTCTATGATGAGCAGGGGTATGAGCGCCGACTGCTCAGTCGAACCACCGAGGATGCGGTCACCGTGACGTCAGTGCTCGTGCCGTGGAACACCTGTGGCATGACGCAGAGCACGGTGCTGGGCGTGCCGACCTTTGCCTACTTGCCTTACTGCTTCTTCAACATCATCTCGCCCTTGATGAGCGTCATCGTGGCCGCCACAGGCTACAAGATCTTCAAGCGGAAGAGCGACAGGCAGGAAAGGAATTAGCAGTCAAACCGTATGTTTTCTACCGAGCCATCAGGTGAGCACCATAAATCACGATAGAATCCTCTTAAAAACGCGAAAACATGGGAACCGACCCAACCTACAACAAAGACTTCGCCCCAATGCCCATTGCGGATTTGCTGGACGGGAAGCATCACTTTGTGATACCGTCCTTCCAACGCGGCTACCGTTGGGAGGAAAAGCAAGTGACAGATTTGCTGGAAGACATCAAACAGTTTGCGAATGACAGCAATCCCAAGAGTGACAGTTATTTTCTTCAACCCATAGTGGTCAAGCCCTGCCAATACAATGGTAGGGACGCATACGAAGTGCTGGACGGCCAACAACGCCTAACCACCATGTTGCTGATCTTAAAACGACTCATGAAACGTCTGGGCGAAGATGAGCGCGAGATGTATGAAGACTCTCTCTATGACATCGCATACGCCAATCGCCCCCAACTGGACTTCGAGAATCCCAATGCAGCAGAAAACATTGACAGCTATTACTTGGCTGAAGCAAAGCGGGTCATCGATGAATGGTTCAAGGACCAAACAAGGAAGAAACAAAACCTGAACAATTTCACTGGCTCTTTGCTTTATGACCAAAAACGCCAAATAAAGATAATCTGGTATACCCTTGAAAAAGACAGAGAAGAACTTGTGAGCATCAACATCTTCAACCGTCTTAACAAAGGCAAGATTTCACTGACAAGTTCAGAACTTATCAAAGCATTATTCATCATGGATTACGGTTTGCGAGCAGGGGAAGACACGCTGCCAGCAGAACAATTGTCCATGGAGTGGAATGAAATGGAGCGAAAATTTCAGGATGACAGCTTCTGGTACTTCATCAGTGATGATAATCAAGGCACGCAAACTCGGATGGATGTGTTGTTCGACTTTGTCACATGCCGAGATGAAGAAAAGGACACCGACTATTCATACCGCGAATTCCAGAGACTCTACGACCATTGCCGTGATCAAGAGCACCACAACACTCAAGAGTGTTTTGAGTGTGCTTGGTCTGACGACATACACACAATGCAGGACACCTGGAAACAAGTGAGGAAGACTTTTGACAGATTGGTGGCATGGTATGAAGACAGCATGTATTACCATTATGTGGGCTACCTGGTAGCCATCGGCTTCACGCCATTGCAGATCCACAACTATCTGGAAAGCGAAAAACACATTTGCAAGCTATCTTCGCCCGAACACGAATGGACCGAAGATGACACCCAGGCAGCACTTCGCCGGAAAATGATGGAACGCTTCAAGAAAGACAACAAGTTTCTCTGCAAGGACGACATTGACGAATTGGAGTACGGACAAGAGTATGTCGGCCGTATCTTATTGCTGTTCAACATAGAATGTTGCCTAAAGGGAGGAAACATGCGGTTCGCTTTCGACAAATATAAAAAAGGAACGTGGGATGTGGAGCATGTGGACTCACAAAACGATGCCACATTGCAGGAATTTGACGATCGCATGAGATGGCTTAAGAATGTGAAGTTCATATTGGGATTGGAGCACACTGACCGCGCGAAGCAACTCGCTGGCAAATGCCAAAAGCTAATCGATGAGTTTGCGGAACGGCAAAAGGTGAATGTAGACAAATACAGAGATTTCTATTTAACGATAAACAAGTTCTATTCATCAGAGTCGGGCGAAACAGACGCAGAAATAGACCTCACCACCAAGAAAAAAGACTATCTCAGCAACTTGACGCTACTGGATAGCGCAACAAACAGGGAGTACAAAGATGCGCCATTTGCCTATAAGCGTTATTGCATCATCAAGTACGATAGAAAAGGAGACCGCTTCATCCCCTTGTGCACCCGCAATTTGTTTCTGAAGTATTACACCGACAGTGACAAGGAATCGTCATATCTTGACAACATGAGATGGAACAGCAATGACAGGGAGGGGTACATGAGAGCTTTACACGAAGCGGTGGACCCCATTTTTGATTCAGTAACCACAAACGGCAAGGAGGCAAATAATGAGTGACAGCTTGAAAAAATACAGTTTTAGCGACCTTTTAAAGCAAGGCAAGATCCGTATTCCCAAGATACAACGCGAATATGCCCAAGGCCGAGCAGATGAGAAAGTGGAAGAGATCAGAAAGGTCTTTGTACACACTCTTCTCCTGGTGGTGAAGGGAAAACGTCCCGCGACAGAACTTGACTTCATATATGGCAGCAACCGGAAGGGGGCTTTTGAACCTCTCGACGGCCAGCAGCGCCTCACAACGCTGTTTCTCCTTCACTGGATGATGGGAATGGAACTTCGTGTTGCAGAAGACAGGAAACATTCCGTGTTCACCTACGAGACTCGCAATACATCCGAGGAGTTTTGCGATGAACTGGTACAACATGACGCTTTACAACTTGTAAAGGAGGCGCTTGCTGTTTCAAAAAAGCAATGCAAGGACCTACCCCCGTCAGCTATAATCAAAAAGAGAGATTGGTTCAAGTGGGAATGGAAATATGATCCCACAATCCTCTCTATGCTTGTCATGATAGACGCCATTTTTCATGAAATGGGTGAGGACTGGAACATGGATATGGCCACGTGCCGCCAAAATCTGGAGCACATAACTTTTCATCTTTTGAACCTGGGAGATTTTGGCTTGTCGGATGAACTTTTCATCAAGATGAACGCACGGGGTAAGCAGTTGTCTGATTTTGACAAACTGAAATCCACACTTGAAGAAGAACTCCAAATGCAACAAAAGGAGACTAACGAACAAGGTCTTCCGCTCGCAACTGAAGCAGACGAGGAGATGTGGCGTTCAATGATGGACGGGGCGTGGATCGACCTGTTTTGGCACAAGTATGCGCGTCAGGCAATTATTGACACGGAGAGCGAGGATGCTGATGCACGCAAAAAGCGACGCCTCGCAGCTGCCAAGCTCTCAGAAGTCCAATTCAAAAAGCTGCTGTTACGGTTGATCGCCCTTCAATTACTCGAAAACGACAACACGTCCAAGCAACTTGCAGAAGCTGCATATGACATGAGGGAATCAAATATAGACGGCCTGCTGTTTGCTTATACAGACAGTTTGACGGAGCTGCGCAGTGGCGAGAAACATGCCGTCGTGCCAACAACGACTCCCACGTTGAATTTCAAACAACTGATACAGGATGTCTGTTCCTTGATATGCGAAGACAGCAACGGCATCTACTTTGAAATATCCTACCTGTTGCCCGATACAAGCCACATCGAGAAGGATAAACGCACCCTATTTGATTCTTTTTTGGACACAAATGTACCCAATGATGTTGAATTGACATTTTATGCCATGTTGCTGTTTCTTCGCGCTTTCCCCGCATCGAAGACAAGAAAAAATGAGCAAGAGCTGGCGGCTTTCCATTTCGACAAGAACCTCCATAGGGCCTGGCTTAAGAACCTGGAAGCATGGGTCAGGTCGGCGCGCAACATACTTCTTAACGACAACAACAACCAGAGAATAGATAAGCTTCAGTTCTCTAAAGAAGCAACCTTTAGCTTGAAGCAAATGGTCAAAGACCTGGCCACGTATGTGCATGAAGAAGGATTGAACTTGGAGAAAGACAGGCACGCTGTGAAAAAATTTTTGAAAGATGGCACTAAGAATTACCAACGTCTTGACAACCAGTCATTAGCCGAAGAACGGCTCAAAGCCGCTTTGTCATTGTTAGATGACGAATGGGAAGAACGCATTGACGAGGTGGAGCAGCATCCTTACCTTTGGGGGCAGATACGGTGCCTTTTAAACTGGTCTGACAACCATCTTGACGCTTTCAAGAAATACAGTGAAAGATTGTTGGGGATGCTGGGGTGCATCAAAGACTATAGCCTCACATATTACATCGCCATGCTGACCTTCATGCCCAACTGTTGGGAGGAAAACAACAGACTGTTCCTGTATAACAAGGATCGCGACAATAGCTTCAAACGTTACCTGCGGGAACACACAAGGGAAGGGCAAGCGTACGGAAAGAACATAAAGGCTCTGATTGACTTATGGACGGACAGCTATCCAGCCATGTCGGCTATAGACTTTCTAAAAGCACTGATTGCCGACAGGCAGGAGAATTGCGCACCTTGGATTCAGTGCCTTGTCAAGTGTCCGACAATTCTTGACGAAGCATGGAACAAACGTATTTACAGCCAAAGCGGTCATGTCATCATTGCCCAGCGCAAAACGCTCAATGGGCACTGTCTTGACCCTATACTCTTGTATCTTCGCAACGTCTGTCAAAAAGACAAGATCGAAAATGACAGATTCACATTCTACGATTCGAAAGGAGAATATGAGCACGCTTTCCAATTGCAGACAGACAACCACCAATATCTGGTAGAGTGGTATGGAACAGAAGGTGAGTATTCCATCAAGACAGACCATGAAACGGCCGCCATCGTATTTGCCCAACAAGACATGATCGAACACATGGAAAAGATCATCCATGGCTGTGGCTTGGCCAAAGGAAGCCAAGTCACAGCCATGGGTTGATTTCGTGCCCGAGCCAAGATGGCATAAAATGCAAGCAACTTTTTGTCCAAACATTTGGGCGAGACCGAAAGAATTCGTAATTTTGCGGTAAATCAGATTTTGCAAGCACATGACACAAGAAGAAGACATACGCAACGCTGTCCGCGTGCTTCGTGAGGGCGGCGTCATTCTCTATCCCACCGACACGGTGTGGGGCATCGGTTGCGACGCCACCAACGCCGAGGCCGTGGCCAAGGTTTACAAGATGAAACAGCGCGACGACTCGAAGGCGCTCATCTGCCTCGTCGACAGTGACGCGCGCCTGCAACGTTATGTCAGGCAGGTGCCGCCTGTGGCCTGGGACCTCATCGACGCTGCTGTGGATCCCATGACGGTCATCCTCGACGGAGCGGTCAACCTCGCCCCCAACCTCATCGCCGATGATGGCAGCATCGCCCTGCGCATCACCAAGGAGCCGTTCTCGCGCGAGCTCTGCTACCGCTTCCAAAAGGCATTGGTCTCCACCAGCGTCAATATCAGTGGCCAACCCGCCGCGCAAAACTATTGCGACATCGCACCGGAGCTCTTGGCGCAGGCCGACTATGTGTGCTTCGCACGCCGACAGGAACATAAACCCCATAAGCCCAGTTCCATTGTGAAGCTCGGCGCCGACGGAGAGGTGACCATCATCCGGAAATGAGCCAGGCTGTCAACTCGTCACCCGAAGCGGTCGTGAGCTGGCTCGACAGGCTGATTGCCTGGCGCCAGCGCACATTCACCGACAAGCAGACCACGCAGGTGCTGGCGTTCGTCGTCGGCATATTGGCTGCTGTGGCAGCCTATCTGCTCCACGGCATCATCCATCTCATACAGCGGTTGCTGACCAATGGCTTCTCCACCGATGCGCCCAACTGGCTCTTCCTGCTCTTCCCCGTGGTGGGCATCTGGCTCACCTCCCTCTTTATCAAGTATGTGGTGCGCGACAATATCTCGCATGGCATCACGCGCGTGCTCTACGCCATATCGACCAAGCGGTCGCGCCTAAGGCGGCACAACTGTTGGACGTCGGTCGTGGCGTCGGCCATTACCATCGGCTTCGGCGGTTCGGTGGGTGCTGAGGCTCCTATCGTACTCACGGGATCGGCCATCGGAAGCAATCTCGGACAATTGTTCAAGCTTGACAAGCGACAGCTCATGTTGCTCGTGGGCTGTGGCGCGGCCGCTGCTGTGGCCGGCATCTACAAGGCACCCATCGCCGGACTGGTGTTCACGCTCGAAGTGCTCATGATCGACATGACCATGGCCTCCATCGTGCCCATCCTCATCGCCACCATCACGGCCAACGTGACCAGCTACATGCTTGTCGGAGACAAGTCGATGTTCTCCTTCACGCTCGACTCCGCATGGAGCGTGGAGCGCATCCCCGCAACGGTTTTGCTGGGGGTGTTCTGTGCTTTTGTCAGCCTCTACTTCATGAGGGGCATGAACTGGTGTGAAAGCATCTTCGCGCGCATGCGACGCCATCCTTATTATAAGTTGTTGCTTGGCGGACTGGTGCTGAGCTCGCTCATCTTCTTCTTCCCTTCACTCTATGGCGAGGGCTGGGACAGCATCGGCATCTTGCTCAACGGCAAGACACAGGCTGACTGGGACCAGGTGATGAACGGCTCGCTCTTCTACGGCCACTCAGAGCTGCTCGTGGTCTATGTGGCCCTGGTGTTGCTCACCAAGATTGTGGCCACGTCGTCGACCAATGGCGCCGGCGGATGCGGCGGAACGTTTGCGCCATCGCTCTTCGTGGGTGGTTTTGCGGGCTTTTTCTTCTCGCGCCTATGGAACTTGGAGCAGATAGGTGTTTACATCCCCGAAAAGAACTTCGCCCTCTTGGGCATGGCGGGTGTCATGGCGGGTGTCATGCACGCGCCCCTCACAGGCATCTTCCTCATCGCCGAGATCACTGGCGGTTATCAGCTCTTCGTGCCGCTGCTCATTGTCAGCGTGGTGAGCGTCATGGTCATCAGCATCTTTGAGCCCCACAGCATCTATGCCATGCGACTGGCGCGCGAGGGCAAGCTCATCACTCACCACACCGACCGAAGCGTGCTCACCCTGATGAGCATGGAGGCCATCGTCGAGAAGGATTGCACCAGCGTCAGTCCCGACATGCCGCTGGGCCGCGTGGTCAGTGTGCTCAGCAACAGCGACAGCGACTTTCTGCCCGTGCTCGACCAAGGAGGTCGTCTCCTCGGAGAAATCAACATCACCAAGATACGCAACATCGTCTTCCGCCCGGAGCTCTACCAGAAGTTGCGAGCCAGTCAAGTCATGACGCCCGTGCCCGCCATACTCTACCGCAACGAGCCCATGACCGACGTCATGCGCAAGTTCGACACGACCAATGCCAGCGCGTTGCCTGTGGTCGACATCAACAATGTGCTGCAAGGCTACATCACGCGCACCAGGCTCTATCGCACCTACCGCAGCGTGGTGGCCGATTTCTCCACCGAATAGGCCTGTCGGCTATCACCTAATTGCCAAAAACTTTGCACAATCCAAGAAAATAACGTACCTTTGCACGCTGAATGATGCCGTTTCCCATACAAATAGACCTCTTTGAGCTCATCCTCAAAGGCGTGCTCATCGGAATTATCGCCTCCGCTCCGATGGGCCCGGTGGGTATACTGTGCATACAGCGCACCCTAAGGAAAGGGCGTTGGTATGGCCTTGTGACGGGCATCGGTGCAGCAGTGAGCGACATCATCTATGCGCTGTTCACGGGTTTCGGCATGAGCTTTGTCATGGATCTCATCACCAATCCCACCAACAAGTTTTGGCTGCAGATCTCCGGTAGCGTGGTGCTCATGATTTTCGGTGTCTATTGCTGGCGGAGCAAACCCGCCAAAGGTGTGGAAAACAGGGGCGTGAAGAAGAAAGGTTCGCTTCTTCACAATGGCATCACCGCCTTTCTCGTGACTTTCTCCAACCCTCTTATCATCTTCCTTTTCATGGCGGCTTTCGCCCAGTTTGCCTTTGTCATCCCCAACCATCCCGTGGAGATGGCCGCAGGGTATGTCAGCATCGTGGTGGGTGCTCTGCTCTGGTGGTATGGCTTGACATGGATCGTGGGCAAGGTGGGCAACAAGTTTGACGAGATGGGCATCCTCATCATCAATCGTGTGATCGGTTCCATCGTCATCCTTTTCTCCCTTGCGGTGCTCATCGGCACCGTGTTTAACCTTTACACCTTCCATTATTAGGTAGTCACGATATTCCCGGTAGGCATGCCCGAGCCTATCGGGCACATGTCGCACACCTCTATATAACACTTTACATACCATGTACATAGCCCAAGAAATCAGAAAGAAGTCGATAGCCGAGTATCTGCTTTACATGTGGCAGATTGAGGATCTCATACGAGCCTATGGCTGTTCACTCAGCCGGCTGCGAAGGGAATATATCGACAAGTTCCAGTATACTGACGACCAAAAGGATGAGGAGACCGACTGGTTTGGCAACCTCATTCGCATGATGAACGAGGAAGGCAAGCGCGAACAAGGTCACCTGCAGATCAATCAGGTCACCCTGCAAGACCTTGCCGAGCTTCACCACAGACTGTTGCAGTCGGGCAAGTTCCCCTTCTACAATGCCGAATACTACAAGGTGTTGCCCTTCATAGTGGAACTGCGCAACAAGGGCGACAAGGACATCAACGAGATAGAGACCTGCCTCGACGCCCTCTATGGCGTGATGCTCCTGCACATGCAGCAGAAAGAGGTGTCGGCAGAGACGGAGAGCGCCATCAAGGAAATCACGACCTTCATCGGCATGCTCAGCGACTATTACGCCAAGGACCGCACGGAGGGACTTGACTTCGGTGACGAATAAATCAATCAGGAAACACCCAATAGACATGAATATTCTTGTAACAGGAGCCAATGGCCAACTCGGAAACGAGATGCAACTGGTCAGTAGGCAGTCAGCAAAAGACCATTACATCTTCACCGATGTGTGTGAAGGTTATCAAAAACTTGACATCACCAGTCTTGATGACATACGCAAGGCGGTGAAGGAAAACAACATCCAGTGTATCATCAACTGTGCCGCTTGGACCAATGTGGACAAGGCTGAGACGGCGGGTCCCATTGTGGAGACACTCAATGCCACCGCGCCGGCCTACCTGGCTCAGGCCATGAAGGAAGTGGGTGGCTTGCTGGTGCATATCAGCACCGACTATGTCTTTGGCGGTGACCCCTACAACACTCCCTGCCGCGAGGACCAGAAAGGCACCCCGACAGGCGTCTACGGCCTGACCAAGCTCCATGGCGAGCAGCAGATTGAGGCCACGGGTGCCGACCACATCATCATCCGCACGGCATGGCTCTATTCCGAGTTTGGCCACAACTTCGTGAAGACGATGCTCCAGCTCACCGCCACCAAGCCCCAGCTGAAGGTGGTGTTCGACCAGACGGGCACACCGACCTATGCCGGTGACCTGGCGCAAGCCATCTTCGACATTGTGGAGAAGCGCCAATATGAGGGTCACTCGGGCATCTACCACTTCTCCAACGAAGGTGTCACGTCATGGTATGACTTCACCAAGAAAATCGCCGAACTGGCTGGGCACACCACGTGCGATATCCAGCCCTGCCACAGCGACGAGTTCCCCTCGCCCGTGAAACGGCCCGCCTACAGCGTGCTCGACAAGACCAAAATCAAGGAAACATTCGGCATCAGCGTGCCCTACTGGGAGGATAGCCTCAAGAAATGCATGGCAACGCTGCTTCAACAACAATAACCGCACTTATCCTTCACCCGCATGGCAACCATAGCAAACGAAATCAAGCGGAGACGAACCTTCGCCATCATATCGCACCCTGACGCCGGTAAGACCACCCTCACGGAGAAGTTCTTGCTCTTCGGAGGACAAATACAAGTGGCTGGCGCCGTGAAAAACAACAAGATACGAAAGACGGCCACGTCAGACTGGATGGACATCGAGAAGCAACGTGGCATCTCCGTGTCTACGTCAGTCATGGAGTTCGACTATCTGCCCGAGGGCCAGGAGGGCGAGCCTTACAAGGTCAATATCCTCGATACGCCGGGTCACCAGGATTTCGCGGAGGACACCTACCGCACGCTTACCGCTGTCGACTCGGCCATCATCGTGGTCGACTCGGCCAAAGGTGTGGAGGCGCAGACGCGCAAGCTCATGGAGGTGTGCCGCATGCGCAACACGCCGGTCATCATCTTCATCAATAAGATGGACCGTGAGGGACGCGACCCCTTTGACCTGCTCGATGAGCTGGAGGAGGAGTTGCAGATCCACGTCCGCCCCCTGTCATGGCCCATCGGCCAGGGAGCGAAGTTCAAGGGCGTCTACAATATCTACGAGCAGCAGCTCAACCTCTTCACGCCCAACAAGCAACGTGTCACGGAGAAGGTGGCGGTCGATGTCAGCAGCAGCGATCTCGACAGCCACGTGGGCGACCGGGAGGCGCAGCAACTGCGTGACGACCTTGAGCTCATCGACGGTGTCTACCCGACCTTCCAGACCGACGACTACCTCAAGGCCGAGGTGGCACCTGTGTTCTTCGGCTCTGCGCTCAACAATTTTGGCGTGCAGGAACTTCTCAACTGCTTTGTGGAGATTGCTCCCAGCCCCCGGCCCACCAAGGCTGAGGAGCGTGTGGTGGAGCCCACAGACAGCAAGTTCACGGGCTTCATCTTCAAGATCACGGCCAACATCGATCCCAATCATCGCTCGTGTATCGCCTTCTGCAAGGTATGCTCCGGCAAGTTTGTGCGCAATGCGCCCTACAAGCACGTGCGCCTTGACAAGACGGTGCGTTTCTCTTCGCCCACGCAGTTTATGGCCCAGCGCAAGAGCACGGTAGACGAGGCTTATCCCGGCGACATTGTGGGTCTGCCCGACAATGGCATCTTCAAGATCGGTGACACGCTGACCGAGGGTGAGGAGCTCCACTTCCGCGGGTTGCCCTCCTTCTCTCCGGAGTTGTTCAAGTATATCGAGAACGACGATCCCATGAAGTCCAAGCAGTTCCAGAAGGGCATCGAGCAACTGATGAACGAGGGCGTGGCGCAGATGTTCGTCAACCAGTTTAACAACCGTCGCATCATCGGCACCGTCGGCCAACTGCAGTTTGAGGTCATACAGTATCGACTGGAACACGAGTACAACGCCAAGTGCCGTTGGGAGCCGGTGCATCTCTACAAGGCTTGCTGGGTGGAGAGCGACGATGCGGCTGAACTCGACAACTTCAAGAAGCGCAAGTACCAGTATATGGCCAAGGACATCGAGGGCCGTGACGTGTTCCTCGCTGACTCCAGTTATGTGCTGTCCATGGCCCAACAGGATTTCACCCACATCCGTTTCCATTTCACCAGTGAGTTTTAGGAAATAGCCCTCATTGGTGGCTTCATCTGTACAGGTATTCACGATTAATCTCCTTTTTGCGGTTAATTGTGAGTACCTTTTTTGTAATAAAGCGTAACCTTTTTGCGTTTTATTCCTATAGAGAGTGGTAAGACAACCAAGAGGCGCTCTCAGCTTGCGCATGGCGTAAGCGAATGTTTCACTTTAAACACTGCAAATATGATCAACCGACTATTGTCCTTTCTTGACGCTTCGCCCGTTAACTTCCTGGCTGTCAGGAATATGGCCGAAGAACTGCGGCGGAATGGCTTCCGCTGCATCCATCCGCAAGAGCCCATGGGCCAGGTGGCGGCGGGTGACAAGTTCTATGTCACCAAGAACGACTCCAGTATCTATGCTTTCCAGATAGGCCGGAAACCATTGGCCGACACTGGTTTTCACATGATCTGCGCCCACTGCGATTCTCCCACCTTCCGCATTAAGCCAAATGCGGAGATGGATTGCGAGGGAGGCCTGGTAAAGCTCAACACGGAGGTGTATGGCGGGCCTATCCTGTCCACCTGGTTTGACCGTCCCTTGACGCTTGCGGGCAGGGTCATCGTGAAAGGCGACGATGTGATGCATCCACGCACCTTGTTGCTCCATGCCAGGCGCCCCCTGCTGCAGATAAGCAATCTCGCCATCCATTTCAACCGTCAGGTGAACGATGGCGTGAAGCTGAGCCGTCAGAAGGATGTCCTGCCCATTCTCGGCATTCTCAGCGATGAGCTGGAGAGGGGCAATCTCTTGATGAACGTCATCGTCGAAGAGCTCAACGCGTCGCCCATGGCCCCTGACGGTGAGGCTGTGGAGAAGAGAAACATCAGGAAAGAGGACATATTGGACTTCGACCTCTACCTTGCGGACGCCACACCAGCCTGCACCTTCGGAGCGCACGGTGAGTTCATCTCCTCAGGACGGCTCGACGACCTGTCCATGTGCTGGGCGGGAATAGAAGCGATGATAGCCGATCCCGAAGTGTCCGACACGACAAGGGTCCTTGCGCTTTTCGACAATGAGGAGACGGGATCGCAGACGAAGCAAGGGGCGGGCAGCCCGTTTCTCTCCTACATGTTGAGGCGCATAGCCCTGATGCAGAGTGGGAGTGAGGAGGCTTACTATCAAGCCGTGGAGCGGGCCTTCATGGTCTCTGCGGACAATGCCCATGCCTGGCATCCCAACTATAACGAGAAGTATGACCCCACCAACCATCCGATGATGGGAGGCGGTCCTGTCATCAAGTTCAATGCCGCCCAGAAATATGCGAGCGATGCCGCGTCGGCAGCCGTCTTCGCTGGCATCTGTGAGCAGGCCGGTGTGCCCTGTCAGCGCTTTGTCAACCACAGCGATGTGGCCGGTGGAAGCACGCTTGGCAATATTCTTGCCTCTTCCATTCCCTTGAGAGGTGTCGACATGGGCAACGCCATCCTTGCCATGCACAGTTGCCGGGAGACAGGCAGCGTCGCCGACCATGAGTATGCGGTCAAGGCGTTCACCAAGTTTTATGGCTTGTAGGGGGCTATCCCTTATTAAGTAATGGTAAAAAAATAACTTACCCAATTTTGCAGGTTTCGTAAGTTGTTTTCAACTACCTGCCTTTTTGTCATTTTTGAAATTTCTCATCAGTCACGTAGCCCGCTACGCTCCTTCTTCGAAATTCCAAAACTGCTCAAAAATACAGGGCATAATTGTGCAACTTATTTTTTCACCATTACTAAGGTTTGGGATTAGGGAACAACCGGTTGCGCTCGCCTTTGTCGCTTATTGTCGGTGGGCCTTGCGAAGTGTTCCGTGACGAATGTCGGTTATTTTCTGAAAAAACAGGCCTCTCCGGAGTGCACCTTTTAGAGACGAAAAAAACGCTTTTGTCCGATTAAATTCCGTTAAAAACCTAAATGAACGTTAATTTGTATGTTATTGTTCCAAAGAATACCCTTTATCGCGTTGCGATAGATGCTTAATCATGATGCGATAAAGGGTATATCGTGTCGTCATTTGATGCTTATTGCAACACGATAAAGGGTGTTTTCCGAAACCCAAAGACCCTCTCAAGTTTTCATTTTGGGCAACAAGTGCATAATGGTCAGGCTATCAGCGAGTTATGCGAAAATCGAAAAAGAGAGCGTATTTGCGGCCGCGAACCTCAGTCGTCGCAAATACGCGATTCTCCAGGGGCTTTTTGTTGGAATGTTTCAGTTTTGTTTCGCGTTTTTGGTCAGCCTGTGTCAGTCACCTGCGCTTCTCTCATCTCACTCGGATGATGTCTTCCCAGCGTGTGGTGAAGTTGTGGCTACGGAAGTCGTGCTTGATGGCATCGCGAAACGAGCCAGCCTTGCCCCTGCCATGTGCAGCCGTATATTGTTGGCTGCCCAGTACCACCGTCTCGGAGCCGTTCTGCTTGTTGATCTTGTCAATCTGCTCTGTGAGCCGTTTCAGCTTGTCACGTTTCTCGGCATCGTAGTCGAGGAAGTTGGTCTGCACCAAGTTCTCGTTGCTGATGGCCGACACGATGACCCCCGCGCGTTTATATTTGAACCCCTTGATGAAGATGCGTCTCAGCGCCTTCAGTGCCCCTTCTACCACCTCCTGTGTGGAGTTGACGGGTGTGAGCAGGGTCTCCATGGCCGAGTTGCTGTATTGGGGAAGGTCCGTGCGGAAGCGGTTGGTGTCGATGAAAACCATGATGGAGGCGCACACGCTGTGCTGCTGTCGCAACTTCTCCGCGCAGCGGGCTGCATAGTTGCTCACCTGTGTGCGCAGGTCGAGCAGCTCCTCGATCATGCCGGGGAAGGAGCGACTGGTGCAGATGCTCTTCTTCGTGGACAGTTGCTCGGTGGGCACGCAGTCGATGCCGTTGAGCTCCATCCATGTGCGCTCGCCGGTGACGTGTAGCTCTTTTCTCACCCAGGCGCGCGGCTTCATGGCGAAGTCGTAGGCCGTGTGGATGCCGTAGCCCTCCAGCCGTTCCAGGTATCGTCGGCCGATGCCCCATACCTCCTTGAGCGGAAAGAGCTTCAGGGCCTTGATGCGCCGCTCCTCTGTGTCGATGACACAACAGTGGCGGTAGGCCGGGTAGTCCTTGGCAAAGCGGTCCGCACACTTGGCGAGTGTCTTGGTGGGTGCGATGCCGATGCTCACAGGCATGTCCACCCACTTCCATATCTTTTGGTTGAGATTTTCGCCCCACGTTTTGAGTTGGTCGTAGGGCTGGTTGCCGAGCACGCAGAACGCCTCGTCGATGCTGTAACGGTAGAACTCCGGACAGGCGTCACGGATGATTTCCATGACGCGCTGGGTGATGTCAGCGTAGAGCTCGTAGTTGCTCGAGAACACGCCGATCTCCTTTCCCGGGAATCGCTCCGCCAGTTGATAATAGGGCATGCCCATCGGTATGCCCAGTTGCTTGGCCTCCTTCGAGCGCGCCACCACGCAACCGTCGTTGTTGCTCAGCACCACCACGGGCTTGCCGGTGAGGTCAGGCCGAAACACCCGCTCGCATGAGCAGAAACAACTGTCACAGTCGCAGATGGCATAATACTTAGTTGCCTCCATCCCCGTCACGCTTACCAAACTGAGGGTCAATCTTGAGAAAAGCCGTCACCAGGAATGTCACCGAACAACAGAGGATGACCAGGATGAAGAAGTGACGGTAACCCAACATCTCCTGTAAGGTGCCGGCGAAAAGGCCCGGCACCATCATCGACAATGACATGAGGGCCGACGCCAATGCGTAGTGGCTCGTCTTGAACGCTCCGCGACTATAATAAATAAGGTAAAGCATGTAGGCCGTCAGTCCGAACCCATACCCAAACTGCTCGATGAACACGCAGACATTGATGGCCAACAGGCTTGAGGGCAACACATAACCCAAGAAGACGTAGACCCACGACGGCAAGGCAAAGGCAAGGGCCATGGGCCACCGCCACTTGCGCAGTCCCCCGTTGCTGGCGGCGATGCCGCCGAACACGCCGCCCAGGGCCACGCCGATGACACCCACTGTGCCCTGCACCAGGCCAAACTCTTGTGGCGACAGGCCCAGTCCGCCGTTGTGTGGGGCGTCAATGAGGAAAAGCGATGACACCTTCGACAGCAAGCCCTCGGGCATGCGGAAGAGCATGATGAACAGCAGGGCCGCCACCACCTGCTCCTTTTGCACAAACGTGCGGAACGTGTTGGCTATCTCTCTCCAGATGGTGTGGATGTTGATGCCCGGACGCGACACGTCTTCCGACGGCCGGGGCAAGACCTGGCTGTGCCACAGCCACAAGAGCAAGAACAGGCCCGCCACGCCATAGAACATCAAGCTCCACGAGTAAGCAATGCTGTTGCGGAAGATTACTTGCAGGTTGCCGGCGGCCATCACCAGGACGCCTTGTCCGAAAATGGTGGCAAGACGGTCGAACACCGAGCGTATGCCCATGAACCACGCCTGCTGGTGACTGTCGAGCCCCAGCATGTAGAAACCGTCGGCGGCGATGCAATGGAACGCTCCCGAGAACGCCATGACCCAGAAGAAGAACAGTGTGCCCTGCATCCACAGCGCCGTGGGGATGGTGAAGGCGACACCGCCCAAGGCCGCGCCCAGCAGCAGCTCCATGGCAATGACCCACCAGCGCTTGGTCTTGATGAGGTCCACGAAGGGGCTCAGCACGGGTTTCAGCACCCATGGCAGGTAGAGCCAGGAGGTGTAGAAGGTGATGGCAGCGTTGCTCAAGCCGAGCTGTTTGTACAAGATGACAGAGATGCTCATGACGGCCACGAGAGGCAGACCGTCGCTGAAGGCCAGTGTCGGCACCCATAGCCAGGGCGATCGTTTATGATGTTGCATGATGATATTGATATGAGTTGGTTATGGTGGCGCCGGGATAGTAATGGGCCAATATTTCGTCGTAGGCATAGCCGCGCTCTCCCATCACCGCAGCGCCTATCTGGCAGAGGCCCACGCCATGTCCCCATCCGGCTCCCGTGAGCACAAAGCGGGCGGGGATGCCCTGTCCGCCAATGCCCTCCTTGTCCACGACGAAGGCCGAGCTGTAGAGGTGTGATTTGCTCAGGGCGCGCCGTATCTCCAGTTCCTTGCCGATGGTGAGCGTGTGGCGTGTGCCCACAATCTTCAGGGTCACGAGCCGGCCGCTCTTGCCCCGTTCCATGGGCACCAGGTCAAGGATGGCACCAAAGTCGATGCCCAGCTTCTCGCGGAGCAGCGCCGCCAGTTCGTCTTGCGCATAAGCCACCTGCCAGCGGTAGAAGTCGGTGGTCTCCTGGTCGTAGTCGTTGAGCACTTGTGAGAGAATGGTCTTGTCGTCCGTGTTGCAGAAGCTCTCAGGCCTGGTGCGTATCCAGCGCTCCGCCTGATCCTCCCGTGTGAGGTCGGGCAGGGCAGGGGCGTCGATGCCGGCTGATGCCAAAGTCGCCAACCGTGGCGGCAACCAGTCGCGCACGGCACGCAGGTAAGGCTTCGGACTGTCTTCCCAGCAATACTGAAACTCCTCCATGACACCTCCGCAACACTTTGAGAAGCGCGCGTCGCAGATGCCGTCGCCGTCGGTCAGGATCTGTCCGCGAGTCTGCCGGATAGCCTCGGCCACATGGGGGCTTGTCTCTTTAGTGATGCCCTGGTAGCGCTGGCAGTGGTCGTCGGCACACACGTCGAAGAGCGTGTGGTCCTGGCGGTCATACCAACGGATGAGGGTGTCGTCACTCTCCACAAACGAAGGTCGGTAGGTGGCCATGCGGGCAGCGGCCTGTCGCTTCTCCATCTGGGCCAGCAACCATGAGCGGGAGATGACAGCGTGAGCCTTGAGCAGTTGCAGGCTGGAGGTGGCACTCATCTCACTTGAGATCACACTTTCAAGATATTGCTCCACCGGCAGTTCGTTGATGGCCCATATCTTCCGCCCATCGGCCACAAACCGCAATGAGCCCAAGAAAGTCTGCGTCTCCTTGCGCTCCCAGTGGAAGTTGACACCGATAGTCACATCCTTCAGCGAGAACGACGCTTCGGGCGTCGTGGGGCGAAAAGCCAGTTCGCGGTGACGCGTGCCCTGCCACATGATGGCGCCGTCGGCGACTGAGACCTGTTGGTCGCCTGTGGCCAGAGAGCCGTTTGTGTCATAAGGCTTGTTGAGCGAGAAGCAGATGCGCTCGCCGCTGACGATGCCCACTGTGACGTGAGGTTCCTGGTGGAGAGCGTTTGCCGTCCCCACTTTTTCTTTATGTATGCCGGTGCTTGTCGGATTCTGTTTCATGTCCATGATATAAGTTGGAGAAGCCGTTTTCAAATTGCCGAGTGCAGCCTATCCTATGCAAGGATAGTGCAAATGAGCGCAATGAAAGCTTGCTTTCAAATTGCCGAGTGCAGCCTATCCTATGCAAAGATAGCGATTTTAACCCACAATACGTGTAGCTTTTTCAAAAAATTTGTATCTTTGCAGAGATGAAGAAGAAAACATTACTCGGCATGACGCTCGCCGAACTGAAAGAAGTGGCCTCTTCCTTGGGAATGCCCGCTTTCGCAGGAGGGCAGATTGCCAAATGGATTTATGGCAGCCACGTCAAGAGCATCGACGAGATGACCAACATATCCAAGGCCAATCGTGCGCGGCTGGCTGAAGCGTATGAGGTGGGGTGCGCCGCACCCATCGATGCCCAGCACTCAAAGGACGGCACCATCAAGTATCTCTTCCCCGTGAGAACCACACGCCCGGACGACAGTCAGGGCGTCAAGTTTGTCGAGACAGTCTACATCCCCGAAGACGACCGGGCCACGCTCTGCGTCTCGTGTGAGGTGGGCTGCAAGATGAACTGCCTGTTCTGCCAGACGGGCAAGCAGGGCTTTGAAGGCTATCTCACCGTGGCCGACATCCTCAACCAGATCTACAGTCTGCCTGAGGTGGACAAGCTGACCAATATCGTCTATATGGGGCAGGGCGAGCCGATGGACAACCTCGACAACGTCTTGCGCTCCACCGAGATACTGACCGCCGACTATGGCTGGGCGTGGAGCCCCAAGCGCATCACGGTCAGTTCGGTGGGCATCAAGGATAAGCTCCAGCGCTTTCTCGAGGAGAGCGACTGCCACGTGGCCATCAGCCTCCATGCGCCCAGCCATGCGCTTCGCGCTCAACTCATGCCCGCAGAGAAGGCCATGCCTATCGAGAAGATCGTCGACCTGTTGCGCAACTACGACTTTGCCCATCAGCGCCGCTTGTCTTTCGAGTACATTGTCTTCGGTGGTGTCAACGATACGCTGGACCATGCGCGCCAGATCGTCAAGCTCCTCAAGGGCCTGACTTGCCGCATCAATCTCATTCGCTTCCATCAGATACCTGATGTGCCCCTGCATGGCACAGATGAACGGAGGATGGAGGAGTTTCGCGATTATCTCACCGGCCACGGTGTCTTCACCACCATACGCGCCTCGCGGGGGCAAGACATCTATGCGGCCTGTGGCCTGCTCAGCACCTCCAAGAAGATTGGAGAGGTGCGCCATGAGGAGAAACGATGACAAGAGTGCTTGCCTGTCTGATGGTCTGCCTGTCGCTCATGGCTTGCACGGGCTCAGGCGGCCTGTTGCCCCCTTCGGGCGGACGGCTCTATGAGGTGTTGCTCGTGGGCGACCGCGAGGGCGTTGTCAGGCAGATGCTCGAAACGGATGTGGAAGGCTTGCCCCAGAGCGAACCGTCGTTTGATGTGTCGGCCATCGACAGCGCGAGGTTTAACGCTTCCCTGCGCCAGGCACGCAACATCGTCATCGTCACCGTCGACCCGGAAACCTTTGAACGCCCTCATGTGGGCTACGAGAGGAATGTCTGGGCCAAGCCACAGATGGTGGTGCGCATTGGAACCCCGTCTCTGCGTGCGTTGAGACAGTATGCGCAGGGGGTGGCGACGACGGTGCGCACGTTGCTCAATAGGGCTGAGGCCAACAAGACGCTTGCCCTGCTGAGACACAAGCGCAACGCCAACGCTGAGCGGATGGTCAAGCGAATGTTTGGGGTGTCCATCTGGATACCGGTCGACATGGTAGCCAGCAAGCGTGGCCAAGACTTCGTTTGGCTGAGCGACAACGGTTCGACGACGATGCAGAACATCGTGATCTACCGCGAACATTCATCGGAGGCTGCTGACGAGCGGTCGGCCTTTGCCGGGAATGGTGGCGTGGGCAACTTTGTCGCACTGCGTGACTCGGCACTTCGGCGGAACATCAAGGGCGAAACGGACTCCATGTGGATGACCACCGTCGCTCCGACGGTCGCCAGCCGTCTGGTTTTCAGGGAAGAGAAGGACCGTCGCTTTTGGCTCCGCCATCATGATGAGGCGCATGCTCCCATGACGCTCTACAGGGGCTTGTGGGAGATGCGGGGCGACGACATGGGCGGACCGTTTGTCAGTCGCCGGCTGGTGAGGACGGACAAGGATGGGAGGAAGACTCCTGCGAGCGGGGCCGTGGTGGCGGAAGGCTTTGTCTTCGCACCGGGACAAGCTAAGCGCAATGCCATCCGACGGCTGGAGGCCGTACTCTACACCTTACAGTGGGACAAGCGCTAAACGGCTTGCGGAAGCGCGAACCTCATGCACGGAAAACCATCAGGAAAATAAACAGTATCAGTAAATAATCATAAGGAAATAGCAAAATATGGACAATCAGAAAATACGCGTGGCCATCACCCACGGAGACACTAACGGTGTCGGTTATGAGTTGATCTTCAAGGCGTTTGAGGAGCCTGAGATGCTCGACATGTGCACACCTATTATATATGGTTCACCCAAGATAGCAACCTATCACGCCAAGGCTCTTGGCGTGACGGGCAACTTCACCATCGTCAATACGGCCGAAGAGGCGCAGGAGGGCAAGGTCAACCTGCTTCCGGTGTTTGACGAAGAGGTGAAGGTGGAGCTGGGCGTGCCTTCGCAGGATGCCAGCCGTGCAGCGGTGAAGGCGCTCGACAAGGCCATCACCGACTATAAGGACGGACTGTTTGATGTGCTTGTGACGTGTCCTATCAACAAGGACAACATGCATATCGATGGCTTTGCCTTCCCCAACAGCGACAAGTTTATCGAGCAATGCCTCAGTGAGGGGCAGAAGGCGGTTGACATCTTGGTGAACGGCAACCTGAGGGTGGCGCTGGTGACCGATGACGTGGCGCTGAAGGATGTGCCTGCAGCCATCACGCAGGAGGCTGTGGCCAGCCGGATCAAGGTGTTTGCCGACACCTTGCGCCGTGACTTCCGCATCTCAAGCCCGCGTGTGGCCGTGCTGGCACTCAATCCCAACCATAGCGCGGAGCGTCCGGGCAAGGAAGAGGCGGAGGCTATCATACCGGCCGTCAAGCAACTGGCCGGGGAGGATGTCTGCGTCTTCGGGCCCTATCTGGCCGACGAGTTCTTTGCCAATGGTGACTTCGCCGCGTTCGACGGTATCCTGGCCATGTATCACGACCAGGGCGTGGCTCCCTTCAATGCTCTGTTGCCGCAAGACAGCATCCACTATCTCGGTGGCCTGCCGCTGGTCTGTGCGGCCTCAGACCAGGGCCCCGATTACGCCATCGCAGGCAAGGGGACGGCTGACGCCACGGCGTTCCGCCATGCCATCTGGCAGGCTATCGACGGGTTCCGCAACCGTGCCAGCTATGACGAGCCACTGGCCAATCCGCTGCCCAAGCTCTATCATGAGCGCAAGGACGAGAGTGAAAAGGTGAGGTTCTCTATCCCCAAGAAGCGCGAGAGCACCAGTAGGGAGCAGCGCAAATGATGTCAACAGGTGACTGTGGAGGCTTCTTGCCTTCATAGTCCATAATCCATCTTCGGATCATGAAGAAAAAATATCAGAACGCATTCTTTGTCTTCGGACTGCTGGTGCTCGTCATCATGGTCACGCAGCTCGACTTCGCGCAGGTGTGGCAGGGACTTCGCCATGCAGGCTATTGGTTTGTGGCGGTGCTGGTGTTGTGGGCGTTTCTCTATGTCTTCAACACCGCGTCCTGGTACCTCATCATCAAGGGCGTGTGCAGCCAGCGTGTTGCGGGTGACAAGACGGGCAATGGTGAGCAGCCGAAGAAAATCTCCTTTTTCTGGCTTTACAAAGTTGCCGTGTCTGGATTCGCGCTCAACTATGCGACGCCGGGCGGCCTCATGGGTGGCGAGCCCTATCGCATCATGGAACTGGCACCCAAGATCGGCACGGAGAAAGCTTCATCGTCGGTCATCCTCTATGCCATGACCCACATTTTTAGCCACTTTTGGTTTTGGCTGATCTCGGTGGCACTTTATCTCTGCACGCAACCAGTCAACCTGTTCATGGGCTTGCTCATGGCGGCCATTGCGGCTTTCTGCCTGCTGGGCATCTGGTTTTTCATTGCCGGCTACCGCAAGGGACTGGCCAACAGGGTCATGAATCTGCTAAGACACATTCCTTTTGTCAAGAAGTGGGCAAGGCCGTTTGTGGAGCGCCACCGCGAGCAGTTGGACAATATCGACAACCAGATTGCGGCGCTTCACACTCAGAACCCCTATAACTTTATGGGAGCGGTGGGCCTGGAACTGGCGTGCCGTATCTGTTCGGCTTTGGAGATCTTCTTCATCTTGCTCGTGCTCATGCCAAGTGTCAATTACCTGAACTGTGTCTTGGTGCTTGCTTTCACATCGCTCTTCGCCAATCTGTTGTTCTTCATGCCTCTGCAGTTGGGAGGGCGTGAGGGAGGCTTCCTCATGTCCACCACGACGTTGGGCATCAGTGCCAGCGCAGGCATCTTTGTCGCCCTCATCGTGAGAATGAGGGAACTGGTGTGGACAGGCATCGGCTTGTTGCTCATCAAACTTGAAAAAAAAGAGAAATAATAAAAACGACTGCCATTTTTGCGGGTTTCTCGAAAAATGTGTAATTTTGTCATCCAATGAATACGTCAGAACTGCAAAAGATAAAACAACGGTACAACATCGTGGGCAACAGCGAAGGGTTATGCCATGCGCTTGATGTGGCCTTGCAGGTGGCTCCCACTGACTTGAGCGTGCTCATCGTCGGTGAGAGCGGCGTGGGCAAGGAGATTGTGCCAAGGGTCATACACGACAATTCGCCCCGCAGGAGAGAGCGCTACTTTGCCATCAACTGCGGATCGATACCCGAGGGCACCATCGACAGTGAGCTGTTCGGACACGAGAAGGGCGCCTACACCGGAGCCATCGGTGAGAGCGAAGGCTACTTTGGCGTGGCCAACAAGGGCACCATCTTCCTTGACGAGGTGGGAGAACTGCCCATGGCCACCCAGGCCCGGTTGCTGAGGGTGCTTGAGACAGGCGAATACATCCGTGTGGGGGGACAGGAGATACGCAAGACTGATGTGCGCATCGTGGCCGCCACCAATGTCAACATGCGGAAGGCCATCTCAGAAGGACGCTTTCGCGAAGACCTCTATTACCGCCTGAACACCATTCCCATCCAGATGCCGCCTTTGCGCGATAGGGGAGAGGACATCCTGTTGCTTTTCAGGCTCTTTGCCATGCAGATGGCCGACAAGTATAGGCTTCCCAAGATTACGTTGACCGAGGAGGCGAAGAAGATGATGCTGCAATACAAGTGGCCGGGCAATGTGCGCCAGCTGAAGAATATCACGGAACAGATGTCGGTGCTGAGCGAACAGCGAGAGATTGGCGTGGAGACCTTGAGACGGTTTATTCCCCAAGATCCGGAGAGCACGGAACTGGCCACCATCAACCAGCCTGGGCAACACTCTTATGAGAGTGAGCGGGAGATCCTCTATAAGATTCTCTATGAATTGAGGGGTAACATCGCTGACTTGCGGCGTGACGTGTCGACGCTGCGCAAGCAGATTGACGAGAATCGTGACCTGCATGATGTGGCCAGCCACTTCTCGTCGGGCTTTATTGACAGTGCCAAAGAGCATGTGCCGGCCATCAGCAGCCGTGATCCGCGGCTCTCTCCCTACACCCCTTCAGCGGAGGAAGCTGTGGCGGAAGAGATCAAGCCCGAACAGGAATGTCTCAACCTGAGCGACCTGGGACGCCAAATGGTGGAAAAGGCCTTGGAGCGCAACAACGGAAACAGGAAGAAAGCTGCCCAGGAACTGGGCATCTCCGACCGAACGCTCTATCGCCGCATCAAGCAATATGGCTTGGACAAGAAGTGAAATCTCGATGAATTTGACAATGAAACAAAGACTGTCGTATCTCGCCATTACGCTCCTGCTGCTGCTCACGGCATGCAGCGTCAGTTACAAGTTTAATGGTGCCAGCATAGATTATACCACGACAAAGACCATACAGATAGCCGACTTCCCCATTCGGAGCAGTTATGTGTGGGGACCGATGGGACCCATCTTCAACAACCAACTGAAGGATGTCTTTGCCAATCACACCCGCCTGAGGCAGGTGAAGCGTAATGGCGACTTGGTCATCGAGGGTGAGATCACGCAGTATTCGCAACGCAACAAGTCGGTATCAAGCGAGGGTTACTCGGCGCAGACTGAACTCTCGATAACCGTCAACGTGAGGTTTACCAACAACAACAACCACAACGAGGACTTCGAACGGTCGTTCACGGCATCCAAGAGCTATGAGACCACGAAAAGCCTGAATAGCGTGCAAGAGGAGCTTGTCACGCAGATGTGCAAGGACTTGACGGAACAAATCTTCAACGCCACTGTCGCCAATTGGTAAATCACTCTCTCGTCATTCATGATTCTATTATCCAGACAAATATGGACATAGCGCAACTCATTAAACAGCCGGAACTGCTCGACCGCGAGACCCTTTACGATCTCCGGAGCCTTCTTGCGCTCTATCCTTATTATCAGACGGCGCGTTTGCTCCTGCTGCAAAACCTTTATTTGCTGCATGACCCCACCTTTGACGAAGAGTTGCGACGGGCGGCCATCTATATCACCGACCGAAAGGTGATCTTCAACCTGGTGGAAGCGGCGCATTACCAGATGCGTCATGCGCCCGCCAAACCAAAGGACGACCGAAAGAAACCCAATGACAATCGCACCATCTCGCTGATCGACAATTTCCTGGAGACAATACCGGAAGAGGAAAAGGAAGCGGACAAGAAAAACAAGCGGAAGCCTACTCCGGCTGATGCCGCTGTCGATTATGTGTCCTATCTCTTGGAGTCGGAAAGCGAAGAGGAAAAGGAAGCGGAACAAAGCGCTACGCCACAATTGAAAGGTCAAGATTTGATAGATAATTTCATAAACAATGAGAATGGAAAAATCAAATTGAAAACCGATGTGGAGTA
This sequence comes from Prevotella sp. UBA6429, assembly GCA_002437285.1. Classification (GTDB taxonomy): domain Bacteria; phylum Bacteroidota; class Bacteroidia; order Bacteroidales; family Bacteroidaceae; genus Prevotella. The sequence continues at coordinate 6,852 of DJOV01000089.1, read as the reverse complement.
TATGCCCGAGGATGCCCAGGCGGGCTCGGGTGACGACAAAAACGGTGATGAAAGCTATTTTACGGAGACGTTGGCAAAAATTTACATCAAACAAGGCCGATATAACAAAGCGCTTGAAATTATTCGGCGATTAAATTTGAATTATCCGAAAAAAAATGCTTACTTTGCAGATCAAATACGTTTCTTGGAAAAGTTGATATTAAACAATAAAAACAATAAGTAAAGAATTATGTACACATTATTTGTAATTCTCATCGTCCTGGTGTCATTGCTGATGATCTTCATCGTGCTCATCCAGGAGTCTAAGGGAGGCGGCCTTGCCAGCAACTTCTCTTCTTCCAACGCCATCATGGGCGTGCGCAAGACCACCGACTTCATCGAGAAGGCTACGTGGGGACTCGCTGCAGCCATGGTTCTCATCAGCGTGGTGTGCGCTTACACCGCTCCTCAGTCTTCTGCTTCGCAGAGTGTCCTGGAGAAGGCGGCTACGGAGACTCAGACCACCAATCCCACAAACACGCAGGGATTCCAGGCCGGTCAGCAGCAGAATGCTCCTGCACAGGGTGCTAAGCAGGGTGCTCAGGGTGGTCAGCAGACGGCTCCTAATGCCCCCGCACAGCCCGCGGCACCTGCAAAATAAAAATAAAATGAAAAAAGTTCGGGATTTATTTGGTGGTATCAAATAAATCCCTTACCTTTGCACTCGCTTTGAGATACCAAGGCAACCAAAACACACGGTGGGTGTAGTTCAGTTGGTTAGAGCGTCAGATTGTGGTTCTGAATGTCGTGGGTTCGAGTCCCACCCCCCACCCTCAAGCAAGCCCTTGCAGAAACATCTTCTGCAAGGGCTTTTTCTATTCTTCCTATCTGTTGTGCGCTTTCCGTCACATGAGGGGACATCCCGGCGGAACATGCTTGCCGAGTTTGTGCCCATGAGCTACAAGGCCATCTGTACAGCTATCACCCTCCCAACATGCTTGCCACATCATTGCTGCCGAGAGCTGGGGGAAAATCAAGGGTAAGGTAGTCACTTGCTTTGTCAGGCCTTGACGGGCCATTCTCCCTGCAGGATAGGCCTTACAGCCTTCTGGCATGTAGGTCCATGAGCAAGACTGCCGTTTCCGTTTCCTGTTTGGGCGCATCCTTCGGCTTCCATGCCACGATAAAGCGTATGGTGGCATAGTCGGCTTGATAGCCTTGGGCCTCCCATTCTTGCAGTTTCTTTTGCATGTCTTTAGACAATTTGGCCACAGCGATGTTGGTTGGGGTAAAAAGATGGTGATGGCTGTATGACAAGCGGTCGCCGCTCTGCAGGGTCAGGATTTGTTGCTTGTGGCTTTTGAAGAAGTCGAGATAGACATCGCGATGAGACAGCATGAGCACGATTTCATCGGGCAGGCCATAGGGTGTGTTGTCGCGGAGGAGCTCCGTGGCGTGCATTTGGCGGAACAGGAGGCTGTCAGTGTGAACGACCAGGCTGTCTTTGGCGCGTGTGATGCCCACATAGAGGTGGCGCACCACCTCCTCGGTGATGCGTCCGGGTTCGGTGAATAGCAAGAACACATGGTCAAACTCTCTACCTTTGGCTTTATGAATGGTCGACACGATGACGCTACCCTTCGCCATGTCGCAGAAGTCTTCCACCGACGATTCGAAGATGAAATCCCAAAAGTCATTGTAGTATTTGGTGGGATGCGTCTGCTCAAACAGTAGCCAGCACCGTTTGAGGTAGGGCAAGGCCTGGCTCCTCTTGTACTTGCCGCATGTGCGCTCCTTGGCTTCATCCCACAGATCATCGGGTATGATGGGTGCTTGTTGCCCTTGCAAAAGGTGTTTCAAGAAGTAGCGTGTCTCGGCGATGTTGCAGAACCGTAGCCCGCCCAACGACTGTACGAGCTGGCTGTTGATGCCGTTCCTGTTGAGCAAGGCCACCATGATGGCCGCCTCCTTGTTGGTTTGTGTCAACACGCAAGCGGATCCTTTCCCTCTCCGCTTCACTTCCTCCAGCAAGGGCAGATAGAGTGCTTGCTGTTCTCTCTCTTCACTGCCGTCCGCCCTGCTTGCCATGGTGTGCAGCACCACCTTCACCTGTCCGTCCATTCGCCGCACGGCAGTAAGTGGTGTTTTCTTGATGCGGTGGCCGATGAGCTTTACCCAATCATTGGCCGCATGCACGATGTCGGCAGCGCTCCGATAGTTGTCTGTCATCTCGATGAGTCGGGCGCCAGGCAGCATGCTCAATTGGCGCATGTAGCGGGCGTCAGCTCCCCGAAACTCGTAGATGTTCTGGTCATCGTCGCCGACAGCTATGACCCGCAAGTCGTCGTTGGCCTTCATGAGCGCCACCACGAGCGCATATTCCTCAGCGTCCATGTCTTGCGCCTCATCGATGACCAGCACCGCCTTCTTGATCTTGCTGGCCTCCACATCTCCCTGTGCTATCATCTCTGCGGCCTTTCCCACCACGTGGTCTGCATCTTCGATGTTGCCCAGCCGTCCCAATAAGTCGAAACAGTAGGAATGAAAGGTCTTGATTTCCACAAAGTGAGCCGCGTTGCCGATGAGGCCGATGAGCCGTTGCTTGAACTCGGTGGCGGCCGCTCGTGAGAAGGTGAGCATGAGCAACTGCTCATGCTTCACGTCTTCGAGCAGGAGCATCGAGGCCAGTTTGTGCACCAGCACCCTCGTCTTGCCGCTGCCAGGTCCGGCGGCTACCACGATGCAACGGGAGTCCTTGTCACTGATGATTTCCATTTGTCGCGCTGAGAGTGTGCCGAAGAGTTTGCGGTAGTGTGCGGGTGTGATGTTGCGTCCGATTTCCTGTTCCCGTTCGCCCCGGAAATAGGTTTTCATGAAGCGTTGGTAGTCCATCTGAAAATAGTCTTTCACAAACTGCAACGCGGCATTGTAGTCCCTCACCATCAGGTTGGCGTATTCTCCTACGATGTGGATTTGCTGTATCTTCTGCTTGTAGAACTCGTTGAGCATGCGATAGTCGTCTTGCTTGTACCGTAGTCTGCTGTCTTTCAGGCGTCGTATATCCATGGCATTGTAGAGCACGAGGAAGCCGCCTTCGAGCTTGAGCGCACCAATCTTGGAGAGATAGAGCAGTGCCTCTTCCATCTCCTCGAGGGTCACGTCATCGGTGAGTCCGAAGAGTTGCAGTCCGTTGCGCTTCATCTCGTTGACCAGTTCCACGACGGAAAACTGCACGTTGCCCCCCTTGGCCACCGCGCCTTCCACTTCGCTGGTGTCGGTCCGGGTGTCGGTTTCATCTTGTTGGGCCAGCCTGTAGAGCCAGTTGATGGCAAACTGGCAGATGGCCATTCGCCGCTCATATCGACGTAAGACCCTGTCCAGGCTGGCACAGCGCCTGATGACGGCATTGTTGGCTCCGCCCTCGGTCTTTCGTGTGTAGCCCTTCACCATGAGGAAGTAGAGTAGTGTTCTGATGTCCTTCTCCGTGGCGGTCGATATGCCGTCCTTGATGGCCTTGTCGTTGAGTTGTTTGTAGGACAGGCATACACGCTCGTCCGGTATGTGCTCAATGACATATCGCTCCAGTTTTCCAAACCGTTCGAGTGTGGTTTGTGCCTTTCGCTCGCCGCCTCCCGCATCCTTGAGGTGTGCCGACATGTCACGTGAGTCGGCCAGGATGCCCTCCTGTCTCATGCGCTGCACGACGGAGATGACCGTCTGCTTGGTGAGACCGAGGATGTCGGCCAGGTAGTCGATGCGCGATTCAGCCTCAGCGTTGCGTGCCTTGGCGGTATGTTTTTGTGAGATGAGCGACTTGATGATGCGCACCGCCTCTTCTGTCTCGTCGTCCGAAAAGAGAGGTGAGCAATCCAGGCGTTTGCGAGCCTCGTCCATGTTGTTCACCGTGATGCCGGTGGCGTAGACGTGCGGCACGTTGTTGCCACGTTCCACGTATCCGCTCTGCTCCAGGGTGGCGATGGCCGTGCGCACGCGTGTCTCGATGTCCGACACGGAGTCGTCCCATCCGGCGCGGCGCGCTATCTCCAGGGCTGAGCAGCACACCCGTGGCCTGTCCTTTGTGAAATCCTTGATGGCGCGCCATACCTGTTGGATCTCGCTGATGCTCAGTTTGGTTTGGTTGAGCAGTATGAAGTGCTTGTCGAGGTCATTGTCGCCATAGAGCACATAGCAACGCGCATGGATGTGTGGGTCACGTCCGGCGCGTCCAGCCTCCTGCACGTAGTTTTCCAGCGAGTCGGATATGTCATAGTGGACCACCAGTCCCACATCGCTCTTGTCCACCCCCATGCCGAATGCGGATGTGGCCACGATGATTCCGACCTTGCCACCCATGAAGGCATCTTGATTCTGTGTCTTGTCGTCTGCCGTCATCTTGCCGTAGTAGGGCATGGCGGGCAACCCGTCGCGCGTCAGGCGTTCGGCAAGTTCACGTGCCCGCTTGGTGCGCGACACATAGACGATGGTGGGGCAGGCGGCTTCGGCCACCAGCGAGCGCAGCCTGACGTACTTGTCCTCGTCCGTGTCGACGTGTATGACCGAGTAGCGCAAGTTGGTGCGCGCGGCCTTTGAGGCGAAGAGCTCGAGGTCGATGCCGAGCCAATGCTTGAAGTAGTCGCAGATGTCCTGTATCACCTTCTGCTTGGCTGTGGCCGTGAAGCATGACACGCAGACCTGGCCCTGGTCGCCTTTCCGCTCCTGGTATTCGCGTATGAACTTGCCTATGTAGAGATAGTCCACGCGGAAGTCTTGCCCCCAGGCAGAGAAGCAGTGGGCCTCGTCGATGACGAAGCGCATCACGTGCCTTGCCAGAAGAATGCGCTCAATGGTCTTGGAACGCAACATCTCGGGGGCGATGTAGAGTAGTGAAGCCTCTCCGCTTGCCACTCGCTCAATGGCGTCGGCCCGCTCGATGGGGTTGAGCAGTCCGTTGATGGTCACGGCATCGGTGATGCCGCGGTTGGTCAGGTTGTCCACTTGGTCCTTCATGAGCGACTGCAGGGGGGAGATGACCACCGTGAGGCCGTGGCAGGAATCGCCGTCCATCAGGGCGGGCAACTGAAATGTGAGAGACTTGCCGCCACCTGTGGGAAACACCGCCAGCAGCGACCGCCCGCTGACAGCGGCACGGACAGCGCGCTCCTGTAGGGGCTCGCCATCGTAGGTGCGAAAGGAGTCGTAGCCAAACAGGCGTCGGAGATGGAGCCGTGCGTCGTGGGCTTGGTCGCAATAGCTGCATCCTTGTGGGCACGCCACGTGGCGAAGGAGATAGATGATGTGCTCCACTTCGGGGTAATGGTGGAGCACCCATCCCGGCGTGGCCGAGTGGCGGTCGCCGGTCCCGATGAGTGCCAGCGCGTAAGCCAAGGCGACGGGCGACTTGCCAATGAGCGAGACCACATCGGCATGGCTGCAGATGCGCCCTTCAAACTCGGCGAAGATGAGACTTGCCAGTTGGCGGATGTCGGTGGAGGGCGTGCGGGCATCCATCATCTGCAGAAACCCGCCAAACTCAGGCGTGTCGCCCAGCAGACCGGCATAGATGTCCTGCTGGCCCTTGGACAGGGTGCGCCATTGTGCCATCTCGTCGAACAACAGCTGTCGAGCCTTTTCGCAGTCGTTCACGGGATTGTTTATCTGGTCGGTCAGCAACTTGTCGTCTTTCACCAACCTGTGGTATGGCCGTTCGGGGAAGAGCAGGGGCGACGGGTAGAGCGTGTCCACCCATAGCCACGGAGCCTTGCCCGGGGCGTAACCCAGGTAACGGGCGTCATGGTGCACGATGTTGTGCCCGCAGACGTAGTCGGCGCCAGCAAGAAAATTGGCCAAGGCCTGCCGGTTGTTGTCGTGAAATGTGGCACCGTCATGGCGCAAGGCACCGATGTCGTGCACCTTGTGGTCGCGCATGCTCACCTCCACGTCGACAAAAGCGTACCTGGAGGCATCGCGATGCTGCGGCGATGCGGTCTGTGTGGGCTTGCGGCCAAAGATGAGGTCGATGAGTGACATGGCGAGTGAGCTGGCTGATAAAATGTTGTGATGCAGTGTGTGCCGTTAGGCTTGAGTGGATTGATGAGGGCACGAAGGCAAATGGGTTTTGTTGCAAAAGTAATGTTTTCTGATGAAAGCAAGGAAAAAATGTGTGACTTTTCTGTCCGAACGACATAAAAAGCGGAGCGAAAGTGGAGACAGAATGTGATATGTTTGCTTAATAGTTTGTACTTTTGCAGGAAAGTAAGGATAAGTCGATGGACAAGTTTTCTCCCCAAAAGCGAAGCAAGATCATGGCCGCCATCCGCTCGGGTGGCACCCGGCCTGAGGTGGTGGTGCGCCATTACCTCTGGCACCAGGGCTTCCGCTATCGGGTCAACCATCGGCGCCTGCCAGGCCATCCCGACATTGTGTTGAGGAAGTATCGTGCGTGCATCTTTGTCAACGGCTGTTTCTGGCACGGCCATGACTGTGGCGCCTTCCGCCTGCCCAAGACCCATGTGGCCTTTTGGCAAAACAAGATCACACGCAACAGGCAGCGTGACAAGGAGGTGCAACGCCAGCTGGCCGCCATGGGCTGGCATTGCATCACGGTGTGGGAGTGTCAGTTGGCCAAGGCTGTCAGGGCGCAGACGCTGTCGTCGCTGGCCTTCACACTCAATCGCCTCTATCTCGCTGACCACACTGCCCATTATGCCCCGCTGGAAGAGGAAGGAAATGTGGGCATGGCAGCAGAGCCTGACCCGCATAGGTAAGGATACCGAGCGATGCTTTGTCGTGATTTTTGGTCGAAAAGTTTGTCACGGACGACGGATGAAATAGAGCGCGAAAATGGCGTTTTTTGTCGGTCGCGCCGCGATTTGC
>DJOV01000048.1 GCA_002437285.1 Prevotella sp. UBA6429 | reverse complement strand
TTTTTTTATATACATTGTCCTCATAATTCAAATTCTTCCAGGATTTGGCGTGATGAGACGCTTGCTTTGGGCTTGAATGTAAACCGATATAAACCCCTGGCCATAAACCGAATTTAACCGCTCTGTGGGACGTGACCACCCCGGTTGACGTGAGCCTGCGCCCGACTTTTCCGCAGGCCGTGCGCCTACGGAAAGTGTAAGTGCAGGCCGTCGCCTACGCCATCGCCAACAACCCTTGTTGTGTCTTGGCGCAAGGACGGATGATGATTGTGGTGAAAAGGCAAAAGGTTACAGGTTACATGAGGTGGTAACGATGTGCGCAGGAGGCAGGGTAAGCGGTGCATGGCTTACCCTGCTTCAGCGGTGCTCGTTGTTTCATGTTCCACGGAGGTCGCTCCGACGTGTGCAGGGAGGTCTGGGTCACCCCCCATGGCGGAAGCGCTTTTTTTATATCTTTTTACAAACAGGTGAAGGGCGTTCTTAAATCTTTTCATTAACTTTGCAGTATGAATCGGATCATAACATTATTAATCTGCATGATGACCCTGGCCACTACGCGCGCACAGAGCAGGTATGTCGAATGTGAAGACACCTGCACACACATACACGGCATTGACCTGAGCCACTATCAGGGCTCCGTGTTCTGGGAGACCGTGGGCGAGAGCAAAATGGCCTACGTATACCTGAAGGCTACGGAAGGCGGTAACAACATCGACAGCAAATACAAGCAGAACATCGACCTGGCCCACCGCTACGGGCTCAAGGTGGGGTCGTACCACTTCTACAGACCCAAGATTTCGCAAAAGACACAACTGGAGAACTTCATGGCCCAATGCCGCCCCGGTGACCAGGACCTGCTGCCCATGATCGACATAGAGACACGCAGCGGCCTGAGCAAGGAGGCCTTCAGAGACTCGCTGTTCACGTTTCTGGGCCTGGTCGAAAAGGCCTACAAGCAGAAGCCCCTGCTCTACACAGGAGCCAACTTCTACGACGACAACCTGCTGGGACTGCTGGGCGACTACAAGGTGATGATTGCCCAATACACGCAGCGTGAGCCCAAGCTCAAGGACGACCTTGACTTCATCCTCTGGCAATACACCGGAAAAGGGCACTTGAACGGCATCAACGGGTTTGTGGACAAGAGTCGCTTCATGGGCAGGCACCGCCTGCGCGAGATACGGTTCCGCCACCGGTAACAGGGAAAGCATGACTAACAGGTAACTAACAAAATACGCATTTCGAGAAATATGGCTATCATCAAATGTCCAGAGTGTGGACGACAAATCAGCGACAAGGCTCCCGTCTGTCCTAATTGCGGAGTCGAAATAGCAGGAAAGATCATCAGGTGCCCCCAATGCGGAGAGATTTACTTCCGCGACCAAGAGATGTGCCCCAACTGCCACCACATGACACGCACCGGCGGACAAGTGGGCTACAACGACAGCGCAAGCCGACAGCCCACAGCGGCTGCCAACGCGCAGCAGGCGCAACAACCCCAGCAGCCCCGGCAGGCTGCCGCACCGCAGCCCGCGCCTCAGCCAGCCAAGCCCAAGAAGGAGGACGGAAAGGCACCCGCCTCCGCCAGCAAAAAGAAAAGTCACGGACCGCTCATCGTGGCCTTCATCATCGCGCTCGCCATCTGCGGCGCCTGCTTCTACTTCTACAGCAACGCCAAGAGCAACAAGGAGCAGGAGGCTTACGAGTTTGCCCTGAAAAGTGACGACCCACTGGTGCTGCAGACCTACCTGGACAACAACATGGATGCACCGGCTGACCACATACAGGCCATCACGGCACGACTGGAAGAGCTGAAGAAGCAGGACAACGACTGGACCAACGCCGTGGTCAACGGCTCGAGGGCTGCCCTCCAGGACTACCTGGACAAGCACCCCGACTCGGAGCACAAGGCGGAAGCCATACACAAGATTGACTCGCTCGACTGGGTGGACGCCAGCAACAAAAACACCGTGGAGGCCCTGCAAGCCTATCTGGACGCCCACGACGAGGGCGAGCACGTGGACGAGGCGCAGACGGCCATCAAGAGCCTGAAAGCCAAGACCGTGCAGGCGGACGAGAAGGCCATGGTCACGTCGGTCTTCAGACACTTCTTCCAAGCCATCAACGCCAAGAGCGAAGATGACCTGGAGGCGACCGTGGCTCCCATACTGACCAACTTCCTGGGCAAGCCTGACGCCATCAAGGCCGATGTGGTGACCTTCATGCACAAGATTTACAAGGAGGACATCACGAGCATGACGTGGCGTCTGAACAACGACTACAAGATAGACAAGAAAGAAGTGGGCGACGAGGAGTACCAGTACAACGTCAGCTTCTCGGCACTCCAGGACATCAACCGGACGGACGACACCAAGGAGAAACACGCCCGATACAAGGTGAGCGCCACGGTGGGACCCGACGGGCTCATCTCCTCCATGTCGATGACAAAGATATTGGAATGACACACGGGAAACATACCGTAACAACACGAACGGGGCACGGAACATTCAATTGTCCGTGCCCATTTCGTCTGCTCCACCTACCGCCAGCTGCATCAGGTCATAATAGGAGCCATTGTAAATGTTGAGGTCCACATTGCCCTTGATGCCCGGCAGCTCTCCCGCGTCGGTGTGCTGCCAGAATTTCCATTTGCCCTTATACTCCACCTTGTCCACATAGTAGTGGGCTATCCAGTAGGGATAACCGTCGAAGACAGAGGTGCTGAGATAGCGCTCCTTAAACTTATAATAGGTGTAGATGATGGGTTTCACATGATACTTGTCTTCCACGATGTGAAGCCATGTCAGCACATCCATCTGGAAGTCTTCCACACTCTTGTCCTGCGGCTTGTGCTCGATGTCGAGGACCGGAGGGAGGTCTCCCTCTTCCAGATGGACCTTGCTCAAGAAGTAATAGGCCTGCGAACGAGCCGACGACTTGTTGCTCCAGAAGTGGTAGGCGCCCCGCAGGAAACCATATTCGCGCGCGTTCTCGAAGTTGTCGTAGAAATTCTCGTCAACCCTCGACGAGCCTTCCGTCGCCTTGATGAAGATGAAACGAATGGGGCACCCGTCCACCAGGGCGCTGTAACGAAGACGGTTCCAATTGATGTCGCCTTGATAATGGGAAATGTCTATGCCATGGATTTCATAGCCCTCGGGATATTTGGCGTCGCCGTAAAGGGCACGCCAGCGAAAGCCTGTGGGGCCGACAAAAAAATAATAGAACACCCACACATAGATAGCCAACACACCCGCACCGCCAAGAAGCAACGGCCAGCGGCGGCCCCTCGTCAGGAACGGCAGCAAGCACCCGCCTCCCGCCGGACGGGAACGTCGGCTACGCTTCCGGCCACCGCGACGGGGATGTTTGGATTGGGAACGGATGGGCAATGGGCTTGTCATCAGATAAACGTAAGAATGGAAAAAGGGGGCTCTCCCACACAGCCAGTGGCCTGGAGGAAAGCCCCTCTATCTCTTCAGGCAGGAATCTGCCCGTATGAAAAAACAAGCGATTTACTTGTTCTTGGCAGCGTTCTCCAGCGACAACGTGCGCGTGTCACGGTCGCAGACCTCTGCAGGACCCCAGTACTGGATGGGGCCAGGATAGACAAAGCAGGTCTCGCGAGCCCACTCGTCGCGATGCTCGGCAAACTTCTTGAAGGGTGCACCGTCAAGCTCCACGAGGGCCTTGCGGATGACAGGCTTCATCTCGCCGTTGCGACGCTCCATGTTCATCATCATGGTGATAGGCACACCACCGGCCTTCCACTCGTCGGTAGAAGCCGAGAGGTTCTGGACGATGGCCATGTAACCGGTCTTGCCGTTGGCTATCAGGTTGGCGGCACTCACGCCGAGTGCATAGCAATAGTCAGCATCGAAGTTGGAAGGAGCTGCGCAACGGCCCTCATAGCCGAAGAAGTGGTGCTGGGCGGCGAACTTGCCGACAAACTTGCCTTCCTTCTTCCACTCGGCCAACTTGGCGCCGACCATGTCGGACAGCAGCTTCTCGGTCTCGATGAGAGACACCTGCACGTTTCCGTGGGGGTCGCGGTCGAGAGAGAGCTGGCGGGCCACAGCCTCAGGCAGGGTGGCAAAGGTCTCGGCGTTCTCCTTGCTCAGGTGGGCAAGGATGTAGGCGCGCTGGGCGTCCTTGTCAAGATCCTTGTAGTCGGCACCGTGGGCGGCGAGCAGGTCGTTGAGCTCGTCGATGAGACGGCCGATGGCGGGGATGAACTCGATGAGGCCCTCGGGAACGAGCACCACACCGAAGTTGTTGCCGTCCTCGGCACGCTTGGCGACAGCGGTGGCAATCTGCTCCACTATCTGGTTGAGCGTCATGTCCTTGGCTTCCACCTCCTCGGAGACGAGGCAGATGTTGGGCTGCGTCTGCAGGGCGCACTCCAGGGCGATGTGAGAGGCCGAACGGCCCATGAGCTTGATGAAGTGCCAGTACTTGCGGGCTGAGTTGGCGTCACGCTCGATGTTGCCGATAAGCTCGGAGTAGACCTTGGTGGCGGTGTCGAAACCGAAGCTGGTCTCGATCTGGTCGTTCTTCAGGTCGCCGTCGATGGTCTTGGGGCAACCGATGACCTGCACACCATAGTTCTTGGCGGCATAGTATTCGGCCAGGACGCAAGCGTTGGTGTTGGAGTCGTCGCCGCCGATTATCACCACAGCCTTGATGTTCAGCTCACGGATAATCTCCAGGCCTTTCTCAAACTGGTCTTCCTTCTCCAGCTTCGTACGGCCCGAACCGATCATGTCGAAGCCGCCCGTGTTGCGGTACTCGTCCACAAACTCGGGAGTCAGCTCAATATACTTGTGGTCCACAAGTCCACTGGGACCCATCAGGAAGCCATAGACCTTGTTGGCCGGGTTCATCTTCTTGACTGCGTCGAAGATACCGCAAATCACGTTGTGGCCGCCAGGAGCCTGGCCACCCGAAAGAATCACGCCCACGTTGATGGCGCTGTCAGCAGCCTTCTCACCCGGGACGAACTCGATCAGCGGCATGCCGTAAGTGTTAGGGAACAATTTCTTGATCTCTTCCTGATCGCCTACGCTCTGGGTAGGCTCACCTTCCTTCACCTTGATGGCACCCTGCAAACCTTTAGGCAGCTTCGGCTGATAAAGGGCACGGGCCTTCTGCAAAAGACTCTTTTCCATTTTCTGTTCTTATATTAAGTATTAATATGTAGGATCTGATGCAAAAGTACGTTTTTTCCTTGAATTATGGAAAGAAAACAGAAAGAAAACTCTTTTCCGGAAAGTTTTTTTTTAAACTTGTTGTTGCGTTTCCATAAATTTGCTTATCTTTGTATAAGATAGGCTGCACCTCTGCAGAGACCGCAAGCAAGCTTGCATCTCTACGCCCGGTTGCACTGTCTTTGGAGAAAATGTCAAGAAACAAGGCCCGTGTAGCCCGGCAAGGAAGGCACGGCCCCAAACACCAAAATCTAAAACCATGGCAAAGAAAAGAAACTTGAAGCAAACCATCAACTACATTTGCAGCGACTTGTTTGCTGAGGGAGTGGCTGCGTCCTTATACGGAGCTGTGAAAGACGAGGAGGCGGTCAACAACCTGCTTTCGCTCATTATCGTAACGCGCAACGACTATGTGAAACGCATCTCGCACCCCGAGCCCGGAATGAAGCCCCGCACTTACTACAAGGCGCTCATCGCCGACTTCAACCAGCAAATCAACGAAATCATCAACCAAATAAGCAGTTTGGCTTAAGGTGGGTTCTATAAATTACCACCATAAAAAACATGAATAATGAAGGGTTACGTTTTGCCATCTTTTGGCCTCTTTTCGGTTCAGGCTGCCACCTCGTCCGGTCGTATAGCCCGCTATGCTCCCTCACCCGCTGGCGCCCTGAACCCGGAAAGGACCTCAAAACCTGGCAAAGCTAATTTATAGAACCCACCTGAAACACGCGACGCTGATGATGATGAAGCGATTCTGCCATTGGCTTCTGTATAAGCAATGGGGATGGAAGAAAAACGTGACCGTCCAGTCACCTGAGAAATACATTATTTGCCTGGCCCCTCACACCAGCAATTGGGACTTCGTGATCGGGCAGCTGTTCATGCGCGCAGAAGGCTTGCATATCAATTTCCTCATGAAAAAGGAGTGGTTCTTCTGGCCTTTGGGGCCTGTCTTCAGGCGCATGGGGGGCATACCCGTGTTTCGCTCGAAGCACACGAGCATGACAGACCACTTGGCCGAGGTGGCCAAGTCGCGCAAGCAGTTTGGCTTATGCATCACGCCGGAAGGCACACGGTCGCTGAACCCGGAATGGAAAAAGGGGTTTTACTTCATCGCTCTCAAAGCGCAAATACCCATCCTGCTTTACGGTGCCGACTATGAGAAGAAGGTGATCCAGTGCACCGAAAGCATCACGCCCACAGGAGACCTGGAACGCGAGATGCGCCACATCAAACTCTATTTCAAGGACTTCAAAGGCAAGAAGCCCGAGAAGTTTACGGTGGGCAATCTGTGAGGCCGACTTTTAAAGGGGTTATCATGATGACAATAGGAAGAGGTCTGTTAGTGAGCTGCGCCTGCCTGTTCGCCGTATCGGCGAATGTCCATGCGCAAGGTCTTTCCACGCAGGAAAAGGCCAAGCGCTCTTTGGCTGAGTATTTTCTCACTTACCGGGCGAAAGGAGCCGAATTCACCCGGCAACCCAGGATGAAGTCGTTCGCTGTCGACGACCGCACGCAAACCGTCACGGTCACCACGGACGAGCACTTTGCCCAGCAAGACTTCACAGACAGGCAAGTAGGACAGATCTACAAAAAGGTAAAGAAGGCCTTGCCGAAGCCCTACAACAAGTACCGCCTGGAAATCGTCACCAACGGCATGCTGCTGGAGGACTACGTGCCCCGACATCAGTCAGCACGCGCCAGGGCACACGCCTTGTGGGGGAAAATCAGTTATGACGGAGCACCCTGGGTGGACAACGTGTCCCGGCCCGCCAAGATTTCACATGGGCTTTATGGCCGCCATGTCAGCCTGTGGGCCTCTCACGGAAGATACTACGACAACAAGAAGGGGCTGTGGAAATGGCAAAGGCCCAACCTGTTTGCCACCACGGAGGACCTGTTCACGCAGACCATCGTGGTGCCCTATCTCATCCCCATGCTCGAAAACGCGGGAGCGGTGGTGTTCACACCACGCGAACGCGACTGGCAGACAGCCGAGTATATCGTCGACAACGACGGCGGTCTCAACACCTCCGCCACAAGCTACAGGGAGTATGCGGAGGGAGACCCATGGCTGACCACCCCAGAGAAGGGCTTCAGGGCGCACGAGGGCCACTATGTGGACAACGAGAACCCCTTCGCGGCGGGGACGGCGCGCATGCTGAAAGCCTCCAGGAAGGAGGCCAAGGCGTTCATCAAGTATCAGCCCGCCTTCGCCCACGGAGGCAGGTACGCCGTGTACGTGAGCTACCAGACGCTGCCCGGCAGCGTGGACGACGCGCACTACACCGTGTTCCACAAGGGACAGGCCACAGAGTTTCGCGTCAACCAGCAAATGGGCGGAGGCACATGGGTGTACCTCGGCACATTCGACTTTGGCGAAGGCGACAGCATGGACAACTGCGTGATGCTCACCAACCAAAGTCGCAAGAAAGGCGTCGTGACGGCTGACGCCGTCAGGTTCGGCGGCGGCATGGGCAACATCGAGCGGGGCGGCAGCGTGAGCCAGTATCCGCGTTGCCTGGAGGGTGCCCGCTACTCCGCACAATGGGGCGGCGCCCCTTACACGGTCTACGGCGGCCGAGGGGGCAGCGACGACTATGCGGACGACATCAACGCGCGCTCGAGGATGACCAACTGGCTGGCAGGAGGCTCCGTCTATGTGCCGACCCTCGAGGGCAAGAAAGTGCCCGTCGAACTGTCGCTGGCCGTACATAGTGACGCAGGCTTCGCTCCCGACGGCAAGGAGCTCATCGGGTCCCTGGCCATTTGCACCACCGACTTCAATGACGGGCGCTTGTCTTCGGGAGTCACCCGGCAAGCATCCAAACGGCTGGCTGACCAGCTCCTGGCGGGGCTGACCCGCGACCTCACCTACGCCTACAAACGGTGGAACCGACGATACCTGTGGGACCGCAACTATTCGGAGACGCGGTTGCCCGAAGTGCCCTCTTCCATCATCGAGACCCTGTCTCACCAGAATTTTCCCGACATGGTCTTGGGGCAGGACCCCAACTTCAAGTTCACAATGGCCCGCTCACTTTACAAGACCCTTGTCCGCTATGTCTGCGGCATGCACGGGCAAGCGGCCGTCATTGAGCCGCTGGCTCCGCGCGACATGGCTGTCAAGCTGACGGGTAAGCGCCAGGCCCTGTTGTCCTGGAGCGCAAGCGCAGACGAGCAGGAGCCCAGTGCCACGCCCACCTGCTACATCGTCTATACGGCCATCGGCAACGGAGGGTTTGACAACGGCAGGAAGGTCAACGGCAATTCCGCCACCATAGACATCGAACCGGGAAAGACCTACCACTTCAAGGTGACTGCGGCCAACCGCGGAGGCGAGAGCTTCCCCTCGGAGACGGTTTCAGCGTACAGTTGCCCGGAAGCCGGCAAGACCGTGCTCGTCGTCAACGCTTTCCATCGCCTGGCAGCCCCTGCCGTCATCGACAACGGTGCCCGGCAGGGATTTGACCTTGACAGCGACCCAGGAGTGCCCTACGGCCTTACGGCGGGATGGAACGGGCGCCAGCAGTGCTTTGACACATCACGCAGAGGGCAGGAAGGCCCCGGCGGACTGGGTTACGGAGGAGACGAGCTGGCCGGCCATTTCATCGCAGGCAACACGTTCAACTACATCGGCACGCACGCCGACGCCATCGCGTCAGCCAAGCGTTACAACGTCGTCAGCTGCAGTTCGGAGGCCGTCGAGGCCGGGAAGGTGAAGCTGGAAGACTACCAGGCGGTCGACATGATTGTCGGACTGGAGAAATACGATGTCAATGCCGTCAAGTACTACAAGTCGTTCCCTGTCTCCATGCAGCGAAAGCTTGCCGCTTACGCACAGGGAGGAGGGCGCATGCTGGTCAGCGGCGCCTACCTGGGAAGCGACATGACGCAGGAAGACGATGCCGCCTGGCTTGGCAGATACCTAAAGGCAAGCTACGACGGTACGGTCAAGACCGACACGCTGAGCGGCGCCAACGGCTTGGGGCTGCAGTTCGACTTTTTCAGGACGCTCAACCCCGACCATTACGCGGCCACGCGCACGGACGTGCTGCGCCCGGAAGGCGGGGCCATCTGCGCCATGCAGTACAGCGACGGCCAGTCGGCGGCCGTGGCCTATTCGGGACATGACTACAAAGCCTTCGTCATGGCATTTCCCTTCGAGTGCATCACACAAGCGCCGACACGCAGCAAACTGATGCAGGGAATACTCAACTATCTCCTGCAGTAACCAATCGGAAAAACAACATTCACATTATAACATCAAAAGCCATGAAAATACAAGCCAACCATTCAGGCACACGAAGCATAGAGGTGTCCGAAAAGCATTTGCAGACCATCGACAAGTATGCCTTGCTCCGCTACTTGGTGGACAGCAACGGCATCATCGACGAGACGGTACTCGACAAGCTGAAGTTCAACGTGCGCTCCATGCTCGAAAGTGAAGCCGGCAAGGACAAGGATCTGCTTGACCTCTGCCTGGATGTCATCTACAACAGCAACATGAAAGCCTTCGGACTTCACCAGCTGGTGCTGCTCTACGTGAAGTGGAAAGGTGAGCACGCCAACCAAGACGAAGTGGATCCACAGGAGGTGAGCGATTAGCGCATGCAGAACTATCAACTGACCGACTTCCTCCCCACGACCAAGAAGGAATGTGAGCTCAGGGGATGGGACCAGCTGGACGTCATCCTCTTCTCTGGCGACGCCTACGTGGACCATCCCTCCTTCGGGGCGGCAGTCATAGGCCGGATGCTTGAGGCCAACGGCTACCGGGTGGCTATCGTGCCCCAACCTGACTGGCACGGCGACTTCCGCGACTTCAGGAAGTTGGGGCGCCCCCGCCTGTTCTTCGCCATCTCGCCAGGTGCCATGGACTCGATGGTCAACCGCTACACCGCCAACCGGCGCCTCCGCCATGACGACGCTTACAGCCCCGACGGGCGCCACGACATGCGCCCCGACTATCCGTCGATAGTCTATTCCAAGATCCTGAAGCAGTTGTTCCCCGACGTGCCTGTGGTGCTCGGGGGCATCGAAGCGTCCATGCGCCGCCTGACGCACTACGACTACTGGCAAGACTGCCTGAAGAAGTGCATTCTCTGCGAGAGCGGCGCCGACCTCATCCTCTACGGCATGGGAGAGAAGAACACGCTGATGCTTTGTCATGAATTGGAGTCGGGACAGAGCATCAGGGACGTCAAGGACATTCCACAGACCGTTTATCTCTGCAAGAAGGACGAAATACCTGGCGGAATAACGGATGAGGACATCGTGCTTCACTCGCATGAGGAATGCTTGCGAAACAAAAAGGCGGAAGCGGAGAACTTCAGGCACATAGAGGAAGAGAGCAACAAGATGCACGCGCAACGGCTCATACAGGGCGTGGACAATCTCTATGCCGTCGTCAACCCGCCTTTCCCGCCCATGACAACCGAGGAGCTTGACGCAGCATACGACCTTCCCTACACGCGCATGCCCCATCCCAAGTACAAGGGCAAGACCATACCCGCTTACGAGATGATCAAGTTCTCCATCAACTTGCATCGCGGATGCTTTGGGGGGTGTGCCTTCTGCACCATCTCCGCCCATCAAGGCAAGTTTGTGGTGTGCAGGTCTAAGGAGAGCATACTGCGTGAGGCCAGGCAGGTCATCGCCATGCCTGGCTTCAAGGGCTACATCTCCGATCTGGGCGGACCGTCTGCCAACATGTACGGCATGCACGGGCGCAACCCGAAGGCATGCGAACGCTGCAAGCGCCCCTCGTGTGTCAACCCGCAGGTCTGCCCCAACCTCATGACTGACCACTCGCGGCTGTTGGAGATTTACCATGCCGTAGACGCGTTGCCAGGTGTCAAGAAGAGTTTCATCGGGAGTGGCGTGCGCTACGATTTGCTGTTGCACAAGAGCAAGGACGAGAAATCGAATGAGGCCGCACGGCAATACACCCGCGAACTCATCACGCGCCACGTCAGCGGACGCCTGAAGGTGGCACCCGAGCACACCTCCGACAGCGTGCTGCGGCTCATGCGCAAGCCCTCCTTCAGCCAGTTCCATGAGTTCAAGCGCATCTTCGACCGCATCAACCGGGAAGAGGGGCTCAACCAGCAAATCATACCCTACTTCATCAGCTCACACCCGGGGTGCAGGGAGGAGGACATGGCCGAACTGGCTGTGGAGACCAAAAGGCTCGACTTCCACCTGGAGCAGGTGCAAGACTTCACGCCGACGCCCATGACCGTGAGTACCGAGACGTGGTATAGCGGGTTCGACCCTTACACACTGGAGCCTGTGTTTTCGGCCAAGACCCCACGTGAGAAGTTGGCGCAACGCCAGTTCTTCTTCTGGTACAAGCCCGAAGAGCGCCCGTCCATCGAGCGCGAGCTGCGCCGCATCAGACGGCCCGACCTCATCAAGAAGCTCTACGACGGGGTGCCCTATCATGGGCGTGCCCACTATGACCCCAAGGCCGTCGGCAGCGCACCCTCCGGCAGGGGCAAGCAAGAAACCAATGACAAGGAAAAGCGGGAGGTGAAAAGAAAATCGTTCAATCCCAACTTCCAACCACGAGGATTTGGCAGAAGGGGAAAGAACGGTTCCCACAAGAAGTGAGGCGCTTCCTGTTTTTTGGGGAAAGCCCTGGGGGGGGGTACATTCGACCCAGCACCAAGGCCCCATCACTCCAAATGCCAAAAAGCCAGAAATGAATATCATCGAAAGTCAAACAGTCGGCAAGCATAGTCTTGCCGACTGTGAAGACGCCGTCGTCGCCACACCCGACTTTGTGGCAGTCATCGACGGCAGCACCAGCAAGACGCCACATAAGCTTCACCCCCAGATGAGCAACGGGCGCTTATGCATGATGGCAACCAGCCATTTCGTCCGGCAAATGCCGGCCGACCTGTCGCTCCCGCAGTTCTGCGGGCAGGTCACGGCCCACATCCACGCCCTCTACCCTGCCGACGACACGCCCATGAAGACGCGCCCGCAAGAACGGCTCTGTGCGAGTGCTGTCGTCTACAGCGCCCTGCGACACGAGGTGTGGATGGTCGGCGACTGTCAATGCATGATCAATGGGCAGGTCTTTCGCAACGACAAGCCTTACGAAGACGTTTTGGCACATCAGCGCGCAGCAGTCTTCCAAGAGATGCTCACAGCCCATCCTGACATGGTGCGCGATGGACGCATCGTCCACGACTACGCCCGCGACACCATTCTCGAAAAACTTGTCGGGAGCATGTCCGGCGAGAACCGCACCTATGCGGTCATCGATGGGTTTCCCATCTTCATGCCCGGCGTTAAAGTCATTCCCGTCGAAGACCATGGGGCCGAGATCGTCCTGGCCTCCGACGGTTACCCCTTCCTTCGCCCTACACTTCAAGAGAGTGAGGCGGCCTTGCGCAAGCTACTTGCCCAAGACCCCTACTGCATCAGATCATTTGTGGCCACCAAGGGAACCATGCTTGGCAACCGCTCATTTGACGATCGGGCGTACGTGCGTTTCCGCTTATCCGACGACCCGCCAGGCAAAGGCCACACCCGCTGATGCGCCCAGGAACCATCCGCCCGCGCATATCGGCCAGCTCCGTAAAGCAGCGCAATAAGCCGCCCTATCTGCGGCCTCCACAAAACAAAAGAGAATCTCCATTTGGCGTAATCGACATATTTTTAGTAATTTTGCAGGAAATTTCACGTCACACATGAGATATTTCGTTTGGATACGCTTTGACGGGACCGCCTATCACGGTTGGCAGATACAACCCAATGGCATGTCCGTACAAGAGAAGATGCAAGAGTGCCTATCCCTGTTGCTGCGCCACCCCGTAGAGGTGGTGGGAGCGGGGCGCACAGACGCTGGCGTACATGCCAACCAGATGGTTTGCCACTTCGACAACTCACAAACCATTGATGCAGGCCAGTTGTGCTACCGGCTCGCACGAGTGCTTCCCCGCGACATCTCGTGCGAGAAAATAGAGCCTGTACCCGACGACTTGCACGCCCGCTTCTCCGCCCGCCGACGCGTCTACCGTTATTTTGTGCACACCAGGCGCGATCCCTTCCTGCGACACTACTCGGTGGAGATGCACTATCCGCTCGATTTCGACTTGATGAACCAAGCCGCATCGCGCTTGCTGACCGTCAGCGATTTCAAGGCTTTTTGCAAGGCTGGAGCCGACAACAAGACAACGCTTTGTGATGTGACCACCGCCCAATGGGTCAAGACCGGCGAGAGCACCTATTATTTTGAGATCGCGGCCAACCGCTTCCTGCGAAACATGGTGCGGGCCGTTGTCGGCACGCTCATCGACGTGGGGCGCGGACGTGTCAGCCTGGAGCAGTTTGACAAGGTCATACACAACGGCACACGTTCGGACGCAGGCGAATCGATGCCCGCCAACGGACTTTTCCTTTGGGAAATAGACTATAGGTGAGTTACATAAAACACCACCTATTAAAAAATCCATCATTTTTCAGTATTCAGGACATGTGGTTATTCTTAGCTTTCCTCTCAGCGACCCTGCTGGGCTTTTACGACTCATTCAAGAAGAAGTCGCTTCTTGACAATGCCGTCATCCCCGTGCTGTTTCTCAACACGGTGTTTTCATCGCTCATCTTCCTGCCATTCATCATCCTCTCGGCCACAGGCACGCTGAGCGACACATCCATCTTCCACGTGGCGGGCGGCGGATGGGAAATCCACAAGTACATCATCCTCAAAAGCATCATCGTGCTGTCCAGTTGGATTTTCGGGTATTTCGGCATGAAGCACCTGCCCCTGACCATCGTCGGACCCATCAATGCCACACGCCCCGTGATGGTGCTCGTAGGCGCCTTGCTGGTGTTTGGCGAAAGCCTCAACGCATGGCAATGGACGGGTGTGCTGCTGGCCATCGCCTCCTTCTTCCTGCTCAGCCGCTCAGGCAAGAAAGAGGGCATCGACTTTGAACACAACCGATGGATAGGGTTCATCGTGCTGGCCGCCGTCCTCGGGGCCGTCAGCGGCCTCTACGACAAGTACCTCATGGCCAGCCCCGCCAACGGGGGCGTGGGCATTGACCGCATGGCAGTGCAGTCGTGGTACAACATCTACCAGATGGGACTGATGGGACTGATGATGGCCGTCCTGTGGTGGCCCACCCACAAGCGCACCACCCCCTTCCGCTGGCACTGGGCCATCGTCGGCATCAGCCTGTTCCTGAGCGCCGCCGACTTCGCCTATTTCTACGCCCTCAGCCTGCCAGGCGCCATGATATCCATCGTGTCCATGATTCGCAGGGGCAGCGTCATCGTCAGCTTTCTGTTTGGAGGGCTATTCTTCCACGAGCGCAACCTGCGCGCAAAAGCCATCGACCTGGCGCTGGTACTGCTCGGCATGATATTTCTCTACATCGGAAGCAAATAACAACCATCTTTGCGAGGTTTTCCCACAATTCCTTTGCAATATGAAAGTAAAATCGTATCTTTGCAAAAGCTTTTGATTGCAACACCCTCATTTTATTCAATATTGAAATTAAAACATAATGGCACGCAATATCTTTAAGGGTTTGGGCATTGCCCTCATCACTCCTTTCACCCCCGAAGGCGAGGTCGACTACAAGTCGCTCAAGCGCCTGGTGGAGTATCAAATCAACAATGGGGCCGACTTCCTCTGTATCCTGGCCACGACGGCCGAGGCTCCCTGTCTCACCCATGAGGAAAAGGACAAGATCACAGAGCTTATCAAAGAGGTGGTGAACGGACGTATCCCCATCCTGAAATATTGCGGCGGCAACAACACGGCAGCCGTCATCGAAGAGATGAAAGCCACCGACTGGAGCGGCATTGACGGCATACTGAGCATCTGCCCCTATTACAACAAGCCTTCGCAGGAGGGCCTCTACCAGCACTTCAAGGCCATCTCCGCCGCCAGCCCCCTGCCCATCGTGCTCTACAATGTGCCTGGACGCACGGGCGTGAACATGAAAGCCGAGACCACCCTGCGCCTGGCCAACGACTGCGAGAACATCGTGGCCATCAAGGAGGCTTCCGGAAGTCTGGAGCAGGTCGACGAGATCATCTACAACAAGCCTGACCGCTTCGATGTCATCAGCGGCGACGACGCACTCACCTTCTCCATGGTGGCCAGCGGAGCAGCCGGTGTCATCTCCGTCATCGGCAACGCGCTGCCCAAAGAGTTCTCACGCATGATCCGTCTGGAATTCAAGGGCGAATACGAGCCCGCCCGCAAGATACACCACATGTTCACCGAGCTCTACAGCCTGCTCTTCGTCGACGGAAACCCTGCCGGCGTGAAGGCGTTGCTCAACGACATGGGCTTCATCGAAAACCAGTTGCGACTGCCGCTCGTGCCCACCAAGATCGAGACCAAGCAAAAGATGGCCGACATCCTGGAGCGGCTGCGACTGTAAGCAAACCATAAGCAAGAACCGTCAAAGGCCGCACTTAGGCCACACATAAAAAACATACAACAACACTATCGAGTAGGAGGAAACGAAGTCGTTTCTTCCTACTTTCGTTTTCAGGCCTCCTCCACCTCCCTTGCGATTTCGGTTCACACGTTCGTCAAGAGCATTTTTCCCCTTGTGGCTCCTGTTTACGCATTTGTCAAGAGCAATACGTATTTCCCCCACTACGGCAAAGGTTACAAGGTTACAAGGTTACAGGTTACATGAAGGTGGTTGCGATGTGCGCAGGGAGGAAGCGGCGCATCGTTTTCATTGTTTCATAAAGGTGGTTGCGATGTGCGCAGGATGTGGCAAGCGTATATACTTTTGCCCCTGCAGGGCGTAGGCTCACGCTCGGCTTCTTACCCAGGGTGCCGCTTCGCTTGCCATGGGGCTATGGACTTTTGGCCTTTCAGACCGTTGCCTACGGAAAGTGCAAGCGCAGGCCGTTGCCTACGGAAAGTGCAAGTGCAGGCTGTGCGCAAACAACAAGGTGCGGTGCTGGCCGTTCATAAGCGGATTTTACGGTTTACCCTTCCAGTACGGGGACTCTTCATGCGTGAGCGGTTGAATGTTCTATCCGCCGCATGCTGCAACATGAAAGGGCAGCAACCATCTCGGTCGCTGCCCTTACCTTGTTATCCCAAATGCTGGTTTATGAAGAATGCCTATTCATATCTTATGGCCTCGATCGGGTCGAGCCGTGCCGCCTTCTTGGCAGGATACCACCCGAAGAACACGCCCGTGAAGGTGCAGACGGCAAAACTCATGATGATGGTCCACCACTCGATGTAGATGGGCCAATGGGCCAGCAGCTTCACGGCATAGCTCGCCCCCACCCCAAGCACCACGCCGACCAGTCCGCCTGTGACACTGAGCATGATGGCCTCGATGAGAAACTGGTTGAGGATGTCCACACCTCGCGCGCCGACACTCATGCGCAAGCCAATCTCGCGCGTACGTTCCGTGACGCTCACATACATGATGTTCATGATGCCGATGCCGCCCACGATGAGCGATATGCCCGCCACACAGCCCAAGAGGATGGTCATCATGTCAGTGGTGGAGTTCATCATCGACGACAGCTCCTCCTGCGAACGGATGTTGAAGTCGTCATCATCGCCCTCGGTGGTGTCGGTGGCATCCTTGAGCTTGTGGTTGCGGCGCAAGATCGTGGTCATTTCGTCGGTAGCCTTGTCGGTCACGCCCTCGGTGATGGCCGAGGCCTGTATCTCGCTCAGGTAGGTCTGCGCCAAGATGCGCTTCATGACCGTGGTGTAAGGTGCCAGCACAAGGTTGTCTTGGTCCATGCCCATGGTGTTGTAGCCTTTCTTCTTCAGCACGCCGATCACACGGAAGGGGATGGCATTGAAACGCACCACCTTGCCTACGGGGTCGCTGCCGTCAGGAAAGAGATAGTCGACGACCGTCTGTCCGAGGATGCACACCTTGGCGCTCGATTTCAGCTCCTGGTCGGAGAACATCTCTCCGTCGCTGACGCTCAACTGGCGTATCTCGAGATATTCCTGGTTGACACCATAGATGGTCGACTGGGTGTTGTTGTTGCCATTGATAAACTGTCCACTGGTGCTCACCACGGGGCTGATGGCCTTGATGTAGGAGCACTCGTCCTTGAGCGTCTCATAGTCGGTCAGCTTCAGGGTCTGCATAGCCGACGGGTCCTGGCGCACGCCCCCTCTCATGTCGGCACCCGGATGGATCATGATCATGTTTGAGCCCATCTCTGCGATATTGGCCTGTATGCTCCGCTTCGAGCCCTGTCCGATGGCCAGCATCGTGATGACAGATCCCACGCCGATGATAATGCCCAGGGCTGTCAGGAAGGAGCGCATCTTGTTGGCAAAGATGGCCCTTAGCGCTATTTTGAAAAGATTTGTGTAGTTCATTATTCGTCCGAATTAGGCGGGAGGGCTGCCAAGCCTTCGGCGGCACTCTGTATGTTGTGGTTATACTCGTCGCTGATGACATGCCCGTCACGCAACTGTATGTTGCGGCTGGAATAATGGGCGATGTCGGGATTGTGAGTGACAAAGATGATGGTCCGGCCTTCGGCGTAGAGCTTCTGGAAGAGGACCAGTATCTCAAAGGACGTTCGCGTGTCAAGGTTGCCCGTGGCCTCATCGGCCAAGATGACTGCGGGATTGTTGACTAAGGCGCGTGCGATGGCCACGCGCTGCATCTGTCCGCCCGACATCTGGTTTGACTTATGATAGAGCCTGTCTCCCAGTCCCACGGCCTTCAGCGCCTCGACCGACCGGTCAAAGCGTTCCTTGGCCGACACGCTGGCGTTGTACATCAGGGGCAACTCCACGTTCTCCACACTGGTGGTCTTGGGCAGGAGGTTGTAGTTCTGGAAGATGAAGCCTATTTTCCGGTTGCGCAGCACGGCACGCTGCGAACGTGTCATGGAGCGTACAGACACCCCGTCGAGGTAGTATTCGCCACTGGAGGGCGTGTCAAGACATCCCAGCTGGTTGAGCAGCGTCGACTTGCCCGAACCCGACTTGCCCATGATGGTGACAAACTCGCCCTCATAAATCTTGAACGACACACCGCGCAACGCGTGCACCGTCTCGTCTCCGACAAGAAAGTCGCGCTTCACATTTTGAAGTTCGATGACGACTTTCTTGTCTTTGGCGTCTTGGCTGATTTGATTATCTGTCATAGCCTTGTCTCCTTTTTCGTCCGTCTTACTTACCATTCTTCTTGTTCTTTCCCGGAGGACCTGGCTGGAAGGGGCTTGATTCCGCACCGTCGCTGTCAGCCGTCTGATCGTCGCTGGTCACGTTGACCCCGGTGATGACCTGCTGTCCTTCGCGGATGCCACTCAGCACTTGCGTGTGGATGCCGTCGGTCATGCCGATGTTGACCTTGTGTGCCACAAGGGTGTTGCCCTCCAGTGTCCACACCTTGTTCTTGGCGTTGCTGACGTCTTGTATCTTGCGGCCGCCCACGGTCTCCTTGGCCGGCGTGTAGCGCAGGGCCTTGCTGGGCACGCTCAGCACGCCATTGCTCTCCTGGGTGTAGATCACCACGCTGGCGGTCAGTCCGGGCTTCAGCTTCAGGTCGGCGTTGGGGGCGCTGATCACCACCTGGTAGGTGACGACGTTGTTGGTAGTCGTTGCCTCCAGGCGCACTTGTGTCACGGTTCCCTCGAAGGTGTCGTCGGGATAAGCGTCGACGGTAAAGGTCACACGCTCGCCTTTCTTCACGTCGCCTATGTCGGCCTCATCCACATCGGCCACCACCTGCATGTTGGTCAGGTCTTGCGCGATGGTAAAGAGGTCAGGCGTGCTCATGTTGGCATTGACGGTCTGTCCCTCCTCCACACTCTTGTTCACCACAATGCCGTCGATGGGCGATGTGATGGTGGCGTAACTGAGGTTGGTCTGGGCACGCGCCACCTCCTCTTGCGCGGCCACCACCTGGTCTTTTCGCGAGGCCACGGTCTGCGCGCTGGTCTGGTAGCTCAGGCGGGCGCTCTCATATTCGTTGGCGGAGATGAGGCCCTTCTGGTAGAGAGCCTTGTAACGGTTGAAGTTGGCTTTCTGGTAAGCCAGGTCACTCTGTGCGCTCTTCAGCGAAGCCTGTGCCTGGGAGAGCTGCGACTTGGCCGTGTTGAGCTGGCTCAGGAGGTTGGACTTGTCCAGCTCAGCTATGACCTGTCCTTTCTTCACCACGCTGTTGTAGTCAACATAGATTTTACTGACGATACCCGACACCTGCGTACCAACCGTCACCTCGTTCACAGGCTCAATGGTTCCTGTGGCTGTGACACTGTTCAGGATGTTGGCCTTGGCCACCTTCTCCATCTTGAAGTTCACTTCCTCCTTCTTTTTGCCTCCCGACAACAGGAAGGCGGCAACGGCTATGACGATGATGGCGCCTACCGCTACCCAAATCATACTTATCTTCTTACTCTTCATGGTAATATAAAAAAACTATGGCTATTGTTACTTTTTGCTTCTCCTAATCGCTTGTCATTTGAGCGTCCCGCTTTGATAGAACTTCAGCATGTTGATGTTGAGAATGGCGAGATACTTGGCCTGCAGCTCGTTTTGCTGCGCCTTGAGCAGGGCATCCTTGCCGTTCATCAGTTCGATGGTGTTCTTCAGGTTCTGCCTAAACTGCTCGCTCAGCAGGTCGTAGCTTTGCTGTGCACTTTCGGTGCTGACCTTTGCGCTCTTAAATTGCGCTTGGTTGTTGACCGCCTGCAACCAGTAGTTCTCGATGGTCGAGTAGAGTGTGGTCTGCTTCTCCTTGAGGTCGAGCTCATAGCTCTGCTTGGAAAGGATGGCCTTGTTGACGGCGGTCTTGGTCGTTCGGTTGTCAAAGATAGGGATGCTGACCGACAGGCCTCCGCTCACATTGAAGTTGTTTTTCAATTGTGTCCCCCAGCTATTGTCGTTCATCGACGTGGTGTTGGTGCTCACCCCGGCGTTGAGCCCGATGGTGGGCATCCGCTGCGCCTTGGCTATCTTGACCTGCAGGTCACTGCTCTCGATGCCCAGCTTGGCGCTCTTGATCTCGGGTCTCACACCCAGCGCGGCCTCATAGACGCTGGTCACACCGGGGATGGCCTGCAGGGCAGCCTCGTCGGTGGGAGTGTCAGCCACAACGTCAAAGTCATCTTGGTCAGTGATTTGCAGCAGTTGCTTCAACTGGCGCTTATAGTCTTTCAGGTTGCTTTCAGCCTGCACCACGGCGTATTCGTCCTGTGCGCGCTGCGATGTGAGTTGCGCCAGGTCGGCCTTGCTCATGCTGCCCACCTTGACAAACTCTTTTCCGCGTTCCTCATTTTTCCTTGAGGTCTCCAGCGTGGCCTTGCTCACCTCGATGGCCTCCTTCGAGTAGAGTATTTGCACAAAGAGCTGGGTGATCTGCTCCTGGATGCTGTTGGCCGTGACGGCACTGTCCAGCGCAGCTTGGTCAGCCGTCACTTTGTTGAGCTTGACCTGGTTATGGTTCCGGTTGCCGTTCCATACGGTCCAGTTACCCATCACGCTATAGGAGCCGTTGTAATAGACCTTGTCGACATTGGTCTGCACCTTGTCGCCGGCAATCATGTAGGAGCCTGTCTCGGGCCATGGGTTGTACGACACGTTTTGCGAGGTCGATGCCGAGAGCGACGGCAGCAGCTCGGCCTTACTTTGCTTCACATCCTCCAGGGCGCTGACATGCTGAATGCGCGACTTCTGCAGCGAGATGTTGTTTTGCAACGCATAACTGATGCAGTCTTGCAACGTCCACTCACGCGCCTCAGCCACCGTGGGCTGAATCAACAACAGGGCAAGAGCCGATGTCAAAAACGATTTCTTCATTGTCATCATTTAAATTTTTAACCAAAAATCAAAAGTTGGATGGATACACGCAAACTTGGTTTATCAGGAAAGGCAATAATTAACAATTAAAAAGGAAAATGTTAAATAAGCTAACGAATAATCTACCCCGCAAGCGCTTTCCAAATCATATAACAGACTCTTCCGGAATATGGATTGACAAGGCCCTCGCAACGCACCTCGCACCCGACATTGCGGCAGGCAAAGGTTACAAGGTTACAAGGTTACAGGTTACATGAAAGTGGTTGCGATGTGCGCAGGATGGGGCAAGCCAACGCAAGGGACTGACCACTCATCAATGGCGGAAGCCTCTCTCCAAAAAGCCCAACCATGTCGGGCTGAACGATTTTTGGCTAAGTTTGAACAATTTGGAAGCCTCTTTTTCTCCTAAAATCCCTAATTTTGCACACAAACAAACAACTACATAACGAAAGACCACATGAAAATGACCTCTTCGGTAAAGTTATCCGGCATCAAGCGCGCAGCAGCCGCCTGCCTCATAGCCATGAACCTTGTCACCGGCCTTGCCCAAGGCATCGTCTACAAGACCGACCCTGCGACAGGCGCCATCGACCAGCTCGCCATCGACCATGACGATCAACAAATGAACTGGGTGCTCACACCCGACGGCAAGCAATATAAATGGGTGACCGGCAAGTATGGATGGGGACTCGGCTTCCTGACCATAGACGGAGCGAAGCAGGAATGGCAGACACCCGTCAGCCGGCAAGGCGGCGTGCTGACGTATCAAGCAGGCACCATCCGCATCACGGTGAAGAGAACGCTTAAAGACGGCGAGCTCTTCGAGGAATACACCTTCAAGAACACGGGCAAGGCTGCCGCGAAGATTACCGACTGGGGCATCTACACGCCTTGGAACGACAACTATCCCGATGCGGCCACCTGCATGACCCATCGTTGCAACGCGCACATCTGGGCGGGCGACAACGCTGCCTACGTACTCGCGCTCCGCATGGGCTACAAGGGTACGCTCCATGCCCCAGGCAAGAAGGGGAAAGACGTGACCGTCGAGGGCACCAATGTGGGCTTGGTGCTCACCAAAGGGGCGCTGCCCGACTATGAGGAATGGGAACGCAAAAAGGAAAACGCCAATTCCAACTTCCGGGGTGTCATCGCCATGGACTTGCCCGACATGACGCTCGGCGCCGGCCATTCGTACACCGTGGCCTGGAAGCTGTTCGAGCACAGCGGGAGGGAAGACTTCTACAAGAAGCTCCTGGCTGCAGGCAGTGCCGTCGCACATAGCGACAAGTATGTCTATCAGCAAGGCGAAGAGATAAAAGTATATCTCGAAAAGAACAAATTGAAATCCCTCTCTGCCACCCTCACGGGCAAGGACCCGCGCAACGGCACGGTCACTTTCGCCCCAAGAGCCATCCACACGGGCAAGGACGCCCGCGGCCATTATGCTTCCTTCGTGGCGGAAACCCTTGGCGAGCAACGCATAGACCTCACTTACGACAAGACGGAGAGGACCCATGCCACGATCCTCGTGATAAGCAGCTACGACGAGCTCATCGCCAAGCGGGTGCGGTTTGTCATGGAGCACCAGCAGATGAACGACCCACAGGACCCGCGCTTTGGTGCCTACATGGTATACGACAACGACCTGCAAGCCATCTACAAGAACGATGACGCACGCAAAAGCTACGACTGCGACGAGGGCCGGGAGCGCGTGGGCATGGGCGTGATGCTGGCTCGATGGTACCAGAAGTTGACCCGCAACCCATCAGCGGAGGCAAGTCCCGCTGACAAGCAAACGCTCAAGGAGCTCAAGCAGTCGCTCACGCGCTACGCCGACTTCATCAAGAACAAGCTGCAAACGCCGGACTACACTACTTACTCAAGAGTGTCAAAAGACGGCTGGAACCGTGGCTACAACTATGCTTGGGTGGCCGACTTCTACTTCCAAATGTACGAGGTAACCAAGAATGCGCAATACGCCCTGGACGGCTACAAGACCCTGCAAGCGCTTTACCGCCACACAGGCTACGGCTTCTATTGCATCGACATCCCCGTGACCGCCGGGCTGAAAGCTCTGAAAGACGCCGGGCTGCAAGCGGAATACAACGACCTGCTCATCGACTTCTCGAAGACCGCTGACGTGTTTCTGGCAAACGGCTTGCGCTTCCCCAAGTCGGAAGTAAACTTTGAACAGTCTATCGTGGCCCCGGCCACACAACTTCTTCTAGAGATGTACATCGCAACAAAGGACAGCCTCTACTTGAGAGGGGCACAAAACATGATGCCTGTAGTGGAAAACCTTTGCGGCAACCAGCCCGACTATCGTCTCAACGAGATACCCATCCGCCACTGGGACTGCTACTGGTTTGGCAAGCGACAGGTCTTCGGCGACACCTTCCCACACTATTGGAGTTGTATCAACGCCAATGTCTACTATTACTACGCATTGGCCACAGGCGACAAGAAGCACATGAAGATGGCTAAAGACATCGTGCGCAACAACCTCTGCAACGTCTTTGAGGATGGGACGGGCAGTTGCGCCTTTGTCTACCCGAAACGCATCAACGGTGAACGGGCTCATTTCGCCGATGCCTTCGCCAATGACCAAGACTGGGCGCTCGCCTTCTACATGATGATCAACAAATAAGGCGGAGACTATAATCCACTACCACAAAAACAACACATCATTATCAAAATAGGCACCATGGAGAACATCACCGTCAACAACATCACATGAACCACGTGCACCAGTGCCCCATCTACGAATGTCCATGCCGACCTGCAGAAGGGGAGCAAGCTCATCGTGAAAAAATGATTCGGAAGAAATGGATACAACAAGCCAAATCCCACCATGGTACCTTTCCTTAAAAAGGCATGGTGGGATTTGGCTCGTTTTCTCCGGAAAGCAGAGGGCTACAGACGCTTCATCTCTTCATCGCTCAAAAAGGATGAAGCTATTCATCTGCCCGCCCCCCAAAAAACTACTCGAAGTGACGAAGTCGGGCCAGGTACTTGCCGAGGATGTCAAACTCGATATTGACCACCGTACCGACATGTATGTCGCTGAAGTTGGTATGCTCGCGGGTGTAGGGTATGATGGCCACACGGAAGGTGTCGTCGGTGGGGCTGATCACCGTGAGCGATACGCCGTTGACAGTCACAGAGCCCTTGTCGACCGTGAAGTATCCCCGACGCGCCATCTCGCGGTCAGCCGCGTATCGGAAGGTGAAATAGGTACTTCCGTCGGCGTCATCCATCGCCACGCAAGTAGCCGTCTCATCGACATGACCCTGCACGATATGGCCATCCAGACGTCCGTTCATCACCATGGACCGCTCTACATTGACCTTGTCGCCCGCCCGTAGCAGGCTGAGGTTGGTACGGTCCAGGGTCTCTTTCATGGCCGTGACGGTGTAGGTGCCGTCGGCAATGGCCACCACAGTGAGACAGACGCCATTGTGCGCGACACTTTGGTCAATCTTCAGCTCGTCAACAAACGAACAGCGCAACGTGAAGTCCATGTTGCCTTGCCATTTCCTTACAGCGACAACCGTCGCCATCTCTTCTACTATTCCGCTAAACATAATCCTTATTGATTTAAAAAAGGAGAACTGAGTGAGGATGCTCTCCTGTCTCAATTCTCCGTTGTTGAAAATGGGAATCATACCGATGATGTGATGAAAACTCCAGCTGTAAAAGTTGCGAGCGCTCTCCGTCTTTGTAATCCACCGGCAATCATGCTTAGTCGCAAATGCGATTTATGTGGCCCGCCATCGGCAAGAGAAGCATCTCGGTTTTCATGGTAATTTGATGAGTATCCCAATCGAACCGATACAACTCCCAAAGGGTTTCTCCTTTTCACTTGCAAATATACGACTTTACTTTTTATCCTCCAAACAAATGATTGTTTTTTTGTGCGCAATAATCGCAATTCCGCTGCGTTTGAAATAGAAAAAGAATATGCGAAACATCTTATCGTTCTTACTCTTAACGCTTTGCGCCATGACGGCTCAAGCGCAATGGGAAGTGAAGAAAAATGGGCAACACGCCTTCCCCCGGACCATTCCTGCGGGCAACTACAGCGGAATTGCTTGGCTGGGTGGCTCACGATACGCGGTGGTGAGCGACAAGTCGGATGAGGATGGTTTTTTCCTATTCGACATTCCGGTTGACAGTGTCAGCGGAGAGGTGCGCCAGGCCTCCTGCCTGGGTTTCAGAGGCTGCGGACTTCCAGGACGAGACGATGAGGGGGTGGCTTACAACCCCGCTACGGGCACCATCTGGATCAGTGGTGAAGCTGACAACCGCATCATGGAGTATGGGATGGACGGCAAACGTACAGGGCGCCAACTGGCCTTGCCCGATGCGTTGAGAGACCTGCCCGGCAACCTGGGACTGGAAGCGCTTTCCTACAATGAGCGCACACAGACCTACTGGACCTGCAACGAGGCTGGCAAGATAGTCTTGCAATCGTTTGGCGAGGACCTGCAACCCCTGAAGGCTTTCCACTACGAAATGGACCGCCCGCTGGCCAACGGTTCTCAGGCGCAACACTACGCCCACGGCGTAGGGGCGATTTGCGCACTCGACGATGGGGCTGTGCTGCTGCTCGAGCGTGAGTTTTACGTACCCAGGGCTAAACTGGGCGCTTTTGTCGCTTGCAAATTGTTTCGTGTGGAACCTCTTGACAGCACGGCCACCAGCGGCCGACCGCTGGAGAAGCGTCTGCTCACGTCATGGCGCACACACCTGACGCTCCTGGGGCGCACCATTGCCAACTATGAAGGCATGTGCCTGGGGCCCACACTGACCGACGGTTCCCGGGTGCTACTGCTTGTGGCCGATTCGCAAGGCCAATATGCTGGCGTGCTGAAAGACTGGATCACGAGCATCAAGGTCAAGTGGTAAGATCCGAATCATCTTGCCCAGCTGTTTGCACCGTGGGTGACTCGGGCGACACAGGTGGTGCTGTGGGTGCCGGGGAGGACTCATGTCGTTTCATCGGGCGGAGGCGCTCATACTCGTCGAAGCCATAGCGACGGGACAGCACAACAGCCATCCAAAACGTGGAAAGGGCACAGCCCAGGACGGCAACAGTCAGCACCACTTCCAGGAAGACGGCCGTCCACACCCCTACCCCACTCATCACAAGGCCGAGCATGAGCACTGGCGCCCCGGTGAGAAACAGGCCGCTCATGCGCTTCATGGCAGTGAGCAGAGCGGCCTGGAAGCCACGGCGCATGAAGTGGCGTACGGCCTCTCGATGGGTGGCCCCATTGCCCAGCAGATAGCAGTAGAGCTCATTGTGATGCTCCAGTCCTATGTAGTATGCCCGCAACGCACGGGCCACAAGTCCCGACGACAGTCCAGTCAGCACACTCACCATGGGGACGAAGAGATTAGCTGCAAACGGTGTCTTGACCGAGAGGACCAGCAACAGCACATAAAACGTCAAGGCCAGCTGGGGTAAGACACTCGCTGCCATGACAGGTGCAAGCAAGCGTCGGCGGCATAGACCCGACTTAGCCACGACCGCCACCGACGACAACAGGGCGAGGACCACTCCCGCCACGATGTTGAGCCAAAGCTTGTCGTAGCGCGACAGCAAACCGACGACCGCGCCCAGCACAACCACTACCATAGCCATACTGACCAGCGACATACCCAAGCGCCGCAGGAGGCGTAAGTCGAAAGCGAACACTATATAAAGAGGTAGGGCGAGCAACAGCAAGCCCATCAACAGTCCTAAGGAAGATATTTCCATCATTCAGAGGGTTATGATTTTATGACAAGGCAAGTCTTGGTGACGCGAGGCGAAGAGCACCTCCGCTCCGCTGGCGGCCCATGCGTTGAGCCACCCTCCGCGCACCGTCTCTGGCGAGGGGTCGTCGACGAGCACAATGGGGCGGCCTAACTGGGGCACTGCAACCATCATGGCCTCGCGCAGCCGCTCGGGCTCCACCTCGTTGGCCCAGCGGTCAGAGAAGTCGGCGGGCAAGCCGGCCGCTTCCCATTGCCTCTGCAGGGTAGAAAGGCTGAGCGCCTCCCCGCTATGGCTTTTCAGCGCCATCAGCTCCTCGAATATCTGGCGGACCTTCATGCGCAGCGACGGCATGCGCTGGGGCACATAGGCAATCATGTGGCGGAAGTAGGCGCTGGAGCCTGGCGTGACCAGTTCTCCGTCGATGGTGATGTAACCTGCCGCCAAGGGGGCAAGGCCCAGTATAGCCATGAGCAGCAGACTCTTGCCGCTCCCGGCTTCTCCCGACAGGCAAGCCACCTCCCCGTCATCCATCTCCAAGGAGAAGGGAGTCGACAGGCGGTCGGCCGACAGGCGAACACTCACATTCTTAAACTCCAGCATGCGTTGACCGATTGATTATCCAGTCGCAAAGTTACTATATTTTTGACCGACGCCTGTCGTTTTTCGCAGTTTTTTTAATCTTTTCTTCCATTGAATGTTATGTTGGGCGCAGACTGCCTTATCAAATAGGCACAAGACGAATGAAGCTGCTGGACTCCAAAGAATTCCGGCAACTTCGCGATGTCTGCATATTTGAGGTGAACGGGATTGAAATTTTTATGCGAAATCCATCAAATAATTGCTTGATAATTAGTGATATTCAAAATAATAATATTAACTTTGTTCTGAAAATCTGTCACGTGTGATTGATGCTAACCACACGTGACACTAATTCTCAATCCGCTATGAAAATATTATATTTCTTATTTTTTCTTACAATATTCACAACTTCTGTACATGGTCAGAATATTGCCACGACGGATGCGGGAAAGTTACAGACTGCCATATTGAACCGTCCTGTTTACAGGTATTCAATAAATACCCCAACAAGCACAGAAGATGACCATGATTTTGTGGGTATGGACATAACATCAAAGGCAGGAAACTTGGCTGGTGCATTGGGAGACAACATTTATAATGTAGATTCCTTGGTGGTCAGAGGAACTGTGAATGCTGCTGATATTCGTACTCTTTGGGATGCTTCTTTCAAGGGAAGGCTTTCTTTCATAAATCTTAAAAATGCTGAGATAGAGAATGGAATTGTCCCAGAAGACGCCTTTTGGCATCAAAAAGAACAGTTGGACCCAAGTGGGGAATTTATAAACACTATCCATCTAAGGAGAATCATCCTGCCGGATGGAGTCAAACGAATAGAAGAAGGTGCTTTCTCTTACTGCATCAATCTTGAAGAGGTAAACATTCCCTCTTCATTGCAGTATTTGGGAACTTATGCATTCTCGGATTGTGTAAGCCTCAAGACCGATCCGTTGGTGTTTCCAGAAGGCTTTGAACGGTTCGGACAATTGGTTTTCTTGAATTGCCGTAGTCTGACGGGGGAAATAGTTTTGCCTTCTACCATCAAGGAAATCGGTGACGGTGCTTTTTTTCAATCAAAGATTTCATCCATCAATTTACCAGAGGGCTTGAAAAAGATTGGCGATGCAGCTTTTTACGCTTGCCGTCTGAAAGAAGTTTGGATTCCAAATTCATGTCAAACGATAGCAGGTACCAATACTTTTCAAATGAACTATCCTTTAGTGAAAATTCATTTTCCAGAAGGATTGGAGAAAATCCCCAACTGTTTTGCCAACATTTGTTTGGATTTGCAAGAGGTAAACATACCATCTACAGTGAAATGTATTGGTCATACAGCATTTGAACAATGCAAATCATTAAAAAAAATAGAATTGCCAGACGGACTTGAAACAATAGAAAGGGAAGCTTTTTATCACTGTGACTCGTTAGAACAGATAATCTTTCCTGCAACATTGAACTTGTTGGGGCAAGAGTGCTGTTCCTATATGTCAGGTTTAAAACGTATCTATTGTAAGGCCTCTGAACCTCCTGTATGCGAGGAAAGCACCCTTAATCCAGGGAATTCTCCTTTTGGAAAATACAATTCTGATTTTTATTTAAGTACTCCAAACAATATTCCAGTCTATGTTCCAATCGGTACAGCAGAAAAATATCGCAATGCTTGGGGCTGGAATTATTTCACAAACTTCATAGAAACAGATAACTTCCCGACAGCAATACATGATGTCACCACCGAACGCTCAGATGCCAAGAGTAGTATTTATGATTTAAACGGCAGAAAAGTGAATAGTCCGCAAAACGGACAGGTATATATTAAAAATGGCAAGAAGATATTTTTTTCTCGTTGACAAAGTTGAGGAGGATAATCAAACTGTTTCACTATGTTTTTACAATCTAAATTTTATCAGTTCTCTACCGCTCATATACACTGGCTGACCCTCCGCATACTCTTTCTTCTGCTTTGAATCAGCTTCATGCTTCATCTTGTCAGCCTCAATGATTTTCTTAATATCAAACTCTCCAAGCGTTATCTCTTCATCAAAGAAATAACACAGGTAGGCATCATGTCGAGGGTTGATATATCCTGTGTCAATCATTTGCTGTTTGGTCAGTTCACCAATATTCTTCACGCGAAACGCCTTATATACGCCTTTGTCTTCTTTGCCGAACTCATAGAGAATGACAAATTTCGCATGACGGATATTCTCACGGCTCTTAATGACACCTCCGTGTACATCTTTTCCAAGACGCACATTATAAGCATCATCACGCTTGCCTCCCATGCGACTGAATATCCAGTTAAGTTGGTTAACTCCATTGAATCCTCCGACAAGGAAAGTCGTATCGGGATATTGCTCCAAATGGTGCATCGTAAGAAATTCCTTTGGTATCTCATCATGCGGCCGTGCTTCTACCTTCGGCATTACATCCTCTGGCAGTGTCTTTGGATCTACGCCCAGCGGACACTTGGCAATGTAGAAGGCTTGACGCAAGGCAAACTTGACAGATTCATTCTCGTTGGCTATCTTAGCACTGGTCAAAGGATTGCTCTCTTTCTCCGGCTTGCGCAATGCAAGCGAGAAATATTGTTGGTCACTCCCTTCACGGTTCTCAAACGGATGATACACCTTGCCGAGAAGTGTTTGAAAGTTCTCCTTTATATAGGTATCTGCATTGACATCCGCATGAGCTGTCATGGCATAGAACTCAAAGTTGTCTTTGAGCATCTTTTGTATCTCTTTGCGGAACATCTTGCGTACCTTATTACGCCATGCCACCTTGCTCGATTGGTGGTTCCTGCCGTACAATGCCACTACAAAGAGAAAGTTTACGTCATAGTGGGCCAACAGAAACGTATCTCGGTCAAACAGTCTGTTCTCAAACTGCCTACTTAAATAATACTGCGGTCTGCGTTCTGCCTCGTCTTTATCGTTGTCAATAAGTTGGATGTCGTCTTGTGGACGCAGCACATTTTGGTTGGCGGAAATAAAGAAGTTGGGTATGATGTTATATCCTTCTGTCACATCATCGCGCAGTTTCACATGCCCAGCCTGGTCTTCTGGCTTGCCGTCATTGAATAGATCTATGTTCCACTGTATTACATTTCTGGCATAGGTAAATTGCTTGTATATTGACTCTTTGCCAAGCGTGTTGCCTCGCTTGTAATACTTGGAGTCTCCGATATAATAGATGTCATCATCCGTATCATTGTTTGTCAACTCCTGGTATTGGAACATGTGGTCAACACGTTTGCCGTCCTCTTGGTCTGTCAGTTCCTTGGGCAAACTCTGGTCACCGGCTATCAGCTCGTCAATGATGGCTTCAAACACGACATGGAAGCTCTTTACCAGCAAGTATTCACGTTGGTCAACGTTCATGTTTATCCTGTACGGATGCTCAAAGAAGGCATAACACAAATCCCACAGTTCAAGTGATTTGTCGGAAAAATACTTGTACTTGATTTGTTTCAGCCGACGCTTGCCGAATCCTTTGACGTATCGCTCGAACTTTTTCCCTCTTATCAAGGGGAAGTTTACATTTATCCTTACAGGAAACCCATAGGCATCTTTCATGTGTTGGAGAATACTGTAAAAGATAACTGAAGTTTCCCACCC
>DJOV01000116.1:19883-21646 GCA_002437285.1 Prevotella sp. UBA6429 | reverse complement strand
GCGTGAGCGTCATGTGCATCCGTGTCAATCTGGGATCCGTGGGAGAAAAAGCAGGTCGAGAAATTGGTCACATCCCATCATCTTCCATTTCGCTTAGATTGACGCAAGGATTTTCGCATTGGCATCATCCACTTCCGACGATTGGATGGAGCGGAGATATATCTGTGTGGTAGTCACAGAATTGTGCCCCAGCGCCTCGCTGATGACAGAAATAGCGACATGACTGTCTCTTGCCGCAGTAGCCCATGAATGGCGTGCGACATAGAGTGTCAGTTTGCCCGGTATGCTCATCTTCGCGCCTACCTTTTTCAGATGGTATGCCATGCGCGCCTCGGCATTGTGGTATAAGCGCAGTTCATCCTGACTTTTGTCTTGCACCGTCCTGTTTTTTCGTTGGATATTGCTTGTAAGAAACGGAAAGAGATAAGGAGAGGAGGCCGTCTCGGCTTGGTACTTATCGGCGATATCCTGCATGACTTTCTCCCACCGGACAGAAAGGCGTTGTCCCGTCTTGCTACGCGTATAAGTGATGTACCCATCCCTGAGGTCAGCCTTGCGCAGATGCGCCAAGTCAACAAAAGAGATGCCACGCAAGTAGAAAGACATCAAGAAAGCGTCTCTTGCCAATTCTTGTTTGGGAGTGAGCTTATTGGCATCATCCGTCACATGCCAATGCTTGACGCTGCTGACGGAAGCTGCAGGAAGGGCTCGCTTACGGGTCTTGGCGATGCCTGTATAGACACTCTTGAAAGGACACTGTTGCGGGGCCGGTGTCAAACCTTTTGCTACGGCTTTGTTGTAGGTGGCACGAAGGATGCGGAGATAGAAGGAACGGGTATTGGCGCATACCCTCGCCACATTCTTCAGGTAAGCCTCGTAGGAGCTCATCTCATCCGCATCCATCTCTTGGAACGAAATGTCCCGGTTGTCCCGGTAGCTCATAAAGCTGTTGAGAGTAGCCCTGTAATGCTGCATGGTGCGAAGTTGCCCGTTCTTGAGCAACAGGGCGATGAGGAGGTTCATGAACTGGAATAACGACTCGGAAGTTTTCTTGTTTCTGGCCATAATGATTGAGTATTTACGGTGATTATAAAATAGGATAAGGACACCCCTGTCTCCGCTCAAGAAACAAAGATGCCCCTACATATAGATAGGCGGGTCCTATAAATTACGGTCCTTCCGGAATTTGGAGTGGAGAGACCTTTGTGTTGGGTTGGAATGTAAACCGATATAAACCCCAGTGGAGCGGGAAGCCCTGACGGGCTCATGCTGCTGTTTGCGGCCTTGGCCTTGTGAGCAAGCTCTCGCCCCATGCCGCAAACAGCAGCATGGCGGCTCTCGCCGCCTTCCCGCGCCCCTGGCCATAAACCAAATGAAACCGCTCACGCAGTGGGAGTGTAAACTGGTTAAACAGCTCACGCAGTAGGGCTGCAAACTGATTAAACCGCTCACGCATGTCTCGCACGATGTGCTGCTCACACTCCGTGGGCAGGGACCGATGAATGGCGTGAGCGGTTTAACTGGGTTTATTGCCAGCCTTTGAGGGGAATAGCCTGCGATCGTCCTAACCGATTGCCGGCCTGAAAGGCCAGTGAGTACATAGCCCCGGGCAAGCGAAGCGGCACCCTGGGAAAATAAACGAGCGTGGGCCTGCGCTCTGTAAGGGCAAAAGTATTAAATATCAGTAAGTTATGCGGCTATACTTTTACCCTTACAGGGCGCAGACTCACGCGTGCATCCATACCCAGGGCGCCGCTTCGCTT
>DJOV01000116.1:0-19817 GCA_002437285.1 Prevotella sp. UBA6429 | reverse complement strand
GCCGCTTCGCTTGCCCGGGGCTATGTACTCACTGGGCATTCTTGCTGACGCAAGCGACAAAGTCGAGCGCAGCCCCACCCTACCGCCGCAACTTCTCACGGAAGCTGTTGCTGCGGCTGAGGTAAGTCATCAGCAAGAGCACGCTGGCAAACGCCACACCGAGCGACACCAGATAAGCCACGCCGGCAAACGAGTCGTAGAGGCCATGGAGCAAGGCAGGCACGGCGAGCGCCAGCGCATAGAGCGACTTGCGATAGCGCGGATAGAGATTGGCAAAGCCCACGAAGTAGCCACAGATGCCACCCCACAGGGCGTGAAGGAAAGGCAGCGACGTCAGTCGTGCGATGTTGAGCAGGAAGGCAGTGGTGTAGTCGGCTTGCACGTTGACCGTGGTCTGATACTCCACACCCTCAAACACACCGAAGGCGATGCCCGACATGAGGCCGTAATAGACCAGCGTCTGGGGCAACAGGGGCTCGCGGGCGCGGCGCACAAGAAACAGGAGGGGCGTCATCTTGACAAACTCCTCCGTGAGGCCCACACCGAGCACATAGCCCACGATGTTGACCGGGAAAGCCATGCGGGTGAAGAAATAGAAAAAGTTGAGTTGGTTGAGACCGGAGAAAATGACAAACACCACCACCTGCGTGAGGAAGAAGACGCTGACCGTGGTCTTGACGTTGACCTGGCGCGTGCGGAAGAAAGCATAGAAAAACAGTCCCCAGACAACCGCAAAATAGAGCGACACGGCATAGAACACCAGCAGTCCGCCGATGGGCAGCAACATCAGCACCGACAGCGAAAGACCCACGATGGCGAGCACCAGCAGCCGCTTGTCGTCGAGCCAATGGTGACGGGCCATATCATCCTTGGGAAAGATAAACTCCGACCCGATGGCACGAAGCTGTTGGCCCAGTGTGCCGCGATGCCTCACCTGCGGATGGAAGCCCCGCTCGCCGAGCAGTTCGCCCACCGTGGCCATGCGCCCCGTGCCGGCATCGCGCGCCTTGTCATGGGCCAAGAGGATGCCCTGTTCCACATACCCGGCCACCACCGTCTCATCATAGGGGCCATACTCGTGATTGTTTCTGATGATGTAAATCATTTCATAAAAATCATTAATCCTCGTAACCTTTTGCACTCCCATTCGTCTGAAAAGGTGAACAAACGAAAAGAGAGAAGGGATATTATGTGGAAAAATGTTTTGAAAGGCACTGCTG
The DNA here is from genome assembly GCA_002437285.1 of Prevotella sp. UBA6429. Taxonomy (GTDB): domain Bacteria; phylum Bacteroidota; class Bacteroidia; order Bacteroidales; family Bacteroidaceae; genus Prevotella. The sequence goes on along the minus strand of DJOV01000116.1, from coordinate 18,597 downwards.
TGCTGACAGCGCTGATGGCAATCTTAGGAGCCTTAGGCATGGTCGCCGTCAACCGAGAGTTGAAAAAATCGTTTCAGCATCCGCTTGACGACGACGATGTGATGTAGCCCTTAGCTATGCTTACGCGAGAAGATGCTCATGTTGTCGGAAGCCTTGAACACCACCTTTTCACGGGCTTCGATGGTGATCTTCTCTCCCGTCTGGGGGTTGAAGCCTTGGCGCTCAGCCACCTGCTTCACGGCAAAACGCCCGAAGTCGGGGATGGCCAGTTCACGGTCACCCTCGGTGAGGTTGTCTGCGATGACGCCGAGCACGGCGTTGACATACTTGGCGGCGTCGCCCTTGGTGAGCTCGGCACGCTCTGCTACTGCTGCAATGAGTTGTGTTCTGTTCATTTCTTTATGTTTTTTGGATGGGCGCCTGTTGTCGCCCGTGATTCTTGTCAATTAGGGTTACCGGGGTGCGTCGTGGCGCAGGTGTCACACGTTCTCCAGGTCTTCTGCCGAAGTCTCCATGATGGAGGCGGCAATGCCGTCGGCACTCTGCACGATGCAGCACAGGGGATGAAGGGTGCGCGCCGTGTCGTAGCATCGCTGGTCCTCATAGGAGTTCATGTTGATGCCCCACGCGCCCATGTGCCAGCGGATGGCCAGCATCTCATCGTCGTGGAGATCGAGGCCACTCAGCAGCAACATGATGACCGACTTCTCGCCGTGTCCCATGGGGAAGTGCTTGTAGTTGACATTGTATCCCTCGGTGTCGACCCACTGTCCCAACTTGTCACGGCGTTTCTTCACCGTGCGGTGATAGATGTCCGTCTTGCACACGTCGTGCAGGAGCGTGGCTATGATGACACTCTCGCGCGACACCTCGTTGGCCGATGCCGGGTCGAGGGTCTTCAGGCCTTCCCACACCATCAGTCCTGCGCGGCAGGTGTTGAGACTGTGCTGGCAGAGGCCACCCGCCACATTGAGGTGATGGCCGGCCGAGGCGGGCGCCTGGAAGAAGCCGTCCTTCTCAAGATCCTCTATCACGTAGTCGATGCCCTCGCGCTTGGTGGAACGCAGAAGTTCTTCAAACTCTTCTTGGTTTTTCTTACAATCGATTGTCATTGCTTTTGTTCGTTTCTTGATGCCACATCATCGTGGCACATCACCCCCGCTTTCGTCTTGTCATGACTTCCAGCGCAGGTTTCACCACGCAAAGGTAACACAAAATTGTGGACAAACGAAAGGTAAGGGCAAGAAAAATGTGACGAACGGGGTGCGCAATAAACCTCGCTGTCAAACTTTTTTGGAAAAATCAATCCATGGGCGTTGCTTTGGGCTTGAAAGTAGACCTATCTTGAAAGTAAACCCATCTTGAATGTAAACCGATATAAACCCCAGGGGTGTGGGAAGCCCTGACGGGCTCATGCTGCTGTTTGCGGCCTTGGCCTTGTGAGCAAGCTCACGGCCCATGCCGCAAACATCCGCATGGCGGCTGCCGCCGCCTTCCCGCACCCCTGGCCATAAACCGAATTTAACCGCTCACGCAGTAGGATCGCAAACTGCAAAAATGAGGCTCTTCCGGAATTTTGGGGTTTACATTCCAGCCATGGGTCTCGTCACTCCAAATTCCGGAAGAGCTTTTGTATGGCTTGTGTTCGTACCGTCGCTGATTCATGTTGCGAGTGGAGCAATACGATTGCAAGAAATGCATGGTTGAAGCGTATAGGTTTATGGAACCCATCTAAATTCTCATGCCTGCGTGTCATGGAGTAGGGAAAGGCCTTTCTGAATGCGAAAGGTATAAAAACGAAGGTGGGCAAGCGATTCTTATCGCGCCGCTACAACCTCGTACCCTTGCTACGTTCCCGTCCTGGGGGGATTCCGAGGGAGCTGGCCGTAAGAGACTTGCCCATTTCTCGTTCTTGCAAGCGTCGCGTTACCGTTCCTCTTGCAAAGCGACTGCAAAGATAACACTTTTCGCCGAAACATCATCAAAGGACTACCATTTTTAAGATGCGTTAACACATTCCGACTTTTCTTTTTGATGGGAAAGTGTCGCTTTATAGGGATTTTTACGTAACTTTGCACCAATTATGATAGATGTTGTTTCCATTGTCCAGGTGAAGGCATTCGCCCGTCAGGGCGGAGTGTTTCTCTCGTTGTTGTGGCTTGCCAGTTTTGCGGTCATGATGTTTGCGTCGCAGAGCCCATGGGGCAGCCTTTTGGCCATGGCCACACCTTTTCTGGTAGGCTGGCTGCTGTGCCGTTTCCGCAACTTTGCCTTGGACGGCCACATCTCCTTTCGGCGTTCGTTTGCCTTCAGTGTGCTGACATTCTTCTACGCTTCGATCATCTTTGCGCTGGCGCAATATCTCTATTTCCGCTTTCTCGACCAGGGTGCCTTTCTCTCCAACTTGATGGACAACGTGAAGGTGCTCAAGGAGGCTTACGCCCAAAACGGCATGTCGGTGAAGGAGCTGGAGGATGCCGTCACGCTCGTAGGCGCGTTGCCACCTATCCAGTTGGCATTCATGTTCATGATGCAAAACATCTTTATGGGCTTGGTGCTCAGTGTGCCTGTGGCCCTTGTCTGCAAGAAAAAATAACAATGAAAATGGATATTTCTGTAGTAGTACCCCTGTTTAATGAGGAGGAGTCGTTGCCCGAGCTCCACGCCTGGATCCAGCGTGTCATGGTGGCCAACCACTTCTCTTACGAGATCATATTCGTCAACGATGGTTCTACCGACCACTCATGGGAGGTCATCGAGGGCCTCTCGGCCAAGGACCCCCATGTCAAGGGCATCAAGTTCCGTCGCAATTACGGCAAGAGCCCGGCGCTCTACTGTGGCTTTGAGCGTGCCAGTGGAGATGTGGTCATCACCATGGACGCCGACCTGCAAGACTCGCCCGACGAGATACCCGCACTCTACAAGATGATTACCGAGGAGCACTACGACTTGGTGTCGGGCTATAAGCAGAAGCGCTATGACCCGCTCACCAAGACCCTGCCCACAAAGCTCTTCAACGCCACCGCACGCAAGATATCGGGCATCCACAACCTCCACGACTTCAACTGTGGCCTGAAGGCTTACCGCCGCGAGGTGGTCAAGAACATTGAGGTCTACGGAGAGATGCACCGCTACATCCCCTACCTGGCCAAGAACGCCGGCTTCACGAAGATCGGCGAGAAGGTGGTGCACCACCAGGCGCGCAAGTTCGGAAAGTCGAAGTTCGGTATCAACCGATTCTTCAACGGCTATCTCGACCTGATGACGCTCTGGTTCCTCACCAACTTCGGCAAGAAACCCATGCACTTCTTCGGATTCCTGGGCAGCATCATGTTCTTCATCAGCTTTGTGGCCCTGGTCATCATGGGGGTGGGCAAGGCCATCGAGCTCAGCCAGCACATCTATGGCCCGTTGGCCTCGTCGGCTTGGTTCTTTGTCTTCCTCGTGGGCATGATTCTCGGCATGCAACTGTTCCTCGCCGGTTTCCTGGGCGACCTGATCAGTCGGCAGAACCCCAACCGTAATGACTATCAGATCGAGCAGACCATCTGACGAATACCCACTAACGGACAGCATGACATGAACCGCAATCACATGCAACAGTATCAGCGTTGGGACTTCCGCCTGAAAGGGTGGGGCGCCCTGGTGGCCCTTGCCGTGGGATGGGCGTTGTCGGCGTGTTCGTCGGTCGACTGCCCGCTGAGCAACAAGGTCTACGCCAATTATAAGCTCATGGGTGCCGTCAAGACCCTGCCCGACACCCTCACCATCTCTACCGCCCGGTCCGAAGGTGCGGACACGGTGCTCATCAACCGGCAGCTCAACACCGACAGCTTTCTGCTGCCCATGAGCTATGGCCATGATGTCGACGAGCTCTTCTTCCGGACCAACTCGCTGCTCGACACCGTCTGGGTGACAAAGACCAACGTGCCCCATTTCGAGTCGGTAGACTGTGGCGTGGCCTATTTCCACGTCATCACTGGCGTCAGGTACACACGCCACGCCATCGACTCCATCGTCATCAATCACAAGGAGGTCAACTATGATGCCACACAACAGCATTTCCACATTTATTTCAAGGAGTATCGTCTTTAGTCTGCTGCTCCTCGCCTTGCCCTTGGGCTTACAGGCGCAGTCGTCGCGCAGCAAGGCAATGCTGGAGAAGATGCGCATGAAGCAGATTGACGACTCCATACCCTTCTTCCGTGGCGTGGAGGTCATGGTCGACATCATTGGCCCCATCCAAAAGGCCGTGTCCGACTATGGGCAGTATGAGGCTGGCGTGCGCGTCAACTTCAAGGACAAGTATTTCCCCGTGGCAGAGGTGGGCTACGGCAGGGCTGACCACACTGATGACGCCACGTCGCTGAGCTACAGGACATCGGCGCCTTACGGCAAGGTGGGTTGCGACTTCAATCTCATGAAGAACAAGCACGACGACTATCGCGTCTACCTCGGAGCGCGTTATGCCCTGACCTATTTCAAGTGCGACATCGAGCGCCCGGCCGTCACTGACCCTGTGTGGGGTGGAGAGGTGCCGTTCGCTGCCCATGGCGTGAAGGCCAACTACCATTGGCTGGAGTTTCTTGTGGGGGTCGATGCCAAGATAGCCGGGCCCTTCAGGCTCGGGTGGACGGCGCGTTACCGGCGCCGCGTCCACTATGACAATGGCATGATGGGCAATGTGTGGTATGTGCCCGGTTACGGCAAGCAAGGGTCGTCGCGCATCAGCGGCACCTTCAATATCATATACGAATTCTGATTTTACATGTCCAAGAAAAGAAAAACCATTTGGCAGGTGGCCTTTCTCCTCCTGCTCATCATAGGCACCGTGCTGATCATCCGCCAGCAGCGCACCATGCCCTTCCAGCACGACGAGGGCTTCATCTTCGGCACTGTCTACCATGTCACCTACCAGAGTGACGAGAATCTGCAGCAGGGCATTGAGGCGGAGATGCGCAAGGTCGACGATGCGTTGTCGACGTTCAACAGGGCGTCGCTCATCTCACGCGTCAACCGCAACGAGCCTGTCGCCTTGAACGATATGTTCACGTATGTGTTCCGCCTGGCGCAGTCGGTCTCCCAGGAGACCCACGGCGCGTTTGACATCACGGTCGCGCCGCTGGTCAACGAGTGGGGATTCGGCTTCAAGAAGGGCGTGGAGCCTACCACGCAGGTGATCGATTCGCTGCGCCAGCTCATCGGCTACGAGAAGGTGCAGCTCACCAACGGGCGGGTGGTCAAGCGCGACCCGCGCATCATGCTCGACTGCTCGGCCATCGCCAAGGGCTATGGGGCCGACGTGGTGGCGCGTTACTTGCGCGCCAAGGGCATCCAGAACTTCATGGTTGAGATAGGCGGCGAGGTGGTCACCAGCGGCATCAACGACCAGCGGGTGCCCTGGAGGATTGGCGTCACCAAGCCTTCTGACGACTCCACGCAGACCAACAACGAGTTGCAGACCGTGCTCAACGTCACCGACAAGGCGATGGCGACCAGCGGTAATTACCGGAATTTCTACTACAAGGGGGGCAAGAAGTATGCACACACCATTGACCCCAAGACCGGTTATCCCGTACAGCACAACATCCTCTCGGCCACGGTCATCGCTGACCAGTGTGCCGAGGCCGACGCTTATGCCACCGCTTTCATGGTCATGGGGCTCGATGGCGCCAAGCAGATCTTGCGCAAGCACCCTGAGCTGATGGTCTATTTCATCTATGCGGACAGCCGCGGCAACAACAGGGTGTGGTATTCACCGTCGATGAAGAGCAAGATATTGGACAACCGGTAACCCCCTCGTCGCCATGGGACGGATAGGAGTCTATGACAAGCTTCTGATGATCCCGCTCTTCACGGGCATGAGCATGACGGAGCTTGAAGGAATAGTCGGAGAGACGCGCTTGCTCTTTCGCAAGGTTGAGGAGGGCGAGCGGGTGGTCTCCGACGGCGACCGCTGCGGGCGGCTGGTCATCCTTGTGGAAGGCTCTTTGCGCATGTCGACAGTTTCCGACGACCATGCCCTGACCGTCGAGGAGGAGCTCTCGGGGTGCCACGTGTTGCAGCCCGAGTGTGCTTTTGGCTTGCACCAACGTTTCACCCATACCTATCAGGCCCTCACGCCTTGCAGCTTGATCAGCATCGACAAGAAGGAAGCCCTCCGGCTGACGTCCGTCTCGCTGATCTTCCGCCTCAACCTCATCAACCTCATCTCCACCACCTTGCAGAAAGAGAACGGCAAGGCGTGGCGCTGTCCTCCGCGCAGTCTGGAGGAGCGCGTGGTCCGTTACTTGTCCGACCATTGCTTCTTGCGCACGGGCAAGAAGGTCTTTCGCGTCAAGAAGGAACGCTTGGCGCAGGACCTCAATGAGGGACAGCGCCAAGTGTCCGGGTGTCTCAAGGTACTGCAGGACCGTGGCCTGCTGACCCTCCACAGGGGCCGTATAGACGTGCCCGCACTCGAGAACTTGACATAATTGCCTTTTTTCTTGCGGTCAAAGTTAAATTATGCTTATTCCGCTCATCCGTTTGCTCACTTTTTGCTACCTTTGCATGGAATATTGAGAGAAAACAGACGCATAAACATGATTGAGAGTCAAGAACGCAAGAATCCGTTCATGGAACCCTATGGCACGCCCCATGACACCGTGCCTTTCGACAAGATTCGTTTTGAGGATTTCGAGCCTGCCTTCATGGAGGGCATACGCCGCGACGACGAGCAGATAGCCAAGATCGTGAACAATCCCGACGAGCCCACATTCGACAATACCATTGCCGTCACTGATGACAGCAACGGCGAGCATTATTATGACCTGCTCGATCGCGTGTCCACTGTTTTCTCGTGCCTCATGAGCGCTGAGACCAACGATGAGATGGAGGCCCTGGCGCAGAAGCTCAGTCCCATTCTCACCAAGCATGGCAATGATGTCATCCTCAACCCTAAACTTTTTGAGCGAGTCAAGCATGTCTATGAGCACCATCGTGACCTCACGCCGGAGGAGCAGATGTTGCTTGACAAGGAGTACGACGGATTTGTCAGAAGTGGGGCGCTGCTCGACGAGGCCGGTAAGGAGCAATTCAGAAAGTTGACGGAGGAGGCGGGGTTGCTCACGTTGCAGTTCTCGCAAAACCTGCTGAAGGAGACCAAGGCCTATACGCTCCACATCACCGACAAGGCAGACTTGAGCGGTCTGCCCGAGACAGCCCTGGATGCCGCCGCTGGCGCCGCCAAGGAGAAAGGCCTGGAAGGTTGGGTGTTCACGCTCGACTATGCGAGCTATTCGCCCTTCATGACTTATTCGGACCGCAGGGAGCTCCGCAAGCAGCTTTACATGGCGCGCAACACGGAATGCGCCCATCCGGACACGGAGACCTCCAACCTTGAGATTTGCAAGCGTCTGGTCAATCTGCGACGTGAGTTGGCGCAGTTGTTGGGCTTCCATACATACGCCGACTATGTGCTCAAGCATCGCATGGCGTCCAATGCCGCCAATGTCTACAAACTGCTCAACGACCTCATCGATGCCTACAAGCCTACTGCCATCGAGGAGCAGAAGGCCATAGAGCGCAAGGCGAAGGAAATGGAGGGCGACGGTTTCGTGCTCCAGCCTTGGGATGTGAGCTACTACTCGCACAAGGTGCAGATGGAACGATACAATCTCGACTCGGAGATGCTTCGCCCATACTTCCGGCTTGACCGGGTGATCGACGGCGTGTTTGGCCTGGCCAACAAGCTCTACGGCATCACGTTCAAGGAGAACAAGGACATCCCCGTGTATCATCCGGACGTGAAAGCCTATGAGGTGTTCGACCGTGATGGCAGCTACCTGGCCGTCTTCTATGCCGACTTCCATCCCCGCAAGGGCAAGCAGGGCGGCGCGTGGATGACAGAGTTTCAGGAGCAATACATCACCAAGAGCGGTAAGAATGTGCGTCCCCATGCCAGTGTGGTGATGAATTTCACCAAGCCCACAGAGAGCAAGCCTGCCCTGCTGACACTGGGCGAGGTGGAGACTTTCCTTCATGAGTTTGGCCATTCGCTCCATGGCATGTTTGCCAACACGCGCTTCGAAAGCCTCTCGGGCACCAATGTGTGGTGGGATTTCGTGGAGATGCCCTCGCAGTTCATGGAGAACTATGCTGTCGAGAAGGATTTCCTGCGCACCTTCGCCTTCCATTACCAGACGGGAGAACCCATCCCCGACGAGCTCATCGACCGCATCCGCGAGAGCCGCAACTATAATGTGGCGTTGTCGTGCTTGCGCCAGGTGAGCTTCGGATTGCTCGACATGGCCTATTATACGCAAGACAAACCGTTCTCGGCCGACATCATCCCCTTCGAGAAGAAAGCTTGGGAACGCGCCATCATCACGCCTCAACTGCCGGAGACGTGCATGACCACGCAGTTCTCACACATCATGTCGGGAGGCTATGCGGCCGGATACTATAGTTACAAGTGGGCTGAGGTGCTCGACGCCGACGCCTTCAGTGTGTTCCTGCGCAACGGCATCTTCGACCGTGAGACTGCACAGCGCTTCCGCGATGACATCCTCTCAAAGGGTGGAACGGAGCATCCCATGACGCTCTACAAGCGTTTCCGTGGGCAGGAACCGACCATAGAAGCTCTACTCAAACGAAATGGAATCAAGCGATAAGCAACACAAGCTCGATGAGCGCTACCTCCGCATGGCGCACATCTGGGCGGAGAACTCCTACTGCAAACGCCGCAAGGTGGGCGCCCTCGTCGTGAAGGACAAGATGATCATCAGCGACGGATACAATGGTACGCCCAGCGGCTTTGAGAATGTATGTGAGGACGACAACAACATCACCAAGCCCTATGTGCTACACGCGGAAGCCAACGCCATCACCAAACTGGCCCGCTCGAGCAACAACAGCGACGGGTCGACGCTTTATGTCACGGCGTCGCCCTGCATCGAGTGTGCCAAGCTCATCATTCAGGCGGGCATCAAGCGTGTGGTCTATGGTGAGAAGTACAGGCTTGACGACGGAATACGTCTCCTGCAAAGGGCGGGCATCGAGCTCGTCTTCCTGGAGATCACTCCGTCCGAACAACACTAAATGAGGATTGTGAATATGATAAACGATAAGAAAAACAGGCTCATGCCGCTGCTGATGGCCATCAGTGTGGTGGTGGGTATCGTGATAGGCTCGTTCTATGCCAACCACTTCTCGGGCAACAGGCTGACGGTCATCAACAATGGCAGCAACCGCCTGAACAACTTGCTGCGTATCATCGACGACCAGTATGTGGACAAGGTCGACATAGATTCCCTGGTGGAAAAGGCCATACCGCAGATTCTGGCTGAACTTGACCCGCATTCTGTATATATCAGCGCCAAGGACGTGCAGGCGGCCGACGATGATCTGCGTGGCTCGTTCTCGGGGGTTGGCATTGAGTTCACCATCCGTGAGGACACCATCCATGTGCAAAACGTCATCAAGAACGGTCCTGCTGAGAAGGCGGGCATCTTGGCTGGTGACAAGATCGTGTATGTGGATGGCAAGAAGTTTGTGGGACCGCAGGTGACCAACGAGGAGGCCATGCACCGTCTCAAGGGCGAGCAGGGGTCGAAGGTCAAGCTGGGGGTGCTCCGTTATGGACACGTCAAGCCCATCACCTATGAGGTGACTCGTGGCGAGATACCCACCAAGACCATTACGGCAGCTTACATGCTCGATGACAACACGGGCTACATCAAGGTGAAGAACTTTGGCGAGAAGACTTATCCGGAGCTTCTCATCGCATTGGCCAGCCTTCAGCAGGAGGGCTTCTCCAGTCTGGTCATTGACCTCCGTGACAACACGGGCGGCTATCTGCAAAGTGCGGTTCAGATGGCCAATGAGTTCTTGCCTGGCAAGAAGCTCATTGTCTATACCGAAGGACGCAAGTCGCCTCGCAAGGAATATCGTTCGGACGGGCATGGCGCTTATCAGAACATCCCGCTGGTGGTGCTCATCAATGAGGGGTCGGCTTCTTCATCGGAGATATTCGCCGGAGCCATGCAGGACAACGACCGGGCAACAATCATCGGCCGCCGCTCATTTGGCAAGGGCCTTGTGCAGCAGCAGATTCCTTTCCCCGACGGTAGCATGATCCGCCTGACCATTGCGCGTTATTTCACGCCTTCTGGCCGCTGCATCCAGAAGCCGTATACCAATGGCGAGGACCCCAATTATGAGCAGGATCTCATCTCGCGTTATGAGCATGGCGAGTTCTTCTCGCAAGACAGCATCAAGCACACGGGAAAGCCTTATCACACGGGCATCGGCAGAGTGGTGTATGGCGGTGGAGGCATCACGCCTGACATCTTCGTGCCTGAGGATACCTCTGGAGTGACATCCTATTACAAGCAGGCGGCTGTGAGCGGACTGATCCTTCAGTTTGCTTTCAACTACACGGACAACAATCGGCAGAAGATGAAAGATTTCCATGAGATGCTCGACTTGGCTAAGTATCTGAAGCAACAGAACACCGTGGAGCAGTTTGTCAACTATGCCAACAGCCATGGCTTGAAGCGCCGCAACTTGTTGATCAAACGGAGCCACACCCTGTTGGAGCGTTACATCGATAGCCGCATCATCTACAACATGATGGACGAGCAGGCCTGGACCGAGTATATCAACCAGGGGGATCCTGTCATCAATGCGGCTCTTCGTGTCATGCGCAATGGGGCGGCATTTCCCAAGGCACCGCAAAAGGTGAAGGGGAAGAAGGGCAAGGTGGCCATGGTCGATCGCGGGATGTTTGACAACCGCATCCGCCTGGGAGGCCGAACGCTCTTGCATGCCTAAGGTGCCGGGGCCGGCTATGCGATGCCTCGTCTCTTCTCCGCCATGCGACACGGGACCTATGGCCTTCCTGCCATACCTTTCGTGCACATGACAATATGACAAGCGGCAACTTATGGTTGAGGCCATAAGTTGCCGCTTGTTGTGGTATGAGAGTTGGGGTGACGTGACGGGCCGTGCCGTCTGACGGACCGTTCTCTTGGGGATCAGTATATTCTCACATCCGTTATGATTTGCGAGCCCACAGCGTCGTTGAGGCGTTTCACCAGTTGCGAACGCATCATGTTCAGGTCTTGGCGCAACGCTGGGTTGAGTATCTTGACATACAACACCTGGTTCTTGATGAATTTCTCGCTGGTGTATTGCGAGATGGTCGGTCCCAGGAGGGTGTCCCACAAGTCGACGACCCTCCGTTGCATCAGTGGGGTCTCCATGCCTTGTCGCCGCAAGTATTGCGACAACAGTTCGCTGATGGGCTTCACTTCTTTTCTGAACATGGTTTCTTCTTGATAAGGTTTTGATTACCAATTGACTTTCCGTCAGTTTGGTCGGGCGCATCGCCCGTCTCTTGTCGTCAGTCTACCTGTTGTGGTATGCTTGTCTCTTGCCGCCAGCCGGCATAAGCGGCTGTGCGGTGGTGTCTACAGCTGGGCAAACTCCCCGTTTTCCACTTGGAAGAGGCGGTAGTCCTTGCCGCTGTGGCTGAGTATCTCGTCGAGATGGTCACGGTTGGTGTCGGTGATGAATATTTGCCCGAAGGTTCCGCCCGATACCATACCGATGATGTGTTCCACGCGCTGCGCGTCGAGCTTGTCGAAGATGTCGTCGAGCAGCAGGAGCGGTGTGGTCTGCGAGGCTGTGCGCCTCAGGAAGTCAAACTGCGCCAGCTTCAAGGCCATCACGTAGGTCTTGGTCTGCCCTTGGCTTCCCTCCCGTTTCATGGGATAGTCGCCGACCAGCATCTCCAGGTCATCGCGGTGTATGCCGTGCAAGCTGTAACCGACCGCGCGGTCTTTCAGCCTGTCGCGCCGGATCACGTCAAGCAGGTCACCCCGTTGGCCATGTGACACATAGCGTAGTGTCACCGTTTCCTTGTCGCCCGAAATCTTTTGGTAAATCTGTTGGAACACTGGGATGAATTCCTCCACGAAGGCTGTCCGCTTATCAAACACCACCTGTCCTTGCCTGGCCATCTCCGTCTCCCAGATGTCCATGAGAGAAGGGTCGGGCTCTTGCTCCATCTTGAGCAGGGCGTTGCGTTGCTGAAGCGCCTTGTTGTAACTGTTGAGTGCTTCCAGGTATCGCTTGTCGTACTGTGAGATGACGATGTCCATCAGCCGCCTGCGTTCTTCTCCTCCACCGTCCACGAGAATCGTGTCGCGTGGCGACACGAAGATGAGGGGTATGAGGCCAATGTGCTGTGAGAACTTCTTGTATTCTTTCTTGTTCCTGCGGAAGTGTTTCCGAGTGCCGCGCTTCATGCCGGCGTAGATGGCTTCCGTGTCGCCGCTCTCCGAGAGGTAGTTGCCTTCAATGACAAAGAAGTCCTGGTCATGCGTGATGACTTGGCTGTCTATGCTGGTGAAGCTGGAATGGCAGAACGAAAGGTAATAGATGGCGTCAAGCAGGTTGGTCTTTCCCTCCCCGTTGTGCCCGATGAGGCAGTTGACATTGGGTGAAAATGAGAGATTGGCCGCCCGTATGTTTTTATAGTTGATGATGGATATTTGGCTGAGTATCATGATGCATCGCAATCGTTAATGTGGCCAATGAGCCTGTCCGTGCTTGCCCTTGGATGATGCAAAGTTACGAGTTTTGGGTATGAAAAACGAAAAAAGAATGGAATAAATTTCAATATCTGAGAGAAAAGTGGTAATTTTGCGACTAAATCGTGATAATAATAAAACAATCAAAATAATGGCAAACAAAAACGAAAATGCAACATTTGATGCTGCAGGAAAGTCTGAAGTGTTCTTCACCAAGCATCGCAATGTTATCTTAGGCGCTGTCGTCGCTGTTCTCGTGGTTGTCGTGGCTTGGTTCTGCTACACTACGTTTATCGGCGGTCCTCGTGCCGAAAAGGCCAGCACAGCTTTGGCTCGTGGCCAAGAGTACTTCAATGCTGAGCAGTTTGACAAGGCTCTTAATGGCGATGGCGCCGGTTACACTGGCTTCGTTAAGATCGCAAGTGACTACGGAAGCACCGACGCTGGTAACCTCGCCAACCTCTATGCTGGCTTGAGTTACTATCATCTGGGACAGGCCAAGGAGGCCGTGAAGTATCTCGAGAAGTATTCTCCCTCTGACGATGCCATGGTGAGCCCAGCTGCTGTTGCTGCCCTTGGCAATGCCTACGCTGCTGTGGGCCAGGTCGACAAGGCCGTGAGCAAGCTCAAGGATGCTGCCTCCAAGGCTGACAGCAAGGCGAATAACGGCACCAACAACAGCCTGTCGCCCACGTTCCTCCTGCAGGCAGGTGAGCTTCTTGAGAGCCAGGGCAAGACGGATGAGGCATTGAAGGTCTATCAGGATATCAAGAAGAAGTACGTCAACTCGGTCCTCGTGCAGAGCAACGAGATCGACAAGTACATCGAGAGAACCACAAAGTAATCGACATGGCTACTGCTCTTCATCATCTTTCTGACTACGATTTCGATAAGGTTCCCGATGCCAGCAACATGTGCTTCGGCATCGTGGTGGCTGAGTGGAACAGTGAGATAACGGGTGCTTTGCTCGACGGAGCCGTGAGGACCTTGGAAAAGCATGGTGCCTTGCAGGAGAACATCCACATTAAGACGGTGCCAGGTAGCTTTGAGCTGGTGTACGGCGCACAGCAGATGTGTAAGGACGACGGCTTTGATGCCATCATCATCCTCGGTAGTGTCATTCGTGGTGAGACACCCCATTTTGACTACATCTGCCAGGGTGTGACCTATGGCATCGCCCATCTCAATGCGGTGCAGAACATTCCTGTCATCTATGGGCTCCTCACCACCGACACCTTGCAGCAGGCTCAAGACCGCTGCGGGGGCAAGTTGGGCAACAAAGGGGACGAGTGTGCGGTGGACGCCATCAAGATGGCCAAGTTTTAAGTAAACGATCAACGGTGATGCTGAGCGGACGATGTGTGTCTCGGCATTACCGTTTTTTATTCTTTTCACGCATGAAATTATACGAACTTATTCAGGCATACGATTTTGACGAGATCATGCCTGAGATTTCCAACATGTTTCCCGGAACATCCAAGTATCGCAAGCCGTTGCAGCAGGCTTATGACCTCCTGCGCAAGATGCGCCCGGTGATGTCCAAGAAGAGCATCCGCTACAAGTTGATCCGCGATGACAACTCAGGCGATTCCTATATGGGAGCGGCCGACGCCGACTTCCGTTGCACGTGGGAAGTGTGCCTCGGCAAGGACCTCTCGCGTGAACGGGGAGTAGACTTAAATGATGCGGAGATGCTGGCCAACTGCTTGGTCAATGTCTGTTTCACAGCCACACATCCTCGTGCTTTCGACGAGGCTTACGCGGAACTGACGCGCCCGGAGCGTTGAACATCTCGATGTAATGCCAAGGCGGGCGAAGAATCAACGTTGATTCTTCGCCCGCCTTGGCTTGTTGTTTGTCTTGTTTTACTGCGCCCTTCATCCCTTTGGGACTTCAAGGGCCGGCAGGTCTGTGCGCGCCTTATTCGTCTTCCGTGTCAGGCTCATTTCTCATGGAGTTGACATCCGCCTTCGTGTCTTTCTCGATGGAGTAGTGTCCGAAATTGTCCACCTTGATGATCAGGGGCACATACTCATCGCTTGCCTTGTCGGGGCTGCCCACACTGGCGCCCAGCAGCAGTTGGGTGCCTTGCGTTTTCTCGTAGGCCACGCCGAGCAGCGCGCCACCTTCGTAGTAGTTGGCGTCGACATAATTCTTAAACTCGCTCTTCAGAAACTTGTGGTTGAAGAATGTTGTGCCATCGGCTCTTACGATGTTTACTGTGATGCTGTTGTCGTAATAGCGTTTCACCCCGTCAGTGGCGAGTGGTAGCGAGTCGACCGACAGTCTCTGTATCTCCACCGTGTAGTGGCTGCCCATCCATGTCACGGGTGTCGATTGCTTCTGGTTGCCCATGCTCTGTGGCTTCTCCGCCTTCACCACCTTCGGCTTCTTGATGATGATCACCTGCTGGTCTTTTTTCTCTTTGCAGCCCGTAGTGGCGGCAATGAGAAATGGTATGATGATGAAAGAAAACAGTTTCCTCATTTGTCCTTTGTTTGGTTCTACTGCAAAGTTAATAAATAAATTGCTAATTCTACCCTGTTGCCCGCAAAAGTCTGCACGGGCTGCGCCTATCTCGGCTATCTCGCCTACCTATCCTCCCTGTCGGATGAACGCAACAGATGTTACCGCTGCTCACTTGGAGGTGATTCATTGCTTGTCGCATGTGATACCTCCGATATGAGCGGGTACCCGTAGGTGGTGTCATCCTATATAATAAGGTGCAGGTGGAGTGACTTTTTTTATTCTTCTCTTTTCTTTGTTTGTTCTGTCGGTGCTTCGCCTTTTCCGCCAGGATCCCTCTTCGTTTAGGTCGTATCACCATATGCTCGGTCCTTTGTGTAGGCGTGTTGACATGCTAATTGCTATCTCGGAGTGATCAATCGTAAAATGTGACAGGTTGCACTACAACCCTATTGCGGCCTTCCATAACCTTATGATAATCAAATATTACCTTGCGTAAGGCTCAAGTTTCGTTGCTTGATTTTGTAGTAAAACAATCATTAAAATTTGTAAAAGGAGACAAAATAGACAACTCTCTCAGCAGTGATCTAAGGTTATTTTGATTATCTTTGCAGAGAGAAAAAATTACTAAACACAGTAAAATCATCAACCGAAAATCTGATCGAAGTTGTCCGTTTTGGAAAACTTTCCAAGGCGAAAAACACGAAAAGTTTTCCAAAAAGAGTAACATCAAGAACAAAAGACTTTAGATAAAAGCATGGAAATCAAGAACTTTACGATCACCAAGCGTGACGGATCGAAAGATAGTTTCTCTCTCGACAAGATCATGAATGCGGTTTTGAAAGCATTCAATGCTTGTAATGAATCCATTGATTTGGGCTCCGTGTCCAAAATACTCAGCCATCTCGACATACATGATGGTGTGCGCGTGGAAGACATTCAAAACCAAGTGGAGGTGTCTCTGATGAAGGAAGGCTACTATAAGGTGGCCAAGTCGTTCATCCTTTACCGCCAGGAGCATCAGGAAGACCGCGAGACGCTGGAGAAGCTGAAGTTCCTTTCCGACTACATGGAAGCCGAGAACGCCGCCACGGGTTCGAAGTTTGACGCCAACGCCAACGTGGAGCACAAGAACATCGCCACGCTGATAGGCGAGCTGCCCAAGTCAAGCTTCATCCGTCTCAACCGTCGCCTGCTCACCGAGCGCATCAAGAAAATGTATGGCAAGGCCCTGGCCGACGAGTATCTTGATAAGTTGACACACCATTTCATATACAAGAACGATGAGACCAACCTGGCCAACTATTGTGCATCCATCACCATGTACCCCTGGCTCATCGGCGGCACGACCAGCATCGGTGGCAACTCCACGGCTCCCACCAACCTCAAGTCGTTCTGCGGTGGGTTCATCAACATGGTCTTCATGGTCAGTTCCATGTTGGCCGGTGCATGCGCCACGCCCGAATTCCTGATGTACATGAACTATTTTATTGAGAAGGAATACGGCCAGGACTATTTCAAGCGAGCTGACGAGGTGGTGGACCTCAGCCTGAAGAAGCGCACCATCGACAAGGTCATCACCGACTGTTTTGAGCAGATTGTCTATTCGCTCAACCAGCCTACAGGCGCACGCAACTACCAGGCGGTGTTTTGGAACATCAGCTATTATGACCGCTATTACTTCGATTCGCTCTTTGGCAATTTCTTCTTCCCCGACGGCTCACAGCCCCATTGGGAAGGAGTCGACTGGCTGCAGAAGCGCTTCATGATGTGGTTCAACCAGGAGCGCACCAAGACCGTGCTCACGTTCCCCGTGGAGACCATGGCCATGCTCACCGAGCATGGCGACTGCAAGGATAAGGAGTGGGGCGACTTCGCTGCGGAGATGTATGCCAAGGGCCATAGTTTCTTCACCTATCTCTCTGACAATGCCGACTCGCTGTCGAGCTGCTGCCGTCTGCGCAACGAGATCCAGGATAACGGCTTCAGCTATACACTGGGCGCGGGAGGCGTGTCGACAGGCTCCAAGAGCGTGCTGACCATCAACCTCAACCGTTGCGTGCAGTATGCCGTCAACAACAAACAGGACTACAAGCAGTACCTCTCTGAGGTCATCGATCTCTGCCACAAGGTGCAACTGGCCTACAACGAGAACCTGAAGGAACTCCAGAAGCATGGCATGCTGCCCCTCTTCGATGCAGGATACATCAACATCAACCGCCAATACCTCACCATCGGCATCAACGGACTGGTGGAGGCTGCCGAGTTCATGGGCCTGAAGATCACGCCTAATGACGACTACCTCCACTTTGTGCAGGGCATCCTCTCTTTGGTCGAGAAATACAACAAGCAGTACCGTTCCAAGGAGGCCATGTTCAATTGTGAGATGATCCCGGCAGAGAACGTGGGCGTGAAGCACGCCAAGTGGGACCGCGAGGATGGCTATTTCGTGCCGCGCGACTGCTACAACAGTTACTTCTACGTGGTCGAGGACGACTCGCTTTCGATCATCGACAAGTTTAAACTTCATGGCGCGCCCTACATCGAGCACCTCACGGGTGGATCGGCCCTGCACATGAACCTGGAGGAGCACCTGTCACAGGCCCAGTATCGCCAGCTCTTCCGCGTGGCCGCCAAGGAGGGATGCAACTACTTCACCTACAACATCCCCAACACCCTGTGCAACGACTGCGGACACATCGACAAGCGTTATCTCAAGGAGTGCCCCGTCTGCCACTCAAAGAATGTGGATTATCTCACCCGCATCATCGGATACCTGAAGCGTGTGTCCAACTTCTCGGAGGCTCGCCAGAAGGAGGCTCACCGCCGTTTCTACGCGGGTGTCGACCGCATGCCGCAGACATCCAAGATACAGTTGGGCAAGAAGCGTGAGGAGGTGGTCAAGTGATCGGACAGCCCTCCGATTCGACATGTCATGATCAAATTTGTGAACACGGAGATCGTCTTTCAGGAGATACCTGACGAGACGACCCTGGCCATCAACCTTTCGGGGTGTCCCTGTCACTGTCCTGGTTGCCACAGCAGTTATCTCTGGGACGACATCGGAGAGCCCTTGACACCCGAGGCGCTGGAGGCGCTGATTCAGCGCAACGACGGCATGGTGACTTGCGTCAGCCTGATGGGAGGCGATGCCGACCCGGCTTCTGTCGACCGGATGGCGGCATGGCTTCACACGCACCATCCTGACATCAAGACAGCTTGGTATAGCGGACGCATCCGCCTGTCGCCAGACATCGACAAGCGCCATTTCGATTATATCAAGCTGGGTCCTTACATCCGCCATCTCGGAGGCCTGAAGGACAAGACTACCAACCAACGCCTCTACAAGCGCGTCGGTGAGGATGAGTTTGAAGACATCACATACCGTTTTTGGAACAAATGAAGGATGGCCAAGTGGCCATCCTTTTTTTATGCGCTGGTTGCCTACAGCCAACCAACAACCGCAAGATTTTACAAATTGAAAAAAAGCATGAAGGGCTTTCGCCTAATAAATATAGGATGTAAAAGACGTGTAACCATCCGAAATGAGCCG
>DJOV01000127.1 GCA_002437285.1 Prevotella sp. UBA6429 | reverse complement strand
AATCTATTCTATATCAGTGTGCCCAGGCCGTTGCTGTACGATTGAACCATGCATGCGTGAGCGGTTTCATCCGGTTTATGGCCAGGGGTGTGGGAAGGCGGCTCTCGTCAGGGCTTCCCACACCCCTGGGGTTAATATCGGTTTACATTCAAGGTGGGTTCTATTAATTAGCTTTGTCAGATTTTGTGGCTCTTTTTGAGGTCATAGCGTCAGTGAGTGAGGGACGCGCGGGCTATATGACCGAACGAACTGGCGCTATGAACCAAAAAGAGGCCAAAAGATGGCAAAACATAACCCCTACTGTGACTTGTTACCTAAGGGGTGGTAATTTATAGAACCCACCTCAAGCCCGAAGCAAGATGCCCATCACTCCAAATCCCCGACGAACCCCGTATATGCACGAAATAAAAATATAAAAGGTGGCACGAAATTGCGTCATCCGTGTTTTTTTGTTATCTTTGCAAAACAATAGTAGCTCACACCAATTCATCAACATGGGAATATTCGGATTATTCAGCAAGAAAAAGAAAGAGACCCTCGACCAGGGTTTGGAGAAAACCAAGCAGAGCGTCTTCACCAAGATCAGCCGCGCCATCGCCGGCAAGTCGAAAGTTGACGATGACGTGCTCGACAACCTGGAGGAGGTGCTCATCACTTCTGACGTGGGCGTCGACACGACACTCAAGATCATCAAGCGCATCGAGGAGCGCGTGGCACGCGACAAGTATGTCTCCACATCGGAGCTCAACCGCATCCTAAAGGAGGAGATCGCGGGCCTGCTCACCGAGAACAACGCCTCCGACGAGTCGGGATGGGACCTGCCGACCGACCACAAGCCCTACGTGATCCTCGTGGTGGGCGTCAACGGCGTGGGCAAGACCACCACCATCGGCAAGCTCGCATGGCAGTTTAAGCAGGCGGGCAAGAAGGTCTATCTCGGCGCTGCCGACACCTTCCGCGCTGCCGCCGTGGAGCAGATACAGATCTGGGGCGACCGCGTGGGCGTGCCCGTGGTGAAGCAGCAGATGGGAGCCGACCCTGCCAGTGTGGCCTTCGACACGCTGCAGAGCGCACAGGCCAACGGCGCCGACGTGGTGCTCATCGACACGGCCGGACGACTGCACAACAAGGTGGGTCTGATGAACGAGCTGAAGAAGATCAAGGATGTCATGAAGAAGGTCGTGCCCACGGCTCCCGATGAGGTGATGCTCGTGCTCGACGGCTCCACCGGCCAGAACGCCTTCGAGCAGGCCAAGGAGTTCTCGGCCGTCACCAACATCACCTCGCTCGCCATCACCAAGCTCGACGGGACGGCCAAGGGCGGCGTGGTCATCGGCATCAGCGACCAGCTCAAGGTGCCCGTGAAGTACATCGGGCTGGGAGAGAAGATGGAAGACCTCCAGCTCTTCAACAAGAAGGAATTTGTGGACTCGTTATTCTAACCATCGATTGTGAAGAAAAACCAGATAGACATCATCACCATGGGCTGCTCGAAGAACCTTGTCGACTCCGAGCAGCTCATGCGCCAGTTTGAAAGCCAAGGCTACCACTGCGTGCACGACGCCAAGCGCCCGCAGGGCGAGATAGCCGTCATCAACACGTGTGGATTCATCGAGAGCGCACGCGAGGAGAGCATCAACACCATCCTCGAGTTTGTGCAGGCCAAGACCGAGGGCCGCCTCAGCAAGCTCTACGTCATGGGCTGCCTCTCGCAGCGTTACCAGAAGGAGCTGGAGGCGGAGATACCCGAGGTCGACAAGTTCTACGGCAAGTTCAACTACAAGCAACTGCTCACCGACCTGGGACCGGCTCCCGCCAACGGGCAGGGGGCGGACAACTTCACCCGCCGGCGCACCGACGCCAACAGCCGGCGCAAGCTGACCACGCCCTCCCACTACGCCTACGTCAAGATTGCCGAGGGCTGCGACCGCCACTGCGCCTACTGCGCCATACCGCTCATCACAGGCCGGCATGTGTCGCGCCCCATGGAGGAGATCCTCGACGAGGTGCGCGAACTGGTGGCCGAGGGTGTCAGCGAGTTTCAGGTCATCGAGCAGGAGCTCACCTACTACGGCACCGACCTCTATGGCCACACGCGTATCGCCGAGCTCATCGACCGCATGGCCGACATCAAGGGCGTGCGCTGGATCAGGCTCCACTACGCCTACCCCAACCAGTTCCCGCTGGAGCTGCTCGACGTGATGCGCGAGCGCGACAACGTCTGCAAGTATCTCGACATCGCCCTGCAGCACATCTCCGACCACGTGCTCCAGCGCATGCACCGCCATGTGACCAAGGCCGAGACGCTCGACCTCATACGCACCATCCGCGAGCGCGTGCCGGGCATCACCCTGCGCACCACGCTCATGGTGGGATTCCCCGGAGAGACCGACGCCGACTTCCAGGAGCTCATGGACTTTGTGCGCACCCAGCGCTTCGAGCGGATGGGTGCCTTCGCCTACTCGGAGGAGGAGGGCACCTACTCGCAACAGCACTATGACGACGACGTGCCGGCCGACGTCAAGCAGCGACGCCTCGACGAGCTCATGGCCCTGCAGCAGGGCATCAGCGACGAGGTGGAGGCGGCCAAGGTTGGCTCCACGCAGCTGGTGGTCATCGACCGCAAGGAGGGCAACTACTATGTGGGACGCACCGAGAGCTGCTCGCCAGAGGTCGACCCGGAGGTGCTCATACCCGTCGAGGGGCGCACCCTGCGCACAGGACACTACTACCAGGTGAAGATCACGGGCAACGACGAGTTTGACTTATACGGAGAGGCATGAACAACAAGGAGTACATAGCCGAATTGGCACAGCAGTCGGGCTACACGCAGACCGACACGCAGAAGATGGTGTCGGCCATCATCGAGCAGATGGGCAACCAGTTTGACGAGGGCGACAGCGTGCTCATACCGGGCTTCGGCTCGTTTGAGGTGAAGAAGCGCATGGAGCGCATCATCGTCAACCCCGGCACGCAGCAGCGCATGCTTGTGCCGCCCAAACTCGTCTTGGGCTTCCGACCCATGGAGGCCATCAAGGAAAAACTCAACAAGGATTAGCCTTCACACACCATGAGCAAGACAGGATACAAGGAACTCGCCAAGACGCTCGTCGACAAGTATGGACTGGAGCGTCAGGCCGCCGAGCAGTTTGTGGAGAAGATGTTCGACGTGCTCGTACAGGGCATCGCCACCGACCGCCAGGTCAAGGTCAAGGGCCTCGGCACCTTCAAGGTGGTGCCCGTCGCGTCGCGCAAGAGCGTGGATGTCAACACGGGCGAGCCCATCGTCATCGAGGGGCGCGACAAGGTGTCGTTCACACCCGACAATGCCATGCGCGACCTGGTCAACCGTCCCTTCTCGCAGTTTGAGACCGTTCCCGTCAACGACGGTGTCGACTTCACCGCCATTGATGAGCGATTCGCTGACCCCGACAGCGCCCTGCAATCCCTTACCGAACAGGATACGGATGCGGAGAGCACCCCGACCGTCAAGAAGGAGGAGGAGGAGACCGAGTCGGCTGAGGCGGAACAGGCAACGGCTGAAGTGGCAACGGCTGAAGTGGAGCCATCGCCTGCTGCAGTGGAGCCTAAGCCCGAAAAGGTCGAATCTGCTGAGGATGAGCCAACTCCCGCCGAGGATAAGCCCACAACCGCTGAGGATAAGCCCACTCCCGCTGAGGATGAGCCTAAGCCTGCCGAAGAAGCGGCCGTCCCCGCAGAGCCTGAGCCCGTCGAGCCGGACAAGCCCGATCAGCAAGAGCCCATGCAAGAGGAACCTGACCGCACACCCACCCCGCAGGTGACCAGTCCGGTGGTCGAGGCAGAGCGCCAAGCCGACGACGCCCGCAACCAACTGATCATCCTGCAACAGGAGATGACGCGCCAGCACCGCTTCATGCGGTGGGTTCTCGGTGCGGCAGTGCTGTTGCTGCTGGCTTGCGCAGGAGGCATCTTCTACCTCTTCACGCAGCTCACGCAGCGCGACCACCGCATTGAGCACCTGGAGGCGCAAGCCATCCTCGCAGCGCGCACCTCACAGGGCCGCGCCATCCTCGCGGCCTCTGTCGACACGGCGGCCGTGGCGCAGGCGCGCAAGGACAGCCTGGAGGCTGCACACCGCTTGAAGGCTGAGGAGGCCGCGAGACAGCAGGCGGCCGAAGAGCAAGCGGCCACTACCCCACCGGCCACCGCCGACAACAAGGTCAAGGATGCCGCTAAGGACAAGGCGGAGAAGCCGACCGACAAGACACGGGCCGCAAGACAAGGCGCCAAGGACTTGGAGAAGGCTCCTGCCGCGACCGCGTACGACAAGGATGTGCGCATCCGGACGGGTGCCTACGACATCGTGGGCGTGGAGCGCACGGTCGTCGCCAAGGCCGGACAGACGCTCGAGGGCATCAGCCGCACGCAGCTCGGACCCGGCATGGAGTGCTACATCGAGGCCGTCAACCCCGGACGCACACAGCTCAAGGCCGGCGACAAGGTCAACATCCCACGCCTCAAACTGAAGAAGAAAAAGTAAAAGGTGGGTTCTATAAATTACCACTATAAAAAAGGAAAATAATGAAGGGTTACGTTTTTATAGAACCCACCTAAATGGTGGACTCGATACACACCTGAAAAAAAGACACGGGGCTTCCTGACCCTGAAAACCACAGGGCCAGGAAGTCCCCTCCTAATATTATATAATCATCATGCCAGAACCCAATAACACCCCCAACAACCGGCGCAAGCGCGCCACACCACCCATCGACCCCACCTACGGACACCTGCAGCCACAGGCCGTGGACGTGGAGAAGGTGGTGCTCGGCGCCCTGATGATCGACAAGGACGCCTTCTCCGTCATCTCGGAGCTGCTGCGCCCGGAGACCTTCTATGAGCCGCAGCACCAGAAGATATTCCGGGCCATACAGACGCTGAACATGGCACAGAACCCGGTCGACATCATGACCGTGACCAACGAACTGCAGAAGGAGGGCACGCTCGACGAGGTGGGTGGACCCACCTATGTGGTGGACCTCACGGCCCACGTGGCCTCATCGGCCCATATCGAGTATCATGCCAAGATTCTCCAGCAGAAGTTCCTGGCCCGACAGCTCATCTCCTTCGCATCGGTCATCGAGACCAAGGCCTTCGACCAGACGGTCGACGTGGACGACCTCATGCAGGAGGCGGAGTCGAACCTCTTCGAACTGTCGCAGAAGAACATGCGCACCGACTACACGCAGATCGACCCCGTGCTCCGACAGGCCATGGAGATCCTGCAGAAGGCTTCCTCGCAGAAGGGGGGCCTCACGGGCATACCGTCGGGATACACCGCGCTCGACAACATCACGTCGGGATGGCAGAAGAGTGACCTTGTCATCCTCGCCGGACGACCCGCCATGGGTAAGACGTCGTTTGCGCTCTCCATCGCCAAGAACATCGCCGTCGACTACCAACAGCCCATCGCCTTCTTCTCGCTCGAGATGAACAACGTGCAGCTCGTCAACCGACTGATATCCAATGTCTGCGAGATCGAGGGCAAAAAGATCATGAACGGACAGCTCTATCCCGACGAGTGGCAACGCCTCGACAAGTACATGGCTCGCCTCACGGGCGCACCGCTCTACATCGATGACACGCCGGGCATGTCCATCTTCGAGCTACGCACCAAGGCGCGCCGACTGGTGCGCGAGAAAGGGGTTAAGATCATCATGATCGACTACCTGCAGCTCATGAACGCCAACGGCATGCGCTTCGGCAACCGACAGGAGGAGGTCTCCACCATCTCGCGGTCGCTCAAGGGACTGGCCAAGGAGCTCGACATACCCATCATCGCCCTCTCGCAGCTCAACCGTACGGTGGAGAACCGCGAGGGACTGGAGGGCAAGAGGCCGCAGCTCAGCGACCTGCGTGAGTCGGGTGCCATCGAGCAGGATGCCGACATGGTGCTCTTCGTCCACCGGCCCGAGTATTACCACATCTACCAGGACGAAAAGGGGCACGACCTGCGCGGCAAGGCGCAGATCATCATCGCCAAGCACCGTAAGGGTGCCACGGGCGACGTGCTGCTGGCCTTCCAGGGACAGTACACGCGCTTCCTCAATCCCGAGGATGCCGCCCCCGCCCCGTTGCCCGGCGACATGGGCGGCGAGTACATCGGCTCGCGCATGAACAACGACGGTGCCGTGGCCGAGGACGACCCCCTGGGCCCGCCACCCATGGCTCCACAGTTCTGACGCCCACCATCAGGCTCACATGAGACACTACCCATAACGCGCCCCATGACCATCGACCGGTCATGGGGCGTTTTTCGTTCTGCGCGCGGAGAACAATGTGTCACAATCATCTTAAAACAAGCCGATTGATTATCATTTGCAATTTTATATCTCATTTTTCTTGCAATTTATTTGTTTGTGTGCCAAGAAATGACTAACTTTGCTGTCGGAAAATCAAAAGAGAACAGAACATGACTATCGTTTGCATGAGCATCATTAACATTCTAATCGGTATTCGACTGCATCAAGTGGCCGGAAGTGAGAGGGTGTGCATGTGCTTGTGAGCGACATGACTAAGATAAGGCCTTTCCACTTCCGGTAGTGGAAAGGCCTTTTTTCGTTAACATGAAAACAAAAACAAAACAAACATACCAATTATGAGCGACAGACTTTTTATTTTCGACACCACCCTTCGCGACGGTGAGCAGGTGCCTGGATGCCAGCTGAACACGGTAGAGAAGATTCAGGTGGCCAAGCAGCTGGAACTGTTGGGAGTGGATGTCATTGAGGCGGGATTCCCCATCTCGTCGCCGGGCGACTACAACTCGGTGATGGAAATATCGAAGGCGGTCACATGGCCCACCATCTGCGCGCTGACACGCGCCGTGGAAAAGGATATCGACGTGGCAGCCGACTCGCTGAGATATGCCAAGCACAAGCGCATACACACGGGCATCGGAACCTCCGACTACCACATCAAATATAAGTTCAACTCCAACCGCGACGACATCCTCGAGCGCGCCGTGCGCGCCACGGCCTACGCCAAGAAGTACGTGGAGGACGTGGAGTTCTACGCCGAGGACGCCGGACGCACCGACAACGAGTATCTGGCGCGTGTCGTCGAGGCCGTCATCAAGGCGGGCGCCACCGTGGTCAACATCCCTGACACCACGGGCTACTGCCTGCCCAGCGAGTTTGGAGCCAAGGTCAAGTACCTCATGGAGCACGTGTCCAACATCGACAAGGCCATCATCTCCACCCACTGCCACAACGACCTCGGCATGGCCACGGCCAACACCCTTGAGGGCGTGCTCAACGGCGCACGCCAGGTGGAGGTCACCATCAACGGCATCGGCGAGCGCGCCGGCAACACGTCGCTCGAGGAGATTGCCATGATACTCAAGTGTCACAAGGGCATCGGCATCGACACCAACATCAACACGCAGAAGATCTACCCCATCTCGCGCATGGTCAGTTCGCTCATGAACATGCCGGTGCAGCCCAACAAGGCCATCGTCGGACGCAACGCCTTCGCCCACTCCAGCGGCATCCACCAGGACGGCGTGCTGAAGAATGTGCAGACCTACGAGATCATTGACCCGAAGGACATCGGCCTCGACAACAACGCCATCGTGCTCACGGCTCGCTCGGGACGCGCCGCCCTGAAGTACCGGCTTGAGGTCAACGGCGTGGACATCAAGGACGAGGAGAAGCTCGACAAGGTCTACAAGGCATTCCTCAACCTGGCCGACAAGAAGAAGGAAATCACCGACGACGATATCCTCATGCTGGCAGGCGCCGACACGGCGGCCAGCCATGCCGTGAAGCTCGACTACCTGCAGGTGACCACGGGCAAGGGTGTGAGGAGCGTGGCCAGCGTGGGCCTCGACATCGCCGGACAGAAGTTTGAGGAGAGCTCCACGGGCAACGGTCCTGTCGACGCCGCCATCAAGGCGCTCAAGCGCATCATACGCAAGCAGATGACGCTCAAGGAGTTTACCATACAGGCCATCTCCAAGGGGTCGGACGACGTGGGAAAGGTGCACATGCAGGTGGAGTACGACGGCAACGTCTACTATGGCTTCGGAGCCAACACCGACATCGTGACCGCTTCGGTCGAAGCTTACATCGACTGCATCAACAAGTTTAGGAAATAACACCGCCAAAGACTATCACATCATGAACACATTATTTGATAAGATATGGGACAGCCACGTCGTGCAGATCGTGGAGGATGGTCCCACACAGTTGTACATCGACCGTCTCTATTGTCACGAGGTGACATCGCCGCAGGCCTTCGACGGCCTGCGCCAGCGCCACCTGCAGGTCTTCAGGCCGAAGCAGGTCTACTGCATGCCTGACCACAACATCATGACCCATGACCAGGGGTCGCCCGAGCTCGACCCGATAGGGCGCCGCCAGGTGGAGACGCTCGACAAGAACTGCCAGGAGTTTGGCCTCACCGAGTTTAAGAAGAACACTCCCGAGAACGGTGTCATCCACGTGGTCGGTCCTGAGACGGGTCTCTCCCTGCCGGGCATGACCATCGTCTGCGGCGACTCACACACGTCCACCCATGGTGCCGTGGGCGCCGTGGCCTTCGGCATCGGCACCTCCGAGGTGGAGATGGTGATGGCCTCGCAGTGCATCCTGCAGCAGAAGCCGAAGTCGATGCGCATCACCATCAACGGGGCGCTGCACAAGGGCGTGACGGCCAAGGATGTGGCGCTCTACCTCATGGCGCAGCTCTCCACATCGGGTGCCACGGGCTATTTCGTGGAGTATGCCGGACCGGTCATCGAGCACATGAGCATGGAAGGCCGGCTGACGCTCTGCAACCTGTCCATCGAGATGGGTGCGCGCGGCGGATTCATCGCACCCGACGAGACTACGTTTGCTTACCTCAAGGGGCGCAAGTACGCACCCAAGGGCGAGGCGTGGGACAAGGCGGTGGCCCAGTGGCGCCAACTGCGCTCCGGCGACGACGCCGTGTTCGACCGCGAACTGGTCTTCGACGGTGCCGACATCGAGCCGCGCATCACCTATGGCACCAACCCGGGCATGGGCATCGCCGTCACGGGACAGGTGCCGGCGCTCGACACGGTGCCCGAGAGCGAGCAGGCCTCGTTCCTCAAGAGCCTGCGCTACATGGGCTTCGAGCCTGGGCAGCAGCTCAAGGGGCAGCCTGTCGACTATGTCTTCCTCGGGGCGTGCACCAACGGACGCATAGAGGACTTCCGGGCATTCGCCTCGGTGGTGAAGGGGCATCACAAGGCACCCGACGTGGTGGCTTGGCTGGTGCCTGGCTCATGGGCCGTGCTGAAACAGATCAAGGAGGAAGGCCTCGACAAGGAGCTCGAGGCCGCGGGCTTCGCCATCCGGCAGCCAGGCTGCTCGGCTTGCCTGGCCATGAACGATGACAAGGTGCCGGCCGGCAAGCTCTGCGTCTCCACGTCCAACCGCAACTTCGAGGGCCGACAGGGCCCCGGGGCGCGCACGGTGCTGGCCTCGCCGCTCACAGCGGCGGCGGCGGCCATCACGGGACGCATCAGCGACCCGCGCGAGTTTCTTGAGGATTGATTATTAACTCTTAGACAACACACATAACGATGAAACAGAAATTTGATGTCATCACATCTTCCTGCATTCCCCTTCCCCTGGAGAATGTGGATACCGACCAGATCATACCCGCACGCTTCCTCAAGGCGACCGACAAGGAGGGCTTCGGCGACAACCTCTTCCGCGACTGGAGATACAACAAGGACGGCAGCCTGAAGAAAGACTTCGTGCTCAACGACCCCTCCTACTCGGGCGTCATCCTCGTGGCCGGCAAGAACTTCGGATCGGGCTCCTCGCGTGAGCATGCCGCATGGGCCATCGCAGGATATGGCTTCCGCGTGGTCATCAGCAGTTTCTTCGCCGACATCCACAAGAACAACGAGCTCAACAACTTTGTGCTCCCTGTGGTGGTGAGCGAACCGTTCCTCCAGGAGCTCTTCGACACCATCGCCAAGGATCATGCCGCTCAGGTGCGCGTGGACTTGCCCGCACAGACCGTGACCAACCTCGCCACGGGACACGCGGAGCACTTTGACATCAACGGATACAAGAAGCACTGCCTCATGAACGGTCTCGACGACGTGGACTTCCTCGTGGCCAACCGCGACAAGGTGGAGGCTTACGAAAAGCAACGCGGCTGATGGAAGTGGGACCAAAGAGCATGCTCGGTCCGCAGATTGAGATCATGGACTCCACGCTGCGCGACGGTGAGCAGACCAA
Organism: Prevotella sp. UBA6429; assembly: GCA_002437285.1. Classification (GTDB taxonomy): domain Bacteria; phylum Bacteroidota; class Bacteroidia; order Bacteroidales; family Bacteroidaceae; genus Prevotella. Next base: position 8,122 of record DJOV01000127.1, on the reverse strand, counting down.
CGGAGTCAGCTTCCTGCCTCACGAGAAGCTCATCATCGCCCGCTCGCTGCTGCACGATGTCAACGTGGACCGCATCGAGGTGGCATCGGCTCGTGTGTCCGAGGGTGAGCGCGAGGCGGTCAGCCGCATCTGCGCCTACGCCGGGCGGGAGGGATACATCGACCGCATAGAGGTGCTGGGCTTCGTCGACGGCAGACTGTCGGTCGACTGGATCAAGGGGTGTGGCTGCCACGTCATCAATCTGCTGGTCAAGGGCTCGCTGAAACACTGCGAGCACCAGTTGCACAAGACGCCCGACGAGCACATCGCCGACATCCTGCGCGTGCTCGACTATGCGGAGCAACAACAGCTGCAGGTCAACATCTACCTGGAGGACTGGAGCTCGGGCATGAAAGACTCGCCCGACTATGTCTACAAGATGATGGATGCCTTGAAGGATACGCCCATCCGCCGCTTCATGCTGCCCGACACCCTGGGCATCATGAACCCGCTGCAGTGTGTGGAGTATGTGCGCAAGATGCACCGCGCCTACCCTGACAAGCACTTCGACTTCCACGCCCACAACGACTACGACTTGGCGGTATCCAACACCTTGGCGGCCGTGCTGAGCGGATGCCGCGGCGTACACGTCACCGTCAACGGACTGGGTGAGCGCTGTGGCAACGCGCCCCTGGCCAGCGTGCAGGCCATCCTCAAGGACCAGTTCCACGCCAAGACGTCCATCCGCGAGGGACAGCTCAACAAGATCAGTCGTCTCGTCGAGGGATACAGCGGCATCGCCGTGTCGCCCAACCAGCCCATCGTGGGCAGCAATGTCTTCACACAGGTGGCGGGCGTACACGCTGACGGCGACAACAAGGACAAGCTCTACAGCAACGACCTCGTGCCCTCCCGGTTCGGGCGCAAGCGCGAATATGCGCTGGGCAAGAACTCCGGCAAGGCCAACATCGAGATGAACCTCGAGGAACTGGGACTGGAGCTGACACCCGAACAGACGCGCAGCGTGACCCGCCGCATCACCGAGCTGGGCGACCGCAAGGAGATGGTCACGCAGGACGACTTGCCTTACATCATCGCTGACGTGCTCAAGCACAACACGCCCGTGGAGCGGGTGAAGCTGCTGAGCTACATGGTCTCCACATCCTACGGGCTCAAGCCCATCGCCAGCATCAAGGTGGAGATCAACGGTGAGGAATACACCGCCGACGCCACGGGCGACGGACAGTACGACGCCTTCGTGCGAGCCCTGCGCAAGATCTACAAGGACAACCTCAACCGCACCTTCCCACGACTGGCCAACTACACCGTGACCATCCCGCCCGGAGGACGCACCGACGCACTCGTGCAGACCATCATCACATGGCAGGGCGACGGCGACCGCGTCATACACACTCACGGCCTTGACGCTGACCAGACGGAAGCGGCCATCAAGGCCACCTTCAAGATGCTCAACATCGTGGAGGACGAAAACATCAAGAACAATCAAAAAAACTCATAAGCAATCATGAAACTGAACATCGCAGTATTGCCCGGCGACGGCATCGGGCCAGAGATCATGCCGCAAGCCATCCATGTGCTCGACGCCATCGCCAAGAAGTTTGGCCACGAGTTTGTCTATCACGAGGCCATCTGTGGCGCGCACGCCATCGACGTCTGCGGCGACCCGTTCCCAGACGATACTTTCAAGACCTGCATGGATGCCGACGCCGTGCTCTTCGCCGCAGTGGGCGACCCGCGCTTCGACAACGACCCCACACTGAAGGTGCGCCCCGAGACGGGCCTGCTGGCCATGCGCAAGAAGCTCGGCCTCTTTGCCAACGTGCGCCCCGTGGCTACGTTCGACTGCCTGCTACACATGTCACCGCTGAAGGAGAACCTCATCAAGGGTGCCGACTTCATGGTGATCCGCGAACTCACCGGAGGCATGTACTTCGGCGAGAAATACCAGGACAACGACAAGGCTTATGACACCGATGCCTACAGCCGACCCGAGATCGAGCGCATCCTCAAGGTGGCCTTCGAGACCGCACAGCGCCGCCGCCACCACCTGACGGTCGTCGACAAGGCCAACGTGCTGGCCAGCTCACGCCTGTGGAGACAGATCGCCAAGGAGATGGCGCCGCAATATCCCGACGTGACGACCGACTACATGTTTATCGACAACTGCTCGATGCGTGTGCTGACGGAGCCTCGCTTCTTCGATGTCATCGTCACCGAGAACACGTTTGGCGACATCCTGACCGACGAGACGAGCGCCATCACGGGCTCCATGGGTCTACAGCCCTCTGCCTCACTGGGTGCCCACACGCCGCTCTTCGAGCCCGTGCACGGCTCATGGCCGCAGGCTGCCGGCAAGAACCTGGCCAACCCGCTGGCACAGATCCTCTCCGCTGCCATGATGCTCGAGCACTTCGGACTGAAAGACGAGGGCGCGCTGATCCGCAAGGCTTGCGACGAGAGCTTGCTGCAAAACGTTCGCACGCCGGAGATACAGGTCGACGGTGGCGAGCACTACGGCACCAAGGAGGTGGGCCAGTGGATCACCGACTACGTGTCCAACCACTAAGCTGACTGCACAGACCAACCAAAAGGCGCTCTTGACGAGCGCCTTTTTTCATATGCGATGGCCTGCTCCCTATTATTCCGGATGCGACGGATTACTTCCCTTTGGTCAGTGGGTCTTCGACAAATCTCGTGTTCGAACAACAACCACCGCATGGATAAGTCACCAATATTTTTTTTTGAACACGAATAACACGAATTTAACGAATGACGTGGTAAGGCATTCGGGGGATTCGATAACGCCAAGGGCGTTAACCATCAGCCGGCATTCGTGCAATTCGTGCAATTCGTGTTCGAAAAAGAACAAGCACATGGAAAAGTCACCGATATTTGTTTTGAACACGAATTGCACGAATTAAACGAATGACGTGGTAAGGCATTCGGGGAATTCGATAACGCCAAGGGCGTTAACTTTCAGCCGGCATTCGTGCTATTCGTGCAATTACTTCCCTTTGGTCAGTGGGTCTTCGACAAATCTCGTGTTCGAAAAAAGAACAAGCACATGGATAAGCCACCAATATTTTTTTTGAACACGAATAGCACGAATTAAACGAATGACATTGTAAGGCATTCGGGGGATTCGATAACGCCAAGGGCGTTAACTATCAGTCTGCATTCGTGCTATTCGTGCAATTCGTGTTCGAAAAAGAACAAGGACATGGAAAAGTCACCGATATTTGTTTTGAACACGAATTGCACGAATTAAACGAATGACGTGGTAAGGCATTCGGGGAATTCGATAACGCCAAGGGCGTTAATTATCAGCCGTCATTCGTGCTATTCGTGCAATTCGTGTTCGAAAAAGAACAACCGCATGGATAAGCCACTGATATTTATTTGAACACGAATAACACGAATTAAACGAATGACGTGGTAAGGCATTCGGGGAATTCGATAACGACAAGCCGCTCCGCAACTCCCATTCTCGCCAAATATCACGATGAAATCCTATTTTTTGCTAAAAATGGCGGATGCTACTTGGCCAATACGGGAAATAGTTGTATTTTTGCATCTCAAAACGCAGAACATGAAGAATAAGCTTCTCTTTGCTTTCACACTGTTGTTGCTCTTGAGCGGCTGCGCAAGAGAATTCAACCAAGTGTATAAGACCCCCGACTTTAGATACCGATACGAGTACGCCAAGGAGTGCTTCGCCAACGGCAAGTACCAGCGTGCCACGACCATCCTGCAGGACGTCATCACGCAGGAGAAGGGCACCGCCGACGCGCAGGAGAGCCTCTACATGCTGGGAATGGCCGAGTATTGCAACCGCGACTATGAGACGGCCGCCGAGACCTTCAAGCGCTACGTGAAGTCTTACCCCCGTGGCGTCTACGCCGAGATGGCTTCCTACTATGTGGGACAAAGCCTCTACCTCAGCACACCGGAGGCACGCCTCGACCAGACACAGACGGTGCAGGCCATCTCCGCCTTCCAGGAGTTTCTCGACCTCTTCCCCGACGCCAAGCTGAAGGATCAGGCGCAGGCTCGCCTCTTCTCCCTCCAGGACAAGCTCGTGCAGAAGGAGCTCTACTCCGCACAGCTCTACTACAACCTCGGCTCTTATTTCGGCAACTGCACCGAGGGCGGCAACAACTACGAGGCATGCATCGTGACCTCAGAGAACGCACTCAAGGACTATCCCTACACCAGCAAGCGTGAGGACTTCGCCCTGCTCATCATGAAGAGCAAGTTTGAGCTGGCGCAGCAGAGTGTGGAGGCGAAGCGCGTCGAGCGTTACCAGAACGCCGAGGACGAGTGCTACGGCTTCATCAACGAGTATCCCGACTCCAAGTCGCGCAAGCTCGCCGAGCAATACATTGCCAAGTGCAAGAAGGTGACGGGCGAGAGCGCACAAGAGTAACCACCTAACGAACAAAGAACACATTCAAAATCAATATTTTTCTATCAGATATGGATTATAAGAAGTCAAAGGCTCCGGTAAACACCGTGACTCGCGAGCTTCCCGAGTTGTGGAAGAGCACCGGAAACATCTATGAGAGCGTGGCCATCATCGGCAAGCGCGCCAACCAGATTGGTGTCGAAATCAAGCAAGACCTCAACAAGAAGTTGCAGGAGTTTGCTTCCTACAACGATTCGCTCGACGAGGTGTTTGAGAACCGCGAGCAGATCGAGATCAGCCGTTACTATGAGAAGTTGCCCAAGCCCACACTGCTGGCCACCCAGGAGTTTATGGACGGCAACATCTACTGGCGCGACCCCTCACAGGACAACCAGGAGGAAGAGGCACAATGATCCAGCGCATACAGACCGTCTACCTCCTGCTGGCCGTGGCAGCGCTGCTGGCTTGCCTCTGCCTGCCCATCGGCAGCGTGGAGCCTCAGGGCATGGGGCTGCCCGCCACCTGGTACAACTTGGGGTTGGCGCAAAGCGGGGGTTTCGACGCCCGTCCCATTCCTTTTGTGGGTTTGGTCGTCACAGGCGCATTGTCGCTGCTCACCATCTTCCAGTATCGTCAGCGCGCACGCCAGATGCGTCTCTGCGTAGTCTGCATGACGCTCTGCGTGCTGTGGTATGCCTATTACCTCTTCTGCGCACTGGTCAGCCTGCCCACAGGCGGCGCCACGTTCCACGTGCGCTTTGCCGCCTGCCTGCCCCTCGTGGCCATCATCCTCCTGGCGCTGGCCCATCGCGGCATCAAGGCCGACGACCGCCTGGTGAAGAGCATGGACCGCATCCGCTGACGCCCTTCACCCTGACAGCGTGAAAACTCTTTGCATTACATATTAAGGTGGGTTCTATAAATTACCACCTTTAGGTAACAAGTCACAGTAGGGATTATGTTTTGCCATCTTTTGGTCTCTTTTTGGTTCATAGCGCCAGTTCGTTCGGTCATATAGCCCGCTATACTCCCTCACTCACTGACACTATGACCTCAAAAAGAGCCACAAAATCTGACAAAGCTAATTTATAGAACCCACCTTAAAACAAAGTTACGCGAAATAGCCCGGGCTCATTGCGAGTCCGGGCTATTGGTTTCTACACCCCCTACGGGCAGAAGGGTCAGTGTCGGTTGGTGAGGTGCGACATCACCTTATTATAATATCTCTGTGTGGCTCGGATGGAGTAGTGCAAACCTCCATTCCAGGACCGGATGGCCTTCTCGACATCGTTCTCCACGTTGTGGAACGACTGGATGAGGAGGAACATCTCCTTCGACTTGGCCAGGCTGAAGCGGTCTCTCAGCGTGAATCGCTTCTTGCTCTTGCGTCGCTTCAGGATGCTGTTACACTCTGCCACGAGCACAGGCGTGATCTGCATGGCTCCCACGGAGTTGCCCCTGATGGCCCGAGTGTTTCCCTCGCTTTCCACCTGGATGATGGCGTCCATCACTGGAGACCAGTCAACGTCGGAAGCGGCAGTGGTGTCGCCGGCCGCAAACAAGGCGCAAGGGAAAATCAATAAAAATAATGTCAATACAATCTTTCTGCTCTTTTCCTTTAATTTCATGTTGTTTGTTTTATGGCATCTGGGCTGCATGGGCTGGGCGAAACAAGGGCTCTGGCCTATGCTCTGAGCATATCTCTGGTCATTCATCCCGCGACTCAACGGAGAGAAAAAGCGTATAACGGTTGAGTCTGGATGCCTGTTGTCTTACTGCGGCAGAACCAGCCGGGAAACCCTGTGGGCGGTTGTGCCTTTTTTCTTATGCGCTGCAAAGGTAGTAATAATAGTTGACATACGCAAGTTTTTCGGGCAAAACCCGCCGGCGGTTAATCCTATTTAGCATTTATTGAAGTTTGTTCAGAGCGTGTTATTATCGGGGTTTTATAGCCATTTGTGTGAGGAGCCCATCGCATTTTATTTTAATCCGTTCTATATCAGTGTGCGCGGGCCGTTGCTGTACGATTGCACCATTCATGCGTGAGCGGTTTTATCCGGTTTATCGCCAGGGTTGTGGGAAGGCGGTGACAACCGCCATGCGGATGTTTGCGGCTTGGGCCGTGAGCTTGCTCACAAGGCCAAGGGCGCAAACAGCAGCATGAGCCCGTCAGGGCTTCCCACACCCCTGGGGTTTATCTCGGTTTACATTCAAAACCAACGCAACCGCCTCTCATCCGTGTAAATCCATGGAATCCGTGGGAGAACAATATACTCTGTGGGAGAGGCAAGTGTGGGTGCAACGCATCATCCTCATCACGTCCATATGACGGAAGAGCCAAGACCTCCTCCAGCAAGAGGATTCATCCGGATTGTGGCACAATTACAGGCACTCCTCATCTTTTTTAGCAAAAAGACAGGAAAAACGGGGGCCGAATTAGTTTTTTTTAATAACTTTGCAGCGTTTAATAACAGTTATCAACAAAACAGGTATTGTATGAAGAGATTTTTACTCTCAATGGTGACACTGGCATGTGTCGCAACAGGCGCAAACGCACAAAAGATTGGTTTGGAAATCAAGGGTAACGCAAACGCAGGCCACAACACGGCAGCCATGAGCATCGCCGCCCCGGCAAGCAAGGCCTACGCCAAGAAGAAGATCAAGGACAACGAGGCCCTCGTGGGCTATCCCGGTTCCGAGACACCCGTCAGCTATAGCGGTTGGCCCACAGTGTCCGACGCACAGGCTGTGGCCGCACAGATTAACGATGCCGCGAAGATCAAGAATTTGGCCGGCTACACGGTGGTGGGCATGAGATTCATCGTGCTGGGCAACCTGGGAGCCGACGCTGCCGCCTTCGCTTGGGTGTACGACGCACAGGGACAGCTCAAGGCCGACAGCGAGTACGAGCTGAAGGAAGGCCAGTACGACCTCTGCGAGCTCGACGGCAGTAACCTGACGGTGAAGTACAACGACGTGTACTTCGATTCAACAGCCACCTTCGAGACTACTGACATGGCTACCCGCTACGGACTGGTCTACACCCAGAACACTGACAAGAGCTCACTGGACGCCACCCCGTTCCTCATTGGCAAGACCACAGAGGTGGCAAACGGCAAGTGCTTCCTCGTCTATGGCACCTTCAACAAGCTTAAAGGAGAGGGCTGGTACCTCAATGCCGATGACAATAACCCCTACACGCCTTGCATCCAGTTGATCGTGAAGGACAGCAAGAACGACACCTATGTCGTGGGTGTGGACGGCACACTCGAGCCTACTGCAAGCAAGTACTACACGCTCGACGGCAAGGAGCTCTCCGCTCCGCAGAAGGGCCTCAACATCGTGAAGATGAGCGATGGCACTACCCGCAAGGTGGTGAAGTAATCACAAGTCATACTTTTGTCAACACAGCATGTTGACCCCACACAGGGGGTGTGCGGTGATGTCTCAGGACATCCCGCACATCCCCTTTTCCGTTACGCATGAGACACCTGCCCCGCAACGACATATCCCTGTTTTGTCGCACGCGACAACCTACGCTCGACTGTATCGCACGTGACGACCTGCGCACGACTTTATCGCATGCGATGACCTGCGCACGACTTTGCTGCATGCGCGGCCTGTAAGGCCAAAAGTTCATAGCCCTGGGCAAGCGAAGCGGCGCCCTGGGCAGGAAGTGCGCGCGAGCCAACGCCCTAAAGGGGCAAAAGTATAGTC
>DJOV01000088.1 GCA_002437285.1 Prevotella sp. UBA6429 | reverse complement strand
TCGGGCTGGGGCCCCATGCGAGCCTTCGCGTCTTTTGAGCCGAGCTCACGACACGAAGGTTCGCCTGTCTCCACACGGCTGTCGCCGCCTTTCCCCCTTCAAGGGCTGGCTTTAAACCCAGTTAAACCGCTCACGCCATTCATCGGTCCCTGTCCACGGAGTGTAAACAGCATGGCTTGCGAGACATGCGTGAGCGGTTTAACCAGTTTGCACTCCTGCTGCGTAAGCGGTTTAATCCGGTTTATGGCCAGGGGTGCGGGAAGGCGGCGATAGCCGCCATGCGGATGTTTGCGGCATGGGCCGTGAGCCCCACTCACAAGGCCAAGGACGCAAACGTCGGTATGAGCCCGTCAGGACTTCCCGCTCCCCTGGGGTTTATATCGGTTTACATTCAGCCCAACGTAAGGGACCCATCACTCCAAATTCTGGAAGAGCCATATTTTTGTTGCAGCCATATTTTAGAATGTAGCTACCCAACACATTGCAATCGAGCAGGAAAACGGAGTTGGTATCGTTGACCGTATCGAAGTTGTATGGAAGGAAATCGTCAGTGTTGTGGCAAATGTTTGACGGACATGAAGCGTTTTGTGTTGTAAGCGCTTTATAATTAGGGTGGGGTCTATAAATTAGCTTTGTCAGATTTTGAGGCTCTTTTTGAGGTCATTTCGTTAGCGCGTGAGGGAGCATAGCGGGCTATGTGACCGAGCAAGCTGACGGAATGGGCCAACAAGAGACCAAAAGATGGCCAAACGTAATCCGCTGTTTTTTATATCGTTATGGTGGTAATTTATAGAATCCACCTTAGAACATTGGATAAAAGGCGTACCCAAGGTGTCCCCTTGTCGTTTGGCACAAAGAAAAGTTGTCGCTATCTTTGCAGCCGTCACAAGTCGCTTGGAAACTCTGTCTTGATAGTGCTCCGTCGCAGCGAGATGTGACGGAGCTCTTTGACTTGTTTCCATTTTTTTTGAGAAAAGCTTGGCGTTTTCGGGAATTATCACGAAATTTGTATGTGCGTAGTGGCGTGTCCGCATCAGCGAGACGCCTGCTCGCACAGTCGCAATCTTTTAACTTAAACGTTTTTATTGAATATGGAGACTTTGAATCCGCGGCCCGACAGCAACTTGGTCTGGGCCATCCTGTGCACAATCTTTTGTTGTTTGCCGTTAGGCATTGTGGCCATCGTCTATGCTGCCAAGGTTGATAGTCTATACAATAGTGGTGCTTATGAAGAGGCGCAGCAAGCGTCAGACAAGGCACGCAAGTTTTCCATCTACGGTGCTATCGCTGCTGTCGCCGTAGGTGTGATTTATGCCGTGGTTGTGTTTGGCGCAGTGATCTTTGGAGCTCAATGATGCGTAGGGTAGACAGAGTCATGACATGGGCCTTCCCCGTGGCGGTCATCCTGCTTGGCATGTTTTATTACTCTGTCAATCCCGGCACCGACACTTTCGCTATACGGTGCGTCTGGCATGACTTGACGGGTACCCAGTGTCCGGCTTGTGGCCTGCAACGTGCGCTCCACGCATTGGTGCATGGCAACCTTCGCACGGCCATTGGGTACAATTATTTTTTCATCCTTTCCATTCCCTATGCGCTACTTGTGGTATTGGCCAGTTGGTATAATTATGGTCATGTGTTTGACCGGTTGAAGCGTTTCGTCTTCTGTGGTCGAACCCTCAAGGCGTATGTCTGCCTGTATTTCGGCTGGTGGATTGTGCGCAATCTCTTGAAGGTTTGAGATAGGGAATGTCTTGTCTTTTGAAAACTGAAAGTGCGCAAGGATCAGCCTTGTCCCTGCACTCTATTTGACGTCAATGTCTATTGCCGCTGGATATATGCGGCATGGATCATAAAAGGCGGCGCAACTGTTTGCCATGCTTTGCAAAGAAAGCTTCGGAACTCCGCAAAACACCTTCGTGCCATTCACGGTCACCGTCACTTTCTTGCTCAAATCCACGAGCTTGTCGTTCAGGTAAAGCGTTATCTTTCCGCTGTGTGCCGGCTTGTAATGGCGCTTGAAGGTCATCTCTATACCCCAATTGGGATCCTTGCCGGTGATCTCATAACTCACCTCACTCACTTTCAAGTTCACCGTGTTCCCGTTGATGTCCATTTCATAATACGTGCGCGTGCTGTAGTCACGATTGGAACGCTCACGTACACAGATGTTATAGAATCCGTCTCGATACAAACTGTCCATCTCAAAATTTTCCCAATAGACATGTTTGGGGTAAGGATTCCTCACGCATTGGCGAAGCCAAGGGGTCGTGGGATTATAGTTGATGGCGTGTCCCTTGCCCGGAATAAGTTCTATGCGATGTTTGAAAAGACCGGGGTGTGCCGTTTCGGCACTGTCGAAAGCCTGCTTGGTGGCTTGGGTGAAATAATTGCGGTAGAAACCTCTGTCTTCCGCTCCAGTAAGCAACGAGAATCCCATGTCGGCACAGTTTTCCACAGGAGCATTGCGCAAAGGTTCTCCGCCCGCCATCGGGCCAGCCCCCGCCCAATAGTCGGCATAAAACGAAGCCAGCCGCTGACTACCGTATCCTCCTTCTGAAATGCCAAACACATAGATGCGGTTTGCATCTATCTCGCCGGATGCAAGAGACAGTCTGAGCAACTTCTGCCAAGCCCATTGTTTGGCTCGCTGCCACCATCTGTAATATTTGCCTTCATTGGGAATCTGCGGAATGAAATACGCCGATGGTGCGTCGGCGAATCTCTGTGCGAGCTGCAGACCGGTGTGCCATTCATAATCTTTGGGTCCGGAACCGTGGATGTATAAAAACAATGGCAGTGGTTCGTCTGCATGAGGTGCTTGTTTCTTGCCGTAAAAATAAGGCATGGAAGCGTTGGGCTCCAGTTGAGACGGCAAGTTCCATTTTCCCAATGCCGTACTGTCAAGGACACCCAGCGGAATGAGCTTCTGCTCAGCATCGTTTTCTACCGCATGCTTCCAGGCACTCCATACCATCTTTTCATATTCCTCCACTTGGTCGTGTTTCAACAACAGTTTGTTGTCAAAACTGCCATGTGCGTCATTCAGGCGATTAGCGAAAAACTCTTCAAGTTGTTGACTCACTGCTTTCCGCTTCACTATTTTGCCAGTAGCGGCATAGGCGTAGAATGCAGTTCCGAGGAATGTTGCCACAATGGCAAGGCGCAAGAGCGAATTCATACGTTTGGGTTTTCTGTCTTTAAAAGTGGGTTCTATAAATGAGCATTGTCAGATTTTGAGGCTCTTTTCGAGGTCAGGACGTCAGCGAGTGAGGAACGCACGGGCTATACGACTGAACGAGGTGGCGGTCTGAGCCGAAAAGAGGCCAAAAGATGGCAAAGCGTAACCCTTCATTATTCATGTTTTTTATGGTGGTGATTTATAGAACTCACCTAAATCTTATAGCATATCGTGAATGACATCTATGATGTACATTCAAACGACTGCAAAAATACACTGCAAAATCTGATTGTGCAAGTTTTTGTGATGCTATTTTTGGTCTCACGGGCAGCAAGGAATGGCCTCTGGGGCCATGCGCGCGACAGCTTCACCAAGGCCGTTGTGCACAGCGTGAAGATAACTCTCATGACACGCGACAGCACCCTCATCGACAGCTGCACTGCCCAAACCCATGAAGGCATGGGCCGTGTGGGCGGAGACGCCTGGTATCACTTTGTCCTCCCGGCGGTCCCCCAGCATCTCATCATCCGCGCCTCGCATCCCGACTATGAAGAGGTAACCGTAACCGTTCGTTTGCCATGAGCAATGACTTTCGCATCAAACTGCACTTCTGGTTGCAAAGCAACACACAGGTGAAATGGTCTGATGAGCGCAGCAACGTGCTTTCACGCATGGCCACGTTCAGCCAGTCGGTTCGCCCCTATGGCGAGGCATCCGCAGTGCTCGACTCCGTGTTTGCGTCCTCGCGTCCCACGGGCCTCACACAGGCACTGGTCAACCGCACCTTCTCGGGCGTTGCTCACGACAGTTTGAGTGAACCATCCTTGACAGCGACCACATGAAGTGTTAGGCTCCTGCTTTATCCATGTACCGCTGGTCTGCTCGGGTGTCAACAACATACAAACATACAAACAAGGCGAACGCAGTGGCGAAAAAAATAGAATAATTTGCAATGTATTAAAGAAAATTATGCTAATTTTGTAATCGTTTAGTATGGAAATCGGATAATTTGTATTGGATTTGAGAGAATGAAGAGAAAAAAGACACTTTTGGTTTCGGCGGTTTTGCTGTTCGCATCTGCCGTGAACGCGCAAGTCAATGTTGCCAAAGAGGGAGGAATGGTCCCGTCCCGCAAGTCGCAGGCGGCCCGCCAGACGGTAGTCAGCAAGCCTCAGCACGAGGTGGTGTATGTGCCCGATGGCAACGGAGGTTGGACTCAGGACAGCGAGAACCGCTACACCTATGATGAGCAAGGCAACATCCTCACGCAGGTCACCGACAACGGCACGACGCTTACCAAGGTCGAAAGCACTTATGACGCAAAGGGACAGTTGCTCACCGAGACGACTTACCGCACCGATGAGGGCAGCGACGTCTACAAGCCCCGTATGAAGAAGGAATATGTCTACGACCCGGAGATTTTCGACCTCGCCACCTCGTTCCAGTTTAGCACCATCTCCAATGGCGAGTGGACGCTGTTCCCCGGCAGTTGTTACAAGCGGGTGGTGGAACGCAATGCTGACGGCAACATCACCAGTGTCACCAAGCAAGTGCTGGGCTACGATGGTGTGTACGACACCCAGTCGAAAATCCTGTTCACCTTTGAGAACGGGCAGCGCCAACCCTCAGGCTATGAGTATCTTGTGGCCAACAACGGTATTCTTGACGTTTACTCGAAATACACCGACATGGTGTGGGACGAGTTCACCCCTCCGCTTGCCAACGCCTACTCGCTGAGCTGGTTTATGAACGGCAACTTCCTCAAGTCGGCCACTGTCGAAGACAACACTTATGGCAACATATCACTCACGGCTGAGAAGGACGGCAACGGAGGCTTCGAGGTGTGGAATATCTATGCCGGCATGGCGTCGCAAAAGCAAAAGCTGAAATACGTGAAGGTGGACGACAACGGCAGTTTCCGGTATTACAACCTCATTTATTATAATGCGAGTGGCGCCGAGGCCACGGACGCTGACCTCTACAGTGGCACCACCATGCAGGTGGACTATGACTCCTGGGGCAACGAGAAGGTGTATGAGGAGTGTCAGATTAGCCAGGCTGGCGGGCTGGACCATCCCACCGTACTCGATGGCGTGAAAAACGAGTTTACCTATGGCGGTCCCCATGGTGAGGTCACGGAGACTGTCACCTACAGCTACAATGCCAATGACAAGACTTATGAATTGAGCTCCAAGGTCGTGTCAGACGACTTTGTGGACGTGACGGCGGGCATCAGCGTTGTCAGTCATGCGGACAATGGCAAGGCAGCAGCCAAGGGCGTCTACAACCTGCAAGGCGTGAAGGTGGGCGACAGCCTCGACCGCTTGCCCAAGGGCGTCTATATCGTAGGAGGCAAGAAAGTATTGAGATAGGAAAAATAATATCATAACATTCATCAACACAAAACAAAAACAAGCTTATGAGAAATTTTACTTTTGCTATTGCATCGGCAGCCCTCTCGCTTTCCATGACTGCCCAGGCCCAGGGTCCAGTCGCCTCCGTGGCAATGTCGCAACATCTCAAGGCTGTGGCTTCAGGCCTGGCCCATGTGCAGAAGGCTGTCAAGGCCACCAAGAGCTTGGGCAAGTGCATGGCCCCGCGTCGCACGGCCGAGGCTGGAGCCCTGTGGTTGCCCGGCACCGATGTGGAGTACTACTATGATGACGGTGCCTGGAGCAAGGAGGCAGAGAACGCCTACACCTACGATGCCTCGGGCAATACCCTTACGCAGGTGCAGACGGCCTACGGCGAATACACCAAGCTCGAGAATACCTACAACAGCAAGGGTCAGGTGGTGGAGCAGCACATGTACACCTCGACCGACGGCCAAAACTACACCGAGGTGGTGAAGCGCTCGCAGCAGTATGACGACCGCACCGGTGTCGTGACAATGTACGATGGCTACTCATACGACTCCGACGAGAACACCTGGACACGCTCGGGCGGCGCCAACAAGACAGACATCGTGCGCAATGCCGACGGCAATATCACGAGTTGCACCTACTACACCATCGGCGACGATGGTGAGAGTTGGGACCAGGCTTACCAGCTGACCTACACCTATGCGGCCGGCAGCAACGCTCCCACGAAGTGCGTCTACACGACGGGCGACGAGACCGTCACTTATTCGGACATGGTGTGGACGAAGTGCAACGGACAGCTCACCACCGACCTTAGTACCGCTTGGGTGTCGGGCGACAATGTGTTGGCCTCCGCACACATGGCTGACGTGGCCGATGACGGCACCTACGAGTATGACCTCACCGCTGAGGCCGATGACAATGGCGACTTCCGCTACTTCGTCAAGTTGCCTGGTTACGACTACATGATGCTGGTCATCTACAAGAAGACCACCGATGCGAACGGCAGCTTCAAGACCGGCCAGAGCACTTACGTCAACACGAATGGCGGTGCCGTGACCTATGACGACCAGTATCTTGCCTCGGAGGACCAGTACACGGTGTGCAGTTACGACGCGCAAGGCAACCTCACCCTGCAGGAGGCTTATGAGACCGAAGAGGGCGATTCTGAGGCATCTCTCATCGAAGGTTACAAGTATGAGTATAAGTATGACGGCCCTCATGGCGAAATGACGGAGTGCGTGGAGTCCGACTATGATGGCAGCTCGGCGTATGTTCCCTATGTGAAGACAGAATATGCCAACTTCGTCAACGTCAGCACCGCCGGTGTGCAGGGCGTGACCGATGTGGCCAAGGGCCAGACTGAGTACTACAATCTCCAGGGCATGAAGATGGGCGCAGCCTCGCAGAAGGGTCTCTACATCATGAAGCAAAACGGCAAGGCCGTGAAGGTGCTGAAGTGATAGTCTACAAGTAAACAGACAGTCATCTGTTGAAAAACGGATGCAACGATAAGAGCGGGTGTGCCAAATGACAGGCACACCCGCTTTTCGATTCCCAATATCCCATCAGTTGTCTCCGCTCTCTTGGCGTTGGCAAGGATAGGGAAATAACTTTGCCTCCATGAAAACTTTGGGCTTCCATTACGCACGTGGAAAAGGAAATCTCCGTACCTTTGCAGGTGGAAAGACATGAACACATGAAACACGCAACCCTACTTGTCGTAGACGACAACCGCAACATCCTGACCACCGTGCGCATGCTTCTGTCGAGCGTGTTTGAGCGTGTGGTGACGCTGGCGAGCCCGGTCGGCATTCCCGCCCGCCTTCGCGAGGACAAGCCCGACGTGGTGCTGCTCGACATGAACTTCAAGAGTGGCATCAACACCGGCAACGAGGGCATCTTCTGGCTGCACGAGATCAAGCGCCTCAGTCCCCACACGGAGGTCGTGCTCTTCACCGCCTACGCTGACATCGAGCTGGCCGTGCGTGGCATGAAGGAAGGGGCCCACGACTTCATTGTGAAGCCCTTCGACAACGAGAAACTTGTCAGCACCCTGCTGGCCTGTCTGCCCAAGGGCCGTAAGGTCCAGGCACCACAGGACGGCTCGGCCGCCACGCCAACCGACGGACATGCGGCCCAAGGCGCCATGTACTGGGGCGAATCGCCAGTCATGCGCGACCTGCGTATGATGGTGGAAAAGGTAGCGCCCACCGATGCCAACATCCTCATCACGGGCGAGAACGGAACGGGCAAGGAGGTGCTGGCCGCCGAGATCCACCGTCTCTCCAGCCGATCCAAGACGCAGGGCGCGGGACAGCGGCGCGAGACGTTCTTTCCCATCGACATGGGAGCCATCTCGGAGACGCTCTTCGAGAGTGAACTGTTTGGCCATGTCAAGGGAGCCTTCACCGATGCCAAGGCCGACAAGCCCGGCAAGCTGGAACTGGCCACGGGCGGCACGCTCTTTCTCGACGAGATAGGCAACCTGAGCTATGGGCTCCAGGCCAAGTTGCTGACAGCCCTGCAGCGCCGGAGCATCGTGCGTGTGGGCGGTGCCAAACCCATCCCAATTGACGTGCGCCTTCTCTGCGCCACCAACAAGGATTTGCAGCAGATGGTCAACGACGGCCTCTTCCGTGAGGACCTTCTCTATCGCATCAACACCATCCACCTGCACCTGCCGCCCCTGCGCGAGCGCAAGGGCGACATCGCCCCGCTGGCCAGCCACTTCCTGCACCGCTACGCCGACCTCTATGGTCGACAGGGGCTGTCACTCTCGCCCGAGGCCGCTGAGCGCGTCGAGCAGATGCCGTGGCCCGGCAACATACGCGAACTGCAACACGCCATGGAGCGCGCCGTCATCCTCTGCGAGGGCGACACCGTCATGCCGCGCGACCTGCCCTCAGTCCCCACGGCCCACCACGCTGAGGCTGTCGAGCAGCCTACTACCCTCGACGGCATGGAGCGCCAACTCATCGCCAAGACCATCGACGACTGCCAGGGCAATCTCTCGCAGGTGGCCGCGCAACTGGGCATCTCGCGACAGACACTCTACAACAAAATCAAGAAATACGGACTGTAGCCCATGACATGGATCATCCTCTCACTCGCATTGGCGGTTTCGCTCTTGGTCAATCTCCGGTTGTGGCGACAGCGCCGGCGCATCACCCATCGTGTCAAGTTCCTGTTTGACGCCATCGACAGTGGCGACTACAGCTTCCGCTTTCCCACCACGGGGCGGCAGGGCGGCACTGCAGTGGTCAACGACACGCTCAACCGTGTGAAGAGCGTGCTCAGCCACGCCCGTGACGAGCAGATGGAGAAAGAGAAGTTCTATGAGCTCATCCTCGACTCGGTCGACACGGGCATCCTTGTCGTGGAGGAGGCCCGGGGCGTCGTCATCCAGTCTAACCAGGCAGCGCGCAAGATGCTCCGCCGCGACACCGTCACCCACATCAGCCAGGTTGAGGAGGCGTTGCGCCGCTTCTCTTGCCGCCAGTCTCACGCCCTGCTGCGGGGCAAGCGGATGCTTGTCATGGCCTTCAGTGACATCCACGACGAACTGGCCAACCAGGAGATTGACGCTTGGGTGAAGCTCATCCGTGTGCTCACCCATGAGATCATGAACACCGTGACCCCCGTCATCTCTCTCTCCGAGACGCTCCTCCCCACGGCCAGTGGCGAGACGCGGGAAGGGCTGCAGGTCATCCGCAAGACCAGCGTGGAGCTGGTGCAGTTTGTGGAGAACTACCGGCAGTTCACGCGTGTGCCGACGCCGACACCGGCGTTGTTCTACGTGAAGCCCTTCCTCGCCCGGCAGGCGCAGCTCCTGGCCCATGGTGCCGGCCGGCAACGGCAGATCAGCGTCAGCGCCACGCCCGACGACCTCTTGGTCTATGCCGACGAGGCCCTGGTGAGCCGTGTGGTCAGCAATCTTCTCAAAAACGCGGCCGAGGCCACGGAGCCTCATGGCCACATCACCCTTCATGCCTATACCGACAGCCGCGACAATGTGACCATCGACGTGACCAACGACGGGCCCGCCATACCCGCCGATGTGGCGGCACACATCTTCGTGCCCTTCTTCACCACCAAGCCCTCGGGCAATGGCATCGGCCTCTCCATCTCCCGCCGCATCATGCGCGCCAGCAACGGTGCGCTTGAACTGGCCGAGAACGCTGACGGTCACATCACCTTCCGTCTCATTTTCCTGTAATCTTGTAGTTGTCGTTTATCGCAACGGTCCGCCCTTGTGTTTCTCCAATCAGCCGCTCCATGAAAAAAATAGGGTGCCTGATGCAAAAACCTTATGGTCGGGGGAAATGTAAGAGGAAAATTGTTTACCTTTGCAGCGAGTTAGAATAGAAGGACAATAACATATCTTTTGCAAGAAGACAATTCAGGAAAAAACATAGCTTATGAATTCTTTTATCAGCAAGTTGCCAAGAAGTCTTAGGCAAGGCGCCCTTGTAGCCTTGCTCGTGTGTGGCAGCCTTAGCGCCACGGCGCAGCGCGTAGCCCTGAAGACCAATGCCCTCTACTGGGCCACGGCGAGTCCCAACCTCGGGCTCGAACTGAGAGTGAACCGCCACATCACATTCAATATGGAAGGCACCTTCAACCGATTGAAGGCAGGCAAGTTTGACACCCGGGGTGAGATGTTCACCCCTGAGCTGCGCTATTGGATGAGCGCACGCCCCCAGGCGGGTCATTTCTTCGGTCTCATGGCCCTGGGTGCCAACTACAACCTGCTGCTCGATGGCCATCGGTACAACGGCGACGCCTATGGCGGTGGCCTCACCTATGGCTACAGCTTCGTGCTGGGCCGTCACTGGAGCTTGGAGGCCACGGTGGGTGGCGGCGCGCTTTACAGGCGCGAGAAGAATTACAAGGAGGCTACAGAGGAGGCACCCGAGACGCCCAACCACAAGAAGTGGCAGGTTGCCCCGCTCAAGGCGGGCGTGACCTTCGTGTACATCATCAAGTAGTTTTTTACGAAAACACAGGATCAACCAATCATGAAATCATACAACACTATCAATGCTACACATCGCCGCAGCGCAGCCCTCATGCTGCTGATGCTGGTCTTGGCGACCTTCCAGGCCAGCGCACAGAGCGTGATGCGAGTGGCTGGCGAGGTGGTGGCCAAGGACGACGACCAACCCCTGACAGGTGTGAACATCACCGACGCCCACAGCCAGCGGCGCCTTGCCGGTACCGACATCGACGGCAAGTTTGCCTTCAACGTGCATGAGGGCACCACCCTGAAGTTCAGCATGGTGGGCTTCAACCCGAAGACCGTCAAGGTGAAGAGCGGTCAGGGGTACCTCAGCGTGAAGCTGGAAGAGAAGAACGTGACCATCAAGGAGGTGCTGGTGCAAGCCAAGCGTATCACCAACAAGGTCGTACCCGAGCCCACCGACATCATCATCAAGGGCAACTACCTGCACGTGTCGACACGTGTCAGGGTGCCGCGTGAGATGTTCGGACACGACACCCGCCTTGTCGTGCAGCCCATACTCAACAACGTGACGCGCGGCAAGCTGTCGCTCATGCGCCCCATGGTCTACGACGCCAAGGAGTACAACCAGACGCAGGACCGTCTCTACAATTTCAACATGAACGACTCGGCCAGCGGCGACCCGCTGGCCAAGTATGTCACCATCAAGACGGCGGCCATGCGCGAGAAGGGCCGTACCAACGACATCATCGGCTACAACGACTCGGTATATGTCGACAACGTGAGAGACGAATACTCCTGTGACGTCTACATGGCCATCGAGGACTACACCCATATTCTCTACCGCGACACCACCATCATCGCCCGCGGCACGGTCAACCCGTTGCGCTGGCTCGACTATTCGTTTGCCGCCAAGCGCATCACCGACCCGCGCTACCTGCCCAAACCCGAGAAGCAGCTGCGCGACAGCCGGGGTGAGGTCAACCTGCGGTTCCCCATGGAGAAGGCCACCTTCAGCACCACCGACCCGCAGAACGCCAGCGAGATAGCCAAGCTGCAACAGCAGATCACCGACATCGCCCAGTCGGAGGGCGCCTCGCTGCAGTCGCTGTCGCTCGAGGGCACGTCGTCGCCCGACGGCAAGTATGCCGGCAACCTCCGGTTGGCCCAGCGACGCATGGACTTCGCCGCGGCTTACATGCGCTCGCACCTCCCCGCCGACTTGGCCAGGGACGTGAAGTTCCATAGCTCGGCCAAGGTGGCGCCTTGGAGCGACGTGGTGGCGCTCCTCCGCCAGGACAGCCTCAACGCGCAGGCTGAACAGATGAGCAATGTCATCGCCGCCTCTCGCGACATCGACCGCCAGAGCGCCGCCATGCGCCGCCTGCCCTTCTACCGCACCCTGCTGCAGGCCAAGTACCTGCCCCAGCTGCGTAAGGTCAACTACACGCTGGCATACTCCATCATGCGCACCCTCACCAACGACGAGATCCTGCAACTCTACAAGAAAGACTACCGCCAGCTCTCGCGCTACGAGTTCTACCAACTCTACTCGGGCACGCAGGACAGCACGCTGCGCGAGGAGTACATGCGCAACGCCATCAAGACCTATCCCTCGTTCATGGTGGCGGCCAACGACCTGGAGGTGTCGTTGGTCAACCGTGGCCTGTCTGACGAGACGCTGCTTGAGCGCTTCGTGGGCAAGGATGCCCCGCAGGAGGTCAACTGCAACCAGGTGATCGCCCTGCTCAACGCCGGCCACTTCACCAAGGCCGACTCGGTGGCCGCCTTTGTCAAGCCCGGCGACGACACGCGCTTGCTGCTCGCGGTCAACGCGGTGCTCAACGGTCGCTATGACGACTACCAGACGGTGGCCGCCACAGGCCAGCGCAACGAGTGCTGCCTGCTCCTGGCCATGAAGCGCGACGCTGAGGCCATGAAGCTGGCGCAGCAGTTGCCTGAGGATGAGGCGCTCACCCACTATCTGCGGGCCATCTGCCTCAACCGCCTTGACAGTCCCGAGGATGCCTACGACCAACTGAAGAAGGCTTTCGAACTGGATCCCTCGCTGAAGAAGACAGCCCGTGTGGACGGCGATGTAAACAACCTCTTGCTCGACAAGGAGAAAGACAATAAGTAAGGAGGACGACACATGAAGATCATGACAAAGATGACTGACGTGAAATCACACATATCCAAGAGAGGTGCGTGCCTGGCCCTGGCCGCGCTGGCATCGGCCACGCTGACGGCGCAGGTGCCGGGCAGCGCGCTCGACTACATGCTGCAGCGGCCGCGCGTGAGCAAGGTCTACCAGCACAAGCGCCCCTTCGACCACCTGTTTGTCGACGCAGGCGCCGGCCTCAACGGCATGGGCACATCCAGCCTGCGCCTCGGGGCGCAAGGCTCCTTCGGCCTGGGCGACTGGATCACGCCCGAGCATGGCGTGCGCCTGAACGTGGACGGGGGGCTGTGGAAGGTGTTCGGCAAGAAAGTGAAGTTTGCCGACCTCTCGCTCGACTACCTGCTCAACATCACCGCCCTGTCGCAGCCCGGCACCTACTACACGCCGCGGCGCTTTGAGCTGATCGGCGTGGCGGGCGCCAGCTATGCGTGGTCGCGCCACCAGGGACGCTGGCAGAATGGCTTCGGCCTGCATATCGGCCTGCGCGGACAGGTGGCGTTGTCCCACTTCACATACGTCTACATGGAGCCCCGCATCGGCCTGGTCGAGGACCAGGTGTCGCAGGTCAACACGTGGCATGGCTACCGTCCCTATGGCCAGGTGATGCTCGGACTGGGCTATCGCCTGCCCGAGAGCCGTCTCCAGAACCGCTACGACGGGCGCGGCTTTGCCGACGGCCTGTTCTTCAGCCTCATGGGCGGACCGGCCTTCCTTGCCAACAGCCATCCCACGACATGGGACGACCGCTTCGGCGGACGCGCGGCTGTGAGTGTCGGAAAGTGGTTTGACGCCTACAACGCCCTGCGCCTGACGGCCAACGCCTCCAGCATCCACCAGTATGCGTCGACCAACAATACCAAGGCCGTCGGACTGCAACTCGACTACATGGCCAACCTCCACAACCTCTTCGGCGGCCTCAACCCCAACAGGAAGTTCTGGATGGATCTCGTGGCGGGCGTGAGCTACAACCGCACGGCCGACCAAGACCATGTGAAGCACAACATGTTCGGACTGGGTGGCGGTCTGCAGGCTAACATCCGGTTGGCACGCGGACTGGCGCTCTCGCTCGAGCCGAGGGTCGACATCTACGGACAGCACTACGCGCCCCACACCTCCTCGTTTGACAAGCGCGACGTGACGGCCTCGTTCCTGGCGGGCCTGACCTATACCTATAATGACCGCCGGGCGGCTCAGGTCAAGGATGTCGATGACATCCACCGCAGCGCCATCACCGTGGTGGGCGGTGTGGCCAACCGCCTCAACGCGATGTCGGAGGGCAAGATGTATGCCCCCGTCGGCCGCGTCAGTTTCACGCGCTGGTATGCGCCGGCCTTCGCCTGGCGTGCCAACGTGCAGGGACTGATACGCGGCAAGCGTGCCACGGGCTACAACTATGTGCAGGCTGTGGCCGGCCTCGACTGGATGACCGACCTCACGGCACTGAGCTGCGGCTACGACCGCTCGCGCACACTGTCGTTCAAGACCCTTGCGGGCTTCAATCTCGGGCTCGACTATGCCAAGCACGGCAAGCACACCACCTACTTCTCGCCTGACATCCATGCCGGCGGACAGGTGGCCGTCCGCGTGGCCGAAGGCCTGCATGTCGTGGCCGAGCCCCAGGTGGCCTATGAGCTCAGCCGGCGGCTCAAGCCGTCGCACGTCGGCCGCTTCGTGCCGTCGCTGGCCGTGGGTCTGGAGTATAGCCTGCAGCGCAGCGGCAAGGCCGGACAGCCAGTGGACAAGCCTGCCAAACCCCACTTCGTGTCGGCTTCCATCGGCACGGGCCTCTATACAGGCAACTTTGCTGAGATGCATCCCCGGAATAACAAGTTCTCGTTTGTGGGAGAGGTGGCTTACGGCCAGTGGCTCAACGGTGTGAGCGGTGTGCACGCGGCACTCTCCAACACCACCGTGCAGCGTGCCAGGGGCAAGGGCAACCAGAACATCACCTCGCTCAGCGCCGGATACATGATGAACATCAAGTCGGCCATCACCGGCGAGCGGACCGATGAGGACAGGTTCCACCTCACGGGCATCGCTGACCTCTCACTCGTGGGCAGCAACCGCAAGGGCAAGGACATGAAGGTGACGCTGGGCGGCAAGCTCGCCCTGCAGGCCGGCGTGGCCGTGAGCAAGAGCGTGGAGGTGTATGTGGAGCCCGCCGCGGTCATCTACGGCAAGGGTGTCGAGTTCAACGTGATGAAGCACCATCCCCTGGAGGGCGAGGCCCGACTGAGCCTCGGCACCAAGTGGAACTTCTGACCCCAGGCAAGGCAAACCGTAGGATAGGGGAGACACCCCGCAAGGCGCAAAGGCGACGTGCTGGTCACGTGTAGGCTTTTGCCCCTTGCGGGGTGTCTCTGTTTTGGCAAGAACCGTACTCTCCGTTGGCGCGAACAGGTTAAACTCGTTTTACATTCAGGCCGTCCAATGGCCCTGTCACTCCAAACGCCGGCAGAATCATTCATTTGCGAAGTTTTACTTGTCATGATTTTTGGCCGAAAAGTTTGTCACGGACGGTCAATGAAATAGAACGCGAAAATGGCGTTTTTCATCGGTCGCACCGCGATTTGCGTGGGGTAATTTTGCGATAAAGGGTATTTTATGT
>DJOV01000076.1 GCA_002437285.1 Prevotella sp. UBA6429 | reverse complement strand
TTCGTTTGGCTTGTTGCTTGTGAACAGACTTTGTTTCCGTGGCCCGCGCTGGGCATGTTTTACGTCGTTTTCTTCAGCTTGTTCGGGGGGCTTCTTACTGTCCGCAGGTGATGTGCAAATTACAACATTATCGTTATCGTGGATGTCGAACATCTTTTCTATTGTCACATCACCCCAAAAATCCATTTTTATATTTGTCGTATCTGTCATTTTACTATTGTCACATTTGGGTTGTCGTGTATGTCGTTGATTCTTTCAATATTGAACTGAGTGGTAGTCTTTATTCCCAACTTCTCATATAACGCATCAATACAAGGTTGATATTTATAGCCGTGGTCATCGTTGTATTTATTCAAGATAAGAAGGTTCTCCTTAATTGTACTTTCGCCTACGCTGGCAGACATATCGACAAAGTATTGGAACAAATCTCTTACAGCTTCTTCGCCTTCCTTGTTATTTTCAATTTCCTCCAACTCGCACGTGAGCAAATCCGTCTTCTTGCCTTCCATCCATCGTGCTTCCTCTTTCCTTGCAGCAGATTGCAGCATTGGCGCAAGAAGTGCATGGTCGTTCCATCGGGTGTAGATATGAATTATGGCAAATCGGTAGTCAAACGCGGAGTGACGGTTTCTCACGGCACACATGATGGCTGTCGCCACAATGCTAATAATCATGGCGTCATTCTCCCCCTCGGCATCTTCTTCCAAATCGTCGAGTTCATCATCTATGCCTTCCTGGATATTGGATAGAGACATCAGTAGATGTGCAAAATTGCTTGCCGACAAGAACACTTCTATTTGCGACAATGCTGTTTGCCCTTCTTTATGTAGTTGTTTAAGGTAGTCGCAGAAAAGCACATATACATCATTCGCCAACAGTTTTCTGCGCCAGAGCCGTGTCTGCTCTTTGTCAAGGTGTACTATTGTATCTGTCATGCCGCATCTTCCTCCTTCTTCTCAATATCTTCCGACATGTGCTTCATGCCATTAAGCATTTCCACCACATCAGCCTCAGCCTTGGCAATATCATCGCTTTCGGCTTTCTCGCCATTGGCTTTGCAGCCCTTAAAGAGCATCTCCAACAAGGCATCGTCAAACTTGCGATGTACAATCTTGTCGGTATTTTCCTCATCGGGTTCAACAAAACATTTGAATACAGCACCCTCTTTTGTGACAAGCTCCACTGGTTCACCTGTGGCACTGGCCAACGTGATGAGGTTTTTCATATATGCCGTTGTCTTGTCAACATACAAGGCGGTCTTCTTGTCTTCAGGCATAACCGTGAACTTCTGCTTGTATTTCGCTTTCTTTGCTGCAAGATTCATTTGTAGCAACATGGGCATGAGCGAGTCATCATAATAGTCTTTGTCTTTTAGTCCGTTCACCTTTTGCATTATCTCGTCGGCAGTCATTGCGTCGGAAGGAGAAAAACGAATGGCTTGTGCGTGTTGCTGTTGTTCTTGCCATGCTTTGAAGAGGTCAACAGGATAGAACTCAGGCAATATTTCTGTTGAATAGCAGTACTTGCCATAAAGTGTTTTGTCAATTCGGTCTGCCATGATTTGCGCCACTCTCCTGGGTGCGCTGAAAGCCTTGCGGCGGTTCTGTATGGCTACGGTACGTATATCCTTGCGGTTGTCGATGATGACGAAAACCGATGGCTCGTCTTTCACCACAGTCTGCTCAAACTTGCTCTCTACCGGAATGTCGATGGAGTTGGCAAATTGCATGACGATAATGTTTGGATTACACTTTAGATGGTAAACGCGGTGGTTGAACACCTTGGCATATGGAATGCCGTTCTTTTGTTGTTCCTCAGAAGGTACGCCCTCACCAAAGATGATGCTGTCGTTGCGCTCAAACAAAGATGCCAAGTGCTCTTGTCTCTTTTCCCACTCGTATGGGCCAAGTTCGTGATTATATCTGAAATAGTATGTTGCAAATCTTGCCATATAGCCATGTAGGTTTTTAGTGTTTTTTTTATAGTTTGCCGATTTTAGCGTCGTTGCTATTCCCGGCATCTTTTATTTATAAATGTCTTTTGTATCCATCATCTATGTTTTGTTTAATGTAAAACGATCTAATGATTTTTAATTCGATCTAAACAATTTGGTTATCTCGCCAAGATCTCCGACCTTTGCGCCCATAATTTTAGTTTCGATAATTTTATAAATGCAATCACATGAAATGGATTAGCACCCAGGAGTTAGTCTCCATGCTCAAGCGATTTCCGAACAAGCGAATTGAAGCTTCTGCTTATCTCGGTCACTCTGTCGGCTCAGCTTATTGCTGGGAATACTCCATAAACACGAATCATTTCATGCTCAATATAGGTACAACAGCCCAGTCTTTCACCGAAACGGAAATGTTTCGTTTATATGGTCATCTGCATTGGAATGTAAAACCATTCTTTTCCCTAAGAAATGGTCATGAAAAGAAACTTGCAAACCGATTGGTTGAAGAGCTTGTCATGCTTGGTTGTTTGGAGGACATTATCTGTGAGAATGCAATCGACGATATACGTGTTTGCGAACATTGTCACCACCTTATGAATGAAGGATGGCTTGTTGATGACAGTCGCACATTTTGTTCAAACAAATGTTTGCTAAGCACATTCCCTCATGTTTGCATTTCTGAGTTGCAGACAAATGCCACAGACGACAACAGTTCTGCATATTGGACTGTTTGGGAAGGGTAGTTCTTGCCGTTATAGTCCAGTTGACCCAAACTGCCTTTGCCTTTATGCTCGTCTGCATTGGGTGCGAAGTCGCGCAAGCATTTATTTACCAATTGCTTGCTATAATTGAAGATGGACGATAGGTCCTTTTCGTCGTATGGTAAGTTAGTCATTTGTTCCAATTGTTCCGCAGGTATTGCCATTTGCCGCAAAAATATAAGTAGGGAATGGCATGCTGAAATGAAGGGAAAGGCGAGCGTCTGCCTCTCCTTCCTGAAAAAAAACGCGGGGCAGCGCCGTCCATCGTGTGTGCGGGCCGGCGCCGCCCCGAAGTCGGTGTTTCCGCTTGGGAGGGGTATTATTCGCCCTGGTTGTTCTTGAGCTTCTCCACGTAGGCGTCGATGGCTGCCACGGCCGTGATGTTGACCACGTCTTGCACGCTGGCCTCGAAGTCGGTGAAGTGGATGGGCTTGTTGAGCCCCATCTGTATCGGGCCGATGACCTCCACGTCAGGGTCGAGGCCCTTGAGCAGCATGTAGCAGCTGTTGGCCGAGCTCATGTTGGGGAAGATGAGGGTGTTGACATCCTTGCCCTTGAGGCGGCTGAAGGGATACTTGTCGTCGCGCAGCTCCTTGTTGAGGGCGAAGCTGACCTGCATCTCTCCGTCGACGGCCATGTCGGGGTAGTCGTGCTGCAGGCGCTCCACGGCCTGGTGCACGGTGACGGGCGAGCCTTGCTCGTCGGTCCCGAAGTTGGAGTAGCTGATCATGGCCATGACGGGCTGGTCGTTGAAGAACTTGACGGAGTGGGCGGCCAGTCGCGCCACGTCGTAGAGCACGCTGTCGTTGGGGTGGCGGTTGATGAGCGTGTCGGCGATGTAGAAGATGCCCTTCTTCGTGTTGAGGATGTGCATGGTGCCGAAGGTCTTGTAGTCGGGGTTGATGCCGATGACCTCCTTGGCCACCTTGATGGTGTTGCTGTACTTGGTGTAGAGTCCCGTGATGAACGCGTCGGCGTCGCCTTGCTCGACCATGGACATGCCGAAGTAGTTGCGCTCGTACATCTTGTCGTAGGCCTCCTCGAAGGTGTAGCCCTGTCGGGCGCGCTTCTCGGCGAGGTGCTTGGCGTAGGTGGCCCGTCGGCCCTGCTCCTTGTCGGCGCGCATGTCGACGATCTCCACGCCCGTGAGGTCGAGTTTCAGGCGGTTGGCCAGTCGGTCCAGCCGGTCGGGGTTGCCCAGGAGGATGGGGTGGCAGATGCCCTCCTGGCGGGCCTTCACGGCGGCCTTCATCATCGTGGGGTGTCCGCCCTCGGCGAAGACCACGCGCTGCGGGTGCATGGCGGCCGTGGCATGGAGCGTGCGGGTGAACTTGGTCTCCTGCCCGAGCATCTGGCGCAGGCGTTCCTTGTAGGCCACCCAGTCTGTGATGGGCGTGCGTGCCACGCCGCTCTCCATGGCTGCCTTGGCCACGGCTGCCGAGACTTCTGTGATGAGGCGTGGGTCGACAGGCTTCGGTATGAAGTATTTCGGCCCGAACTGCAGGTCGCTGACGTGGTAGACCTGGTTGACGATCTCGGGCACGGGCATCTTGGCCAGCTGGGCGATGGCCTTCACGGCAGCCATCTTCATCTCCTCGTTGATGGCGCGCGCATGGACGTCGAGGGCGCCGCGGAAGATGTACGGGAAACCGATGACGTTGTTGATCTGGTTGGGATAGTCGGAGCGTCCGGTGGACATCAGCACATCGGGACGGGCGGCCATGGCGTCCTCATAGGAAATCTCGGGGACGGGGTTGGCCAGCGCGAAGACGATGGGGTGGTCGGCCATGGAGCGCACCATGTCCTGCGAGAGCACGTTGCCCTTGGACAGGCCCACGAACACGTCGGCCCCCTTGACGGCCTCCTCCAGCGTGTGGATGTCCGTGCGGCTGGTGGCAAACTCGGCCTTCTGCTCGTTGACGTGGTCGCGGCCCTTGTATATCACGCCGCGCGAGTCGAGCATCAGGATGTTCTCGTGCTTGGCGCCGAGCGAGCAGTAGAGCTTGGTGCAGCTGATGGCTGCGGCTCCTGCTCCGTTGACCACGATCTTGGCCTCTCCGATCTTCTTTCCGGCCACCTCCAGGGCGTTGAGCAGCCCGGCGGCCGAGATGATGGCCGTGCCGTGCTGGTCGTCGTGCATCACGGGTATGTCGAGCGTCTGCTTCAGGCGGTTCTCGATGTAGAAACATTCGGGAGCCTTGATGTCCTCCAGGTTGATGCCGCCGAAGGTCGGGGCGATCTTCTCCACGGCCTCGCAGAATTTCTCCGGGTCTTTCTCGTTGACCTCGATGTCGAACACGTCGATGCCTCCGTAAATCTTGAAGAGCAGGCCCTTGCCCTCCATGACGGGCTTGCCGCTCATGGCGCCAATGTCTCCCAGGCCCAGGACGGCCGTGCCGTTGGAGATGACAGCCACCAGGTTGCCCTTGTCGGTGTATTTGTAGACGTCGTCAGGATTGTTCTGGATTTCCAGGCAGGGGAAGGCCACACCTGGCGAGTAGGCCAAGCTCAGGTCGGTTTGGGTGCGATATGGCTTGGTCGGCTTGACTTCGATTTTGCCGGGCCGCTCGTGGGAGTGATATTCCAGGGCAGCCTCTTTTGTGATTTTTACCATGTTATTTTTTTTTATGTGTTGTTGCGTGTTATTGAAGGCAAAGATAATAAAAAACGAAAGAACAAAACCAAGTTTTCACTATTTTTTGTAACTTTGCACCCGATAAATTGCTGTTTTTCATAGTATATGAGACGCAAGATGATGAGAATGTCTTCTTAATATTCCACAATAGTTGCTCAGAACATGCATCAACCAAACTACACCATGGATCATCGTGAAGATCTGCGCGAGCAGATTTTGAAGGTCGCCATCCGTAAGTTTACTACCATCGGCGTCAAGTCGGTGAAGATGGACGACATTGCGCGCAAGCTGAAGATTTCGAAGCGTACACTCTATGAGATTTACGGGAACAAGGAGGAGCTGCTCATGGCGTGCGTGCAGCGGAGAATCCAGGGATTCGAAGCCATGATGGAGCACTTCAGCGCCAATGGCGACAAGCAGGTTATTGACATTCTGCTCGAGTTCTATCGTCTTCAGATGGAGGAGCTCCGTGACATGAATCCGCTCTATTTCGAAGACTTGCACAAGTATCCCCGGGTGACGGCTTATCTGGAGCAGACGCGGAAAGCGCATGATGTGCGCAGCATGGACTTCTTCAGGCGGGGCGTGCAAGAGGGCTATTTGCGTGACGATTTCAATTATAAGTTGATCAGCCTGTTGGGAGGCAGCATGATGCAAAACGTCATGGAGTATAAGCTCTATAACGTCTATAGCCTGCAAGACATCTTCCGTAATGTGATCATGCTGTTTATACGCGGACTCTGCACGGCCAAAGGCATTGAGGAACTTGACAGGCAACTGGAGGCGCAGCCATAGGGCGTTGCTGTACTATTTCCGGAAGAGCCACAAAAACAATCCCCGCAAGAATGGAGGCTGAACCTCAATCCTTGCGGGGATTGTCGCATGGTGCGGGGAGGCGTGTCCGCTTAGTGCGTGTAGAGGAAACGCTTGATGGAACGCTTGGGCGTCTTCTCAAACTCCTCGTTGTGCAGGCGGATGGCCGACAGGTGGCAATAGTTGGGCAGTGTGGAGTTGAGCTGTTTGCGGTTTTCCTCCATGATGTTTTCCAAGTCACTCTCGTTGAAGCCCATCTGCTTCGCCTCGTCGAAGTCGGGGAACACCAGTCCGACGAGCTTGTCGCCCTCCTGGATGACCACACTCTCGTTGACCATGGTCATCGAGTTGAGCTTGTCCTCGATCTCCTCCGGATAGATGTTCTGTCCGTTGGAACCCAGCAGCATGTTCTTCGAGCGGCCCTTGATGAAGACGTTGCCGTCGGCGTCGATGGTTCCGAGGTCGCCCGTGTGGAACCAGCCGTCCTTGTCGATGGCAGCCGCGGTGGCTTCCTCATTCTTGTAGTATCCCAACATGACATTGGGGCCCTTGCACAGGATTTCGCCAGGAACGTTCCGGGGGTCCGTGCTCTCCACGCGCACTTGCATGTGCAAGGCCGCCTTGCCGCACGAGCCGGGAACGAAGTCCTTGTGGTCGGCATAGCAGATGATGGGAGCGCACTCCGTGGCCCCGTAGCCCACCGTGTAGCGGAAGTGGATCTGGTGCAAGAAGGCCTCCACCTCCTGGTTGAAAGCCGCCCCGCCTATGATGACCTCGTAGAAGTTGCCGCCGAAGGCTTGGGTCACCTGGGCGCAAATCTTCTCGTAGACCTTCTTGTTGATGCCGGGCATCTTCAGCAACAGGCGCATCTTGGGATCCTGAATCTTCGGGAAGACCTTCTTCTTGATGATCTTTTCGATGATCAAGGGCACGGAGATGATGACGCACGGCTTCACCTCGGCAAAGGCCGCGGCGATGATGGCGGGAGAGGGGATGCGCGTGAGGAAGAAGATGTGACAACCCTTGATAAACTCATAGAGGAACTCGAACGCCATGCCGTACATGTGGGCCATGGGGAGGATGGAGATGACATTTTCTCCCGGCTTGATGTGGCTGCCCAGCACATGCTCGGCGAAGTCGGCGTTGCTCCACAGGGCGCGGTAGGGCAGCATGACCCCCTTGGAGAAACCGGTCGTGCCGCTGGTGTAGTTGATGAGCGCCAGCTCGTCGGGACTTTGCTCCTTGTAGTAGCTGATATGTTCCTTGCGGAAATACTTGGGGTACTTGTGACCGAACATCTCGTTGAGGTGTTCGCGTGCGTAGGTCAGTTTGTCGGTGCGCGACAGCACCAGCGAGTAGTCGGGGAGATAGATGACGCCTTCCAGGTTGGGCATCTTGGTGGTGTCGACTTGCGTGGCAACCACGTCGCCCACAAACAGCAGCTTGGCGTCTGAATGGTTGACGATGTTGTGTATCTGGTCGGCGGTGAACTCATGCAAGATGGGCACGGCTACAGCACCATAGGTGAGAACGGCCAGGAAGGCGCAGGCCCATGCGGCACTGTTGCGGCCGCACAGGGCAATCTTGTCGCCGCGCTCCACACCCGAACTTTCAAACATGATGTGCAACTTGGCTATCTTGCGAGCCACGTCGTGATATTGGAGCGCAACGCCCTTGAAGTCGGTCAGGGCGTCTTGGTCCCAATGGTCTATGATGCTTTTTTCGATGAGCTCATTAAAACTTGGAATCTTTTCCATGATGTTGTCTTTTGGGGGGTTATGCTTCTTTATAGAGGTATCGCTTGATGGATTTCTTGGGTGTCTTCTCGAATTCTTCGGCCTGGAGCCTTATCTCGCTGATCTTGCAGAAACTTGGCAACAGGGTGTTGAGCTCTTTCCGGTTTTGCTCCATGATGTTCCTCAGGTCGTCTTCCGTGAAGCCCAGCGCTTCGGCCTCGTGCATGTCGGGGTGCACCAGGCCGACGAGCTTGTCGCCGTGCTGTATGATGAGGCTCTCGTTGACCATGGCCATGGAATTGAGCTTGTCTTCAATCTCTTCGGGGTACACATTTTGCCCGTTGGAGCCCAGGAGCATGTTCTTGATACGTCCCAGGATGAACACATGGCCGTCTTTGGACATCCTGGCCAGGTCGCCCGTGTGGAACCAGCCTTCCTCGTCTATCACTGCCTGCGTGGCCTTGTCGTTCTTGTAGTAGCCCTTCATCACGTTCATGCCGCGCGTGATGATTTCTCCAGCCATGTTCTCCGGGTCGTTGCTGGCAATCCTTACCTCCATGTGCTTCACGGGCGTGCCGCACGAGCCGGCAATGAAGTCGCTGTGGTCGCAGAAGGTGATCAGCGGGCCCGTCTCTGTGGTGCCGTAAGCCATGGTGATGGGGAAATGGATGCTTGTGAGGAAGTTTTCAATCTCACGGTTCAGGCCCGCGCCGCCCACGACGACCTCATAGGCCTGTCCGCCAAAAATGTCCATGACGGTCTTCAGCATGTGCTCTTTCACCTTCTTGCTGATGCCCGGCATTTTCATGAGCAGCTTGATGCGCGCATTGTCGAGCAAGGGGAACACTTTTTTCCGGACAATCTTCTCCACGACGAGCGGCACGGCAAAGATGACGCAGGGGCGGATGTCGGCGAAGGCTTCCTGTATGATGGTGGGGCTGGGCAGACGGGTGAGGAAGAACAGGTGGTTGCCCAGGACAAACTGAAGAAGGAGCTCGCAGACAAGGCCGTACATGTGGGCCATGGGAAGGGTGTCGAGCACGCGCGAGTTGGCCGGCAACTTGCGGCCCAGCACGTCTGTCAGGTAGTCGATGTTGCTCCATACCGCACGGTAGGGCAGCATGACCCCCTTGGAGAAACCGGTCGTGCCGCTCGTATAGTTGATCATGATCAGCTCTTCCGCCTGGTCCTCATGGTAATGGATGTGCTCCTTGCGGAAATATTTGGGATACTTGTGGCCAAACATCTCGTTGAGGTGCTCGCGCGCGAAAGTCAACTGGTCCGTGCGGCTTTCCACGAGTGAGTAGTCGGGGAGGTAGATGACACCCTCAAGGTTGGGCATCATGCTGTAGTCAAGGGTGGTGGAGACCACGTCTCCGACGAAGAGCAATTTCGCCTCGGAATGGTTCACCACGTTGTATACTTGCTCGGGCTTGAACTCATGTTGTATGGGCACAGCGACGGCACCATAGGTTATCACTGCCAAGAAGGCACACGCCCATGCCGAGCTGTTGCGGCCGCAAAGAGCTATCTTGTCGCCCTTTGAGATGCCGGAACACTCAAACATGATGTGGAGTTTCTCTATCTTTCTGGCCACGTCATGATACTGCAGAGTGACACCCTTGTAGTCTGTCAGGGCGTTTTTCTCCCAATTATGGATGATGGCCTGTTCTATCAGCTTATTAAAACTGGATGCTTTGTCCATTGCACAAATTCAAAATTTATGTGCAAAGTTACAACCAATCTTGCGCATTTCCAAATATCATGTGCAGTATTTTTAAGAAAATGTTGCTTTCTTATCAATTGCACACTTTCCCCTTCATGTGCATCATGCTGTGGTGTGGGGGCTGGCCCTCTTGTCCTCTGTCTCAATGTGTGTGCCTTTTCCCGGTGCGCCGACTCTCCAGTCCTGTTATTCGTACCTCATGCTCTTGGCAGGATGAATGTGTGAGATGAGATAACTGGGCGCGATGAGGACAAAGAGGCTAATGGCAAGCGTGGCTACGTTGAGAGCCACAATCAAGGGGACGTTGATTTCCATGGGTACCTCGCTGACATAATAGGTGGTGGGGTCGAGGCGGATGAGGCCCGTCCATTTCTGCAACAGGGCTATGCCGATGCCGATGCCGTTGCCGATGATGAGCGCTCGACCGATGATGAAGGTGGCAAACCACAGGAAGATGTGGCGTATGGTCGCGTTGCGCGCGCCGAGGGCCTTGAGCACGCCAATCATAGTGGTGCGCTCAAGGATGATGATGAGCAAGCCCGAGATCATGGTCACGCCCGCCACGGCCACCATGAGCACCAGGATGATCCACACGTTCATGTCGAGCAAGTCGAGCCATGAGAAGATTTGCGGGTTGATGTCTCTGATGGTTTGCGCTGAGTAAGTCTCTCCATTGGGGTCCTGGGTCTTGTTGACCTTGCTGATGAACCGGTTCTCCACTTCGTCCAACTGGCTAAAGTCTCTGACCGTGACAGCCGCGCCCGACACTTGGTCGGGAGTCCATCCGTTCAGTTTGATGGCGGTGTAGAGGTCGGTGAAGCACATCGTCTCGTCATACTGCGTGAGATTGGTCTGGTAGATGCCTTGTATGGTGAAGCGGCGCATCCGCACTCCGTTGTCATCGATAAAATAGGCGAAGATCCGCTGGCCGGCCTTCACCTTGAGCTTGTCTGCGATGGTCCGGGAGATGACTATGTGGTTGCCCGACTGGCTGTCTGAGAAGTGGGGAATGGAGCCCGCCTTGAGGTTCTGGTGTATGAAGGTACTGTCGTATTCCGGCCCCACGCCTTCAAACATCACGCCCAAGAAGTCACTGTCGGTCTTCAGAATGCCTTGTTTGTAGGCAAAGCGTTCTACGTGCTTGACGCCCTTGACGCCACGTATGACGGCCATCATGGAGTCGTTTACCACGATGGGCTGCTGGTCTGCTGACATCTGGTTCAGGAAGTTGGTCACTTGGATGTGTGAGCCAAATCCGATAACCTTGTCGCGGATGGTGTGTTTGAAGCCCAGCACGACGAAGACAGACAACAGCATCACGGCCAACCCGATGGCCACACCGGCTGTGGCGATCGTGATGGCGGGGCGGGAGACGCGCTGGTGCCCGCCTTGGTCCTTGTAGAGCTTACGGGCTATGAAGAGAGACAGGTTCATTGTTTTCTTCCGGGATAGGCTTCCAATGCTTTTCTGAGGATGAACAAGGCGCGCTCCAGGTCTTCCTTCTTGAGCACGTAGGCGATGCGCACCTGGTCTACACCTGCGCCGGGCGTGGTGTAGAAGCCGGCGGCGGGAGCCATCATGACTGTCTCGCCCTCATAGTTGAACTCCTCGAGACACCAGCGGCAGAACTTCTCTGAGTCGTCCACGGGAAGTTGGGCCACGGTGTAGAAGGCGCCCATGGGGATGGGTGAATAGACACCGGGAATGCGGTTCAGTCCGTCGATGAGACATTTGCGTCGCTCCACATATTCGTCGTAGACGTCACGGTAGTAGTCTGCGGGGGCATTGAGAGACGCCTCGGCGACAATCTGTCCGATAAGGGGTGGGGAGAGGCGAGCCTGGCAGAACTTCATGACGGCTTTCCTCACCTCGCTGTTCTTGGTGATGAGCGCACCGATGCGAATGCCGCACTCGGAATAGCGTTTCGACACGGAATCGATGAGAATCACGTTGTCCTCTATGCCCTTGAGGTGCATGGCGCTGATGTAGGGTGACCCGGTGTAGATGTACTCGCGGTAGACTTCGTCGGAGAAGAGATACAGGTCGTGCTCCTTTACCAAGTCGCGGATTTGGTTCATCTCGCGCCGGGTGTAAAGATATCCCGTGGGGTTGTTGGGGTTGCAGATGAGAATGCCGCGCGTACGCTCGTTGATCAGCTCATTGAATTTTTCGACCTTGGGCAGGGCGAAACCTTCCTCGATGGATGTGGCGATGGTGCGTATCTTGGCGCCTGCCGACACGGCGAACGCCATATAGTTGGCGTAGGCGGGCTCGGGCACGATAATCTCATCGCCGGGGTTGAGGCAACTCATGAATGCGAACAACACGGCCTCGGAACCTCCAGCCGTGATGATGATGTCGTCGGGCGAGACGTGGATGTCGTACTTGGCGTAGTAGTCAACCAACTTCTTGCGGTAGCTCAAATAGCCTTGCGACGGACTGTATTCCAGCACCTTGCGGTCGATGTGGCGCAAGGCGTCAAGGCCACACTCGGGTGTGGGCAGGTCGGGCTGGCCGATGTTCAGGTGGTATACTTTGATGCCGCGTTCCTTGGCGGCTACAGCCAGGGGAGCAAGCTTACGAATGGGCGACTCGGGCATTTCCAAGCCACGTACTGATATTTCAGGCATGTTGCTATTTCTTAGTTGTGCGCGTATCAACGTGCATTTGTTTGCAAAATTAAACTTTTATCTTGACTTTGCAAAAGAACTTGCCACATTTATCTTCTTTTTAGGCCGGTGTGGGCTTCAGATACTCCAAAAAGCGCTGTGTGTCGTAGTTCATGATGAGGCTGTCGGGGAAGGCGGTCTCTTCGAGCAAGGGCAGCAGGCGGTCGTATTGGGCGATCATGGTGGAGAAGTGGGCGTCGCTACCGAGGATGACGGGCACCTGGTGCTTCTTGGCCAGCCGCAGCAGTTCCAGGTTGTTGTCTCGCGCCTCGGCCTTGTGGCGGGCGGGGTGTAGCGAGTGGTTGTTGATTTCGAGGAGCGTGTGGGTCTCTTTCGACACCAAGACGAGTTGTTCGAAGTCGAGTGGGGCCGTGCCGTCGCCGGGGTGGCTGATGATTTGCACGTAGGGGTTGCGCATGGCCCTGATGACGCCGGCAGTGTTCTCCTCCCGCGTGCCCCCTTGCCAGCACACGCTGTGTATGCCGGCGATGCGCAGGTCGAGCATGCGCAGGTGTTCCTCGTCAAGGTCGAGCTCCCCCATGGTGTTGAGGATGTTGAGCTCCGCTCCGAGCATCAGCCTCACGCCATACAGCTCGCGTGGCACGCAGATGAGGTTGCGAAAGTAGATGGGATGGCAGGTGCCTGGGATGCTGGGGCCGTGCTCGGTGATGCCGAGGATGTTCAGCCCCAGGTCGGCCGCCGCGTGGGCCATCTCCTGGATGGTGCTGTATCCGTGGCCTGATGCCACGGTGTGGGTGTGTACGTCAAGTTGTGTCTTCATGCTGGCACTTTGATTTTTTATGCAAAGTTACACATATTGTCCGAACTTGCCGTAGGCTGGGGCGCAGAAATCTTGGTTTTCCTCAGCGGGTGAGGTTATCGTGTGAAGTTGTCAAAGCAGCCTTGGCTCTCAAACTTCTTGATGATGGCCTCCTCGGTCGACGTGGTCTTCACGATATTGTAATGGTTGCGGAAGGCCTCGTCGTTGCCCCGCTCGCGCAGGGCGATGTCCGACCTGGTGCGGAAGAACGCCTCGATGAGCCCGTTGTGGGTGGTGTCGTTTTGCGACACCTGGCGGTAGAAGTAGTTTGATTGTATGATGCCAAACTTGCTGAACTCGTCATTGAGCTTGTTTACGAGCCTCTTATCCCGAACTGGGGTAGACTTTTTGGCAAGAAATCATGACAAGTGAAGTGAGACCCACCTCGGTCGTTCGCATAATGTTCCCCCGGTAAAACAAAAATCCCACCCGCCTTGTGGGCGGATGGGATAAGGAAAAGATGGTCGGATGCGCTGTTAGTAGGCGCGCGCCACGATGACCCAGCTCTTGGCGGGCTTGCCGCTCACCATGTCGACCGCGCCCTCCTTCTGCTCGTAGCCGTAGGGGATGCAGCGGATGGTGGCCTGCGTGTCCTCCTTGATCTTGGCCTCGGTCTCGGCCGTGCCGTCCCAGGGACAGAGGAAGAAGCCTCCGTCCTTGATGCGCTCCTTGAACTCGTCGTAGTTGGTGCACTCGTATACCTTGCTGTCGCGCATCTTTCGAGCCTTCTCGAAGATGTTGCGCTGGATGTCGTCGAGCATGTCCTTCACGCGCTCCACGATGCCGTCGAACGAGACGTTCTCCTTCTCGAGCGTGTCGCGGCGCATGATCTCGATGGTGTTGTTCTCGAGGTCGCGGCCGCCCATGACGAGGCGCACGGGCACACCCTTGAGCTCGTAGTCGGCAAACTTGAAGCCCGGGCGCTTGTTGTCGGCGTCGTCATACTTCACGCTGATGCCCAGCTCGCGCAGCTGGTCGATGGCCGGCTGCAGCTTGGCCGTGATGGCCTGGAGCTGCTCCTCATTTTTGTTGATGGGGATGATGACCACCTGGATGGGCGCGAGCTTCGGGGGCAGCACCAGTCCGTTGTCGTCGGAGTGCACCATGATGAGAGCGCCCATCAGTCGGGTGGACACGCCCCATGATGTAGCCCACACATACTCGGGCTTGTTGTCCTTGTTGAGATAGGTCACGTCGAAACTCTTGGCGAAGTTTTGTCCGAGGAAGTGGCTGGTGCCGCTCTGCAGGGCCTTGCCGTCCTGCATCATGGCCTCGATGGTGTAGGTCTGCAGGGCACCGGCGAAGCGCTCGGTCTCGCTCTTCTCACCGCGGATGACCGGTACGGCCATCACGTCCTCCACGAAGTCGGCGTAGCAATGGAGCATGGTCTTGGCTTCCTCCTCGGCCTCGGCTGAGGTGGCGTGAGCGGTATGCCCCTCCTGCCACAGGAACTCCGATGTGCGCAGGAACGGACGTGTGCGCATCTCCCAGCGCATCACGTTGCACCACTGGTTGCACTTGATGGGCAGGTCGCGCCATGAGTGAATCCAGTTCTTATAGGTGTGCCAGATCATGGTCTCTGACGTGGGACGTATGATAAGTTCCTCGTCGAGCTTGGCCTCGGGATCGACAATGATGTCCTTGCCGTCGTCGCTGGTCTTCAGGCGGTAGTGGGTCACCACGGCGCTCTCCTTGGCAAAGCCTTTCACATGCTCAGCCTCACGGGCGAAGAAGCTCTTCGGGATGAGCAGGGGGAAGTAGGCGTTCTGCACACCCAGCTTCTTGAATTCCTTGTCGAGGCCAGCCTGGATTTTCTCCCAGATGGCATAGCCGTAAGGCTTGATGATCATGCAACCGCGAACGGGTGCTTGCTCGGCCAGGTCGGCCTTGGTCACCAGGTCGTTGTACCACTGGCTGTAGTCGTCAGCGCGCTTGGTAAGATGTTTCAGTTCTTTTGCCATGTTATGTCTTTACCTTATATAGAATTATCGTGTATGTGGGCTGGCGCCTCTTCTGGGATGTTTAGGGATTTCCCCATCGTGAGGTAGGCGTTTCCCATTGCACCAATCCTTACGATTGGTTAATTTTGCCGCAAAGTTACGAAAAAAATATTCAATAAGAACCTATCTCGGGAAAAAAGCAGTAACTTTGCGAATAAGAAAATTGTGGAAAATAAATAAATGTAAGCATTATGAAAAGAATGAAAGTAGCAACAGTGGGTTTATGCACGCTCACCTTGGTGGGTGTCGGTTGTTCCACCAAGACGGGCACGGGTGCTCTGATCGGCACTGGCTCGGGCACGGCAGTCGGAGCCATTATCGGAGCCATCGCTGGCAATACGGCAGTCGGAGCGGCTATAGGCGCCGCGGTAGGCGCTGGAACGGGAGCCTTGATCGGCAAGCACATGGACAAGGTGGCCGCTGAGACGGCAGCACAGGTGAAGAACGCTAAGGTGGAGGAAGTGACCGATGCCAATGGCCTGAAGGCTGTGAAGGTGACTTTCGACAACGGCATTCTCTTCAATGTCGGTAAGTATGCCTTGCAGGCCAATGCCAAGAACGAACTGGCCAAGTTCTCCACCATTCTGAAGAACAACGCCGACTGCCAGGTTGACATCCAGGGCTATGCGTCGTCGGATGGTTCTGACGAGGTGAACCAGGTGCTTTCGGAAAATCGTGCCAAGGCTGTGAAAAACTACTTGGTAAGCACTTGTGGCGTGCCCAGCTCACAAATCAAGAACGCCACAGGTTTTGGGGAAACCAATCTTGTGACGAATGCAGATGGCACCGAGAATGTCAAGGCCAGTCGCCGCGTGGAGGTGTACCTGTATGCTTCACAGGCCATGATCGAGAAGGCCAACAACGGCAAGCTCAACTAAACCAGCATTCACAGATCCATCTTCAATAGGGATGCGGACGGGCTTCAGTGCGTCCGCACCCCTTTTTGCCATGTTTAAGAAAATTGTCAAGTGGGCGGTTAGCCTCTTTTTCGCTTCCACCATCCTTGCTGTGGTGGCTTATCGCTTCCTGCCCGTGTATGTCACGCCGCTGATGCTTATCCGCTGTGTGCAGACGGGCAGTCTCACCATTCACCATCACTGGGTGCCCTTGGACCAGATGTCAAAGCATATGCCTGTAGCCGTCATGGCATCGGAAGACTCTCGCTTCTTGCTCCATCACGGTTTTGATTTTGACGCTATCGGCCATGCTGCCAAACGTAACATGGCAAATGGCAAGGGGGGGAAGCGCTATGGCGCGAGCACCATCTCGCAGCAGACGGCCAAGAATGTTTTTCTATGGCCTGGCCGGTCGTGGGTCCGCAAGGGCTTTGAAGTCTATTTCACAGCTCTCACTGAGCTCTTTTGGAGCAAGCAGCGCATCATGGAGGTCTATCTCAACTCCATAGAGATGGGTGACCGTATCTATGGTGTCGACGCTTGTGCCGAGTATAATTTCGGAAAAACTGCCGACAACCTCACACGTGCTGACTGTGCGCTCATTGCAGCCACGCTGCCCAATCCCCGCAAGTTCTCGTCCAAGTCGCCCAGCGCATACATGCGCAAGCGGCAGCGACAAATCATGAACAACATGCGTTACATACCAGCCTTCCCCAAGGAGGGCGAGGACTATGACCCTCGCACGGCCGTGGGCGGCACCTACAGGTAAGACGCACCAATTTTTAACAATCGTAAGATGCAATCGGAACAGAATCTCCTCGAACAGCTTAATGAAAACCAACGGCAGGCGGTGGTCTATTGCGATGGGCCGCAGCTCGTCATAGCCGGTGCCGGGTCTGGCAAGACTCGTGTGCTTACTTACAAGATAGCCTATCTCCTGGTGCATGATGACTTGAAGCCCTGGAATGTGCTGGCCCTCACCTTCACCAACAAGGCAGCCAACGAAATGAAAGAGCGCATAGCAGGCATCGTCGGGCCCGAGAGGGCGCGCAGCCTGCAGATGGGCACGTTCCACTCCATCTTCTCGCGCATCCTGCGTGTGGAGGCGGCCACCTTGGGGTTCACGTCCGATTTCACCATTTACGACGAGGCCGACTCGCGTTCCCTTATCAAGAGCATTTGTAAGACGATGGGACTTGACGACAAGACTTACAAGCCTTCGACGGTCCATGCGGCTATCTCCATGGCCAAGAACCGCCTCCAAATGCCGGAGGCTTACGCGAACGATGGTGAGGCCAGGGAGCGCGACAGGAGGCGCAACATGCCTGAGACCTGCAAAATTTACATGGCTTACCAGGATCGCCTGCGGCAGGCCAACGCCATGGACTTCGATGACCTGCTGGTCTACACGTTCCAACTGTTGCGGCAAAACGAAGAGATTCGACGTAAGTATGCCACCCGTTTCCAGTATGTCTTGGTCGATGAGTATCAGGACACCAACTATGTGCAGCAACAGATTCTGTGGCTTCTCACGGGCGGCACACGCCGCATCTGTGTGGTGGGCGATGATTACCAGAGCATTTACGCCTTCCGTGGCGCCAACATTGACAATATCTTGAATTTCCAGAAGGTTTATTCCGACACGCGCTTGTTTAAGCTGGAACGCAACTACCGTTCCACAAAACTCATCGTGGCGGCCGCCAACTCGCTGATGAAGCACAACGAGCGGCAGATCCCGAAGGAGGTGTATAGCGAGAATGAGGATGGGGAGAAGGTGAAGGTTCTGGAGACCATATCCGACAAGCGTGAGGCTTCGATCGTCTGTCGTGAGATCAAGCGCATCCGCCAGCAGGAGCATTGCCGTTGGAGCGACTTCGCCATTCTCTATCGTACCAATGCGCAGAGCCGCCTCTTTGAGGAGGAGATGCGCAAGCCCGAGGTGGCCATGGGTGACCATTACCGTGTCTATGGCGGGCTGAGTTTCTACCAGCGCAAGGAGATCAAGGACGTCATCGCCTATTTCCGGCTGGTGGTCAACCCTGATGATGAGGAGGCCTTCCGCCGTATTGTCAATTACCCGTCGCGTGGCATTGGCGATACCACGCTGGCCAAGGTGATGGCGTGTGCGCAGGAGCATGGGGCGAGCTTGTGGAAAGTCATTTCCGAGCCTATGCGTTATCAGTTGCCGATCAACAAGGGCACTGCAGCGAAACTGATGAATTTTCGTGCGCTTATCGACACGTTTGTCTCCCGGCGTGAGACCGATGATGCCTTGACGCTGGCGCAGGACATCCTTGAGAGAAGTGGCATCAAGTCCGACTTGGCAGCCGATCGTACCGCTGAAGGTGATAGCCGGCGCGATAATCTCGACAGTCTCATATCTGGCATCGCCGACTTCGTGCAGGCACAACGCGAGGATGGGCATGAGGATCATGCCCTGTTGGCCGATTATCTGGCCAACGTCTCGCTGATGACCGACCAAGACTCTGATGATTCTACAGACGACAAGGTCACGCTGATGACCATCCATGCGGCCAAAGGACTGGAGTTTGGCACTGTGTTCATTGTGGGATTGGAAGAAAACATCTTTCCCGGTCAGATGTCCGTTGGCTCTCCCCAAGACTTGGAGGAGGAACGCAGGTTGCTTTATGTGGCCATCACGCGAGCGGAAAAGCACTGCTTTCTGAGCTGGGCTCACACGCGATGGCGATTCGGGAAGATGGACGGATTTGTCAATCCCAGCCGATTCCTGAATGACATAGCCCCCCAGTATCTCGACGTCGAGGTGGAGGGTGGACGTGGCAGCGGCGGTTACATGTCGTACGGTGAGACGCGAAACGACAGTTCACGTTCGGGACGCCTTCCGTGGGAGGATGATTACGAGATTAACAAGCCTTATACAGGAAGCCGCGTTTGGGGTAGCGAGTATCCGCAAAGGAGTAGCCGCATGCAGAACTCCCGTCCCGTCGCAGGCCAGTTTATGGCCGATCCCAAACCCAAGATTACGGCTCCCCACAGGCCCGAGCAGGCCGTCAACCCGTTTTCCCCGTCGTTTGAACGAAAGCTTAAGCAGAGCGGCAATTGGAGCAGGGTGGAAAGAGCTGTCACCAATGGCGGACGCGCGTCGGCTACGGCTTCCGACTTGCATGAGGGTTCGGTCGTCGAACATCAACGCTTTGGTCGTGGCGTCGTCGCCAGGATTGAGGGGATGGGTGAGAATGCCAAGGCAACCGTCGACTTTGATGCCACTGGACGCAAGCAATTGTTGCTCAAGTTTGCCAAGCTTCGCGTGGTCCATTGACGCAAGGGCAATGGGCTGTGCCCTTACCGCAATGTGGCGGACAGGGCGAAGTGGCCAATCACTCATAAAGGAAAAAGCCTAAAGACTTTCGTCTTCAGGCTTTTCTATGGTTCGTTTTAGTTTGGGCATGTGCTTCTTGTTGCGAAGCCAAGCCCTTTTCCGTTCTTCGTATTCTTCGTGATGACGTTCAAGAAAGTTGTCTGCCATTTCCGGATTTGTATTAAGTGGGTTCTATAAATTAGCTTTGTCAGAGTTACCTAAAGGTGGTAGTTTATAGAACCCACCATTAGTGCAGTCCGCCCTTTACTTGAAGCGACTGTAGATGATGTTTATCTTGATGGGACTGTCATCAGCCTCTGTTCCTTTGACAAGTCTTGTGCTTGTCAGCGACATGTCGTTAGTCACCTTGACAACCGTTGTCGAGCCCGACGAGGTGGTTGTGGTTGACACTTGCACGGGTATGAGCACCACCTTGTTCCAGTTGGCTGACTGCCGGTCGCTGTTGTACATGGCGGAAATCATGCCCGATAGGTTGTAGAAGGTGTAGCTGTTGTCAAAGTTTCCGTTAGCGGCATTGTATGCCCAACTTGCGACAAACGAGTTCTTGTTGTTGTAGATCTCGTTGTTCTCAAAGAAGGAATGGATGGAATCTTCGGGAATCATCAGTATTTTATTTGGCACGCCAAAGGCATAGTCGCTCGTTGTCTTGTTGTTCAAGCGTTGCAGCACCAGTTTGGCTGAGGTGATGGTGTCATTTTCATGATCTTTCATGATCTGCTCCACCGGGAGCGTCAGCTCCGTGAAGATGCCTGCGGGTGTCTTGAGATATGTGCACGACTCATCGTTGGCCAGTTTCTCCATTGTCTGCTTGTCGTTGGTGATGGTAGAGGTCTGCAGCACTTCCTCTGTTCCCCAAAAGACGGCAGCTGAATGGTAAAGCGAGTCGTCCTCCACATGACTGAAATAGACATCCAACTGTGACTGGGAGACATACGCCATGTTACCCACGCCACTCTGGTGCTTGAAGAAGAAGCCTGGCACTACGTTGTTTCTGAAAGCGAAGGCGTTCTTGAAGTTGGCAGGGTTCTCATAATATTTCTGCATGACGTAGGTGCCATAGTTGTCATACGTCTTCCCGTCCTTGTCCGTGTAGGGACCCTTC
Source organism: Prevotella sp. UBA6429 (assembly GCA_002437285.1). GTDB lineage: Bacteria > Bacteroidota > Bacteroidia > Bacteroidales > Bacteroidaceae > Prevotella. Next base: position 6,462 of record DJOV01000076.1, on the reverse strand, counting down.
AGCTTGATGGTGATATAGGGCGTGTAGGTTGAGGTGTCGCGCGTGCTTTCCTTCACATTGTAGTCGATCAGGCTGTAGACCTTGTCCTTGCGAATTCCCCCCTCCCGGATGTATCCATTGTCAGCCGGGTTGAAGTTGCTGTAATAATTGCGGTCCTCGTTCATGGGCTTCCCCATCTCGTAGGCGGTGAGCTTCATCAGTTGTGTGGAGTCGCCATAAAGGCTGTTGTAGAAGAGACGGATCTCGCACGAGTCAGCCTTGACGACGCCTCTTTGCTCATGGCCGTTGTCATCTGTCGCCACGAGGTTGGCCTTCTGTGGAAACGAGAAGTCCTCCAGATTGTTGAACTGCGCCATGAAGTCGCCCGTGATGTAGGCACCGGTCTCAGGGTCTCTCACCTTGCCCAGGTAACCTGTGATGTTGCGCGAGAGTACCGAGTCGGCGACGATGGAGCGGCTGGCCACGCTGTAGGCCTGTGCGGATATTTGCAGTCCGTCACGGTTGTCGTTGAGCGAGGAGCCTATGGTGTCAGTTGTCGTGTCGCAGCTTGTCATGCCGATGGCAGCAAGAGTGAGGACAGCCAAAAACTTAGAGTTCATGTGAAAACGCTTGTTAGGGTTTGTATGGTAGCTTGTGTGCCGGATTATTTGTCGAGGATTTGGTTGTAGAAGTCCTTGTAGGCGGCCACATAGTCATTGCCGGGATAACTGAGCAGGGGCATGCCCTTGCCTTTGGCGTAGTCCAACAAGTCCGGGTTGACCTGCTCCCCAGCTTCGATGACACCGTCGCTGTAGTCGATGGCCATCTTCCCCAGTTCCTTGAAGTCGAAGTTGTCAGCGTAGGGCTTGAGCAGTTCGGCGTTGGCGTCGCGGAACTCCACACACTTCTTGAAGTTGTCTCCCAGTGAAGACTTGGGCTGGTTGCCGAAGAGGGAGGTGACAACCTTGGCGTTGGCGAACGACGGGTCGTCGTGATAGGCCGTCTTGATGTAAAGGGGGACGACAGCCGCCATCCAGCCCTGGCATTGCACGAGGTCGGGGGGCCAGCGCAGTTTCTTAACTGTCTCCAGTACGCCACGTGCGAAGAAGATGGCTCGCTCGCCGTTGTCGGCATATTCGGCTCCGTTCTCGTCTTCTGTCATCGCTTGTCTGTGGAGGAAGTAATCCTCGTTGTCGATGAAGTAGACCTGCAGGCGTGAGACGGGTATGCTTGCCACCTTGATGATCAGCGGGTGGTCTGTGTCGTCGATGATCAAGTTCATGCCTGACAGGCGGATTACCTCGTGCAACTGTCCGCGTCGCTCGTTGATGGCGCCCCACTTCGGCATGAAGGTGCGGATCTCAAAGCCGTTCTCCTGCATTTTCTGCGGTAACTGGCGCCCCATGACAGACAGTTCTGATTCGGGCACATAGGGGGTGATTTCCTGGTTGATGAATAAAACCTTTTTCTTGATCATTCTTCTTTTCTCTGTTAAGTGTGAAAAGCCAATTGATGTGGGCTGGCGTTGCTGTATGCGCACACTCCATCCAAATTAACTTTGTGATTGCAAAGTTACGAAAAAATAATGATTAAACGCCCTCTTTTGCATCAATTCACACAAAAGAGGGCGTTTTTAAGGGTGTTTATCATTGTGTGGCGCCGTCTTTGGGGTATGTCCCCATCCGGGGCTCCACGTTATTCGATGACGAAGAGAGCGTCGTCTTCGAGCACGCTCTGTCCGATCTTGACACAGATGGCGCTCACTTTTCCACTCTTCTCTGCCTCGATGTTGTTGGCCATCTTCATGGCCTCCAGCACCAGCACAGCATCTCCTGCCTTGACCTCGTCTCCGACCTTCACGTTGATGGCGGTGATGGTGCCTGGCAGGGGAGCCTTGGTGGCGTTGGCCACATTGGCACCTGCGACGGGTGCGGCGGTCTCCTCGTCGCTCTCGGCGACGGGCTTGCCCAACTCCACCTTTTTCTTCTCGGGTTCGGCAGGCTTCTCCATTCCCACTTCGAAGGCCTCTCCGTTGACCTTCACGCTGGCGACGTAAGTCTGCTCATTGATGTCGCCAATCTCGACGTTGTATTCCTTTCCGTCGATGGTATATTTGAATTCTTTCATTATCTTGATGGTTTAGCTGTGAATGACAGGAACTTGGCATTCCACAAGGTCTGCTTCGGCTTGATGGTGATGACATTGGGCTCCTTGTCATGAACGTTGTTGCCCTGGTACTCATAGAGTGCCATGGCGATGGCTGCATAGATGTTCTTGTCCATTGGAAACGTTAATCTTTTTCTGTTCGCTAGGTGTGTGGGTTACATCGGCATGCATCCGTGCTTCTTGGCGGGCAGGCTCTGGCGCTTAGAGGCCAGTTGTGCCAGTCCGCGGCAGATGCGGAAGCGTGTGTTGCGCGGCTCGATGACATCGTCGATGTAGCCAAACTGTGCGGCCTGGTAGGGGTTGGCGAAAGTCTCTGTGTACTCGTCTTCCTTCTCGGCGAGGAACGCTTTCACGTCACCACCTTCTTCCTTGATTTTTTTGGCCTCTTTGGCGCAGAGCACGGCCACGGCGCCTGATGCTCCCATGACGGCGATCTCGGCCGTCGGCCATGCGAAGTTGAGGTCGGAGCGGAGCTGCTTGCATCCCATGACGATGTGGCTGCCGCCGTAGCTCTTGCGCAGCGTGATGGTGATCTTGGGCACAGTGGCCTCACCATAGGCATAGAGCAACTGTGCACCGTGCAGGATGACGGCGTTGTACTCCTGTCCTGTTCCGGGCAGGAACCCAGGCACATCGACGAGGCTGACGATGGGGATGTTGAAGGCATCGCAGAAGCGCACGAAGCGGGCGCCCTTGCGGCTGGCGTTCACGTCGAGCACGCCGGCGTAGGCTGAGGGCTGGTTGGCCACGATGCCCACGCTCTGTCCATTGAAACGGGCAAAGCCGGTGATGATGTTCTTGGCGAACTTGGGCTGCACCTCGAAGAACTCGTTGTTGTCCGTGATGGCCGTGATGACCTTGTACATGTCGTATGCCTTGTTGGGATCGTCGGGCAGGATGTCGTTGAGCAGGTCTTCCTTGCGGTCGATGGGGTCCGTGCACTCCACGCGCGGTGCTTCCTCCGTGTTGTTGGAGGGCAGATAGCTCAGCAGTTTCTTGATGAGTGTCATGGCGTCCTCCTCGGTCTTGGCCGTGAAGCTGGTCACGCCACTCTTGCTGGCGTGCACGCTTGCTCCGCCGAGGTGCTCGGAGTCGATCTCCTCGCCCGTGACGGTCTTCACCACCTTCGGTCCCGTAAGGAACATGTAGCTGGTACCCTCTGTCATGACGATGAAGTCGGTCAGGGCAGGCGAGTAGACGGCGCCGCCCGCGCAGGGACCCATGATCATGGAGATCTGTGGCACCACGCCCGAGGCGAGGATGTTGCGCTCGAAGATCTCACCGTATCCGGCCAGGGCGGAGATGCCTTCCTGGATGCGTGCGCCTCCTGAGTCGTTCATGCCGATGACAGGTGCGCCGTTCTGCATGGCCATGTCCATGATTTTGCACATCTTCTGCGCCATGGTCTCCGAGAGGGAGCCGCCGTTGACGGTGAAGTCTTGCGCGTAGACATAAACCAAACGGCCGTCGATGGTTGCCGATCCGGCCACAACGCCATCGCCGAGGTATTGTTTCTTCTCCATGCCAAAGTTGTGGCAGCGGTGGAGCTTGAACATGTCATACTCCTCAAAGCTGTCCTTGTCCACGAGCATCTCGATGCGTTCGCGTGCGGTGTACTTGCCGCGTGCGTGTTGCTTGTCGATGGCTTTCTGTCCGCCGCCGAGGCGGGCTTGCTCGCGCTTGGCAACGAGGTCCTTAATCTTCTCTGTTTGCTTGCTCATAATTTATTTGGTTATTGCTATGTTCGTAATTTGGGCGCAAAGTTACGAAATTTAAACGAGAATGGGGCAGATGTAGTTGTAAATAATGTTATAGCCACACCTTGACGGGGATGCGGCTTGTCCCTTTCTCCCTCTGGTGTCGTTGGACGTTCAGTCGACGAAGCGTTTGAGGATGTCCTGGTAGGCGTCGATGCGCCTGTCGCGCAAGAAGGGCCACCAGCGTCTCACTTGCTCGGAGTGTGCCAGGTCCACATCCACGATGGCGCGCTCCTCCTGGCTTTCCGACGCTTGGTAGCGAATTTCCCCCTGGGGGCCCGCCACGAAGCTCGATCCCCAGAAGTCGATGCCCTGCGTGTGCTGGCTGGGGTCGTCCTCGTGTCCCACGCGGTTGACAGCTATGACGGGGATCCCGTTGGCCACGGCGTGGCCTCGTTGCACGGTTGTCCAGGCCGTGCGCTGTCGTTGCTGCTCGTCGGGCGTGTCGCTCGTCTCATAGCCGATGGCTGTGGGGTAGATGAGCATCTGGGCACCCTGGAGCGCCATGAGGCGAGCGGCTTCGGGATACCACTGGTCCCAGCAGACCATGACGCCCAGCCGTCCGACGGAGGTGTCGATGGGGTGGAAGCCCAGGTCGCCGGGCGTGAAATAGAATTTCTCGTAGTATGCCGGATCGTCGGGTATGTGCATCTTGCGGTACTTGCCGGCGATGGAGCCGTCTCTCTCGATGACGACGGCTGTGTTGTGGTAAAGACCTGGCGCCCTGCGCTCAAAGAGTGACGTGACGATGACCACGCCGTGTGTCTTGGCCAGGTCGGCGAAGAAGCGTGTGGAGGGCCCGGGAATGGGCTCGGCAAGGTCAAACTGACTGACGTCTTCCGTCTGGCAGAAGTAGAGAGAATTGTGGAGCTCCTGCAGGACGATGAGCTGTGCGCCCTGCTGTGCGAGTTCGCTGATACCCTCGGCCAACCGCTTGAGGTTGTCGGCGGTGTCGGGCGTGTTGTGCTGTTGGATGATACCTATTTTTAATTGCATGTGGATAGTGCCGTTGTGGTTTGTCTTTGTGTTTTGTCGGAGCCCGTGTGATGGGGCTCAGGTGAAGAAGGGCTCATTGGGGGTCTGTGGCGCGCTCTCTTCGTGTGGCGGTGTGAGTACGCCTTCGGGATACTGCATGGTCAGGCAATGGAGTGACCCGTGCTGGCGTATGGCCGTGCGCGCATCGATGCCGATGATGTCGCGGTCGGGGAAGGCTTGGTGAATGGTGTCCATGGCCGCCCGGTCGCTGTCGGGCTGTGCGTAGGTGGGTACGAGCACGGCGCCGTTGAGAATGACAAAGTTGGCGTAGGTGGCGGGCAGACGGTCGTCGCCGTCGAAGATGGCCTTGGGCATGGGCAGGCGCAGCAGCCGGTAGGGCTTTCCGTTGCGGGTCTTCAGGCCCTGCAACTGGCGTTCAAGGGCTGCGAAGTCGTCGTAGTGCTCGTCTTCGGTGTCGTCACATCCCACGTAGAGCAGTGTGTCGTGCGGTGCCATGCGAACGATGGTGTCTATGTGTCCGTCGGTGTCGTCACCGATGAGCCGTCCGTGGTCCAGCCAGATGATGCGGTCAGCGTGCAGCAGGATGCGCAGCCGCTCGTCGATCTCGCGCTTGCCCAGCGGCTGGTTGCGATGGGGCGCAGTCATGCACGATGTGGTGGTCATGATGGTGCCTTGTCCGTCGCTCTCGATGGAGCCGCCTTCCAGGATGAAGTCGGTGTGGTTCTCCAGGGCCGCCTGGAACACGCCGTCGTAATAGAGCTGGAGGTTGATGGCATTGTCTTTACGCCATTCAAACTTCTCCCCCCATCCGTTGAACTTGAAGTCAAGCAGGTGGTTTTTCACGAAGAAACCCTGTGCCTGGTGTGTCGACGTGAGGGTCAGGGGCCCATGGTCGCGCGCCCAGGTGTCGTTGGTGTCCACCTGGCGTATGATGATGCGTGAGAGACACTCGCTGCTGAGTGATTCGGCCAGCTGTGACCGGGTCTGCTCCTTGTCGGGTGTGACGACGAGCAGTAGCTCGCGTTTGGTGATCTCGCGGGCCATCTCGACAAATGTCTTTGTGATGTCTTCAAGGTAGGGCTTCCAGTCGGTGGCGGTGTGTGGCCACGTCAGTTGGATGCCGCTTTGCGGTGACCATTCTGCGGGCAATACAAAGTCGCAATGTGGATTGTGGTTCATGGCTGTTTGTTTTTGGGGGCGTGTTGCGGCCCGGTGGTTGGTTGCAAATTTACGGAAAAAAAGCGAACTGCGGGCATGTCAGCCCCAAAAAGTTGGCTCCATCTGGCATTTGGAGTGATGATACCCCTGCGTTGGGTTTATATTGGTTTACATTCAAACCCAACGTAAGGGACCCGTCACTCCAAATTCCGGAAGAGCCCATTTTTATGGCGGTAATTGATAGAACTCACCTTAATTAATTGTGGAAGAACCATTCCTGTCGCTTTCTCTGTCATGATTTTTGGTCGAAACGTTTGTCACGGACGGCCGACGAAATAGAACGCGAAAATCACGTTTTTCATCGGTCGCGCCACGATTTGCGTGGGGTAATTTTGCGATAAAGGGT
>DJOV01000120.1:267-20618 GCA_002437285.1 Prevotella sp. UBA6429 | reverse complement strand
GCGACCGACAAAAAACGCCATTTTCGCGTTCTATTTCATCAGCCGTCCGCGACAAACTTTTCGACCAAAAATCATGACAACAAGAACAACAGGTGCACTTGTCGCAGATGTGGAAGACAGGAAGCTACTCCCCTCCGCTGAAGACACCAAAAGCGCCGTTTCACAAATGCTGAAGTAAATTCTTCAGCCATTTGATTGGCAAATTCAAATAAAAACAGTAATTTTGCATGTCAAAACGACACAACGGACTAACATACGAACACTTTATTTAATACAAGAGGCCACCGTTGTCACCTTCCATCCCATGCGGCAAGGATGCCGAAAGCGCGTTAACGTATGGCTATATTTAGAAACAGAAATAATGACTGCCGCAGCACAACCAAGGTAAAAATGAAGAAATTTACGTTTACCTCCCTTTGCATGGCATTTGCCATGTCGGTATCGGCTTCCGTCTGGAAGTCTGCTACCCCCCCCAATCTCCAAAAGTAAGTAAGTTCGGATGCTTCAAGCTGGTCGGCGCAAAGCCAGGCCAAAGCAACCAGAAGATCAGAAAGGCTGAGAGCACACCCACCGTGGAAGACCTGCTCGGCTGTCCGGACGGCACCGTCTACGGTGGAGAATACTCGGAAGAGAACAGCTACTGGTCGGGCACGTACAGCGCCGACGAGGCACGCCAGGACATGCCGACAAGCTTCTTCCAGTCGTTCACCGACAACAGCTACACGTTCACGGGCGTGCGCTTCGTTGCCACCTTCAACTATTGGGACAGCGAGCAATACAGCTGGTTCAACTGCGACAGCCGTGGCGACGTGGACGAGAACGGCGACATGCACGAGCCCATCCGTGTGCACATCGGCTTCTGGGACGAGGGCGAAGACGGCCTGCCCGGCAAGGAGGTGTGGGGCAAAGACTTCGACATCCTTGGCGAGAACACGGGCATCGTTCACGGAGACCAATACTCCGGCCAAAACTACCTTTATTCTTTCAGCACCGACCTGGGCGACACCATCAAGATGGAGCACGGCTTCATGCAGGTCACGGCCGTCGACATGAAGGAGGACGTGAGCTGCTACATGGCCATGTTCACCTGTGGGCAGCCGAAGGGCGAAGGCTACGTGCGCAGCTACGACCTGGACAGCAAGAAATATGAATGGATGGGGTGCCTGCCCACGGTGTTCTGTTTCAAGGGCGACGGCAGCTTCATCGCCAAGAAGGCCCTGAAGGTGTCTGGCTTCCTGGACCCGCAAGCCACAGCCGACGGCAAGCACACGAAGGTGCGCGTGCAGCTCAACAACGAGGGGTCGGAGACCTACGAGAACCCGGTGCTCCAGCTCATCGTTGACGGCAAGGTGGTGGCCACGGAGACCGTGAAGACCAAGGTGCCTTCGCTCGACAACTACAACTACACCTTCAGCGCGCGCGCCGACCTCTCGGAGGCGGGCAACCACACCATCACGGTGAAAAACGTCACGCCAGGCGACGAGAAGATTGCCGTAGACAGCATCTCCATGCAGACGGCCACCGTCACGGCGTCAAGCTACGGCAAGTCGGAATCGGAAGACGAAGACCACCTTATTTATATCACGAGCGTGAAGGCTGGCGACATCGACAACAGCAGCGATGCGTCGCTCTACTCCGACTACACCGACAAGAAGGCTACGCTGCAGGCCGGCGACTCGCTGCAGCTGACGCTCGGATTCGGTCCGGCGTATGCATCGGTGACAAAGGCCAAGGCTTGGGTGGACTGGAACAGCAACGGCAAGTTTGAAGACAGCGAGGCCGTGACGTTCAGCGCCGATGACCCGACGAAGGGCATCATCCGCGTGCCCGCAGACCTGAGCATCACCCCGGGCGAGAAGCGCATGCGCATCATCGCCTCGCACAACTACTATATCGGCGATGTGGAGCCCACCGGCACCTACTCGTATGGCGAGACCGAGGACTACACCATCCTCCTCAAGGCCAACGAGAACAAGGCTGTAGGAACCATCGGCACGACGGCCATCGACGAGCAACTCGACAAGGGCGCGTCGAAGAACGTGGCCATAGACTTTGCCGACAGCGGCAAGGAGCCTCTCACCGCCAACCTCAAGCTCAGCTACGTACTGCCCAACGCTCCGACGGCCGAATACAACCCGGACGAGCTCACGACCAACAAGCAATCGGAACAGGCCAACATCAAGGTGCGCCGCATGGCGGCAGCCGACCGCAAGGCCGCTCCCGCCAGCGACGGCAAGACACAGTACACGCTGAAGTATGACAATGGCCAGTATGACGTCATAGGACTGGGCAACTACAGCGAGTGCACCTATGCCACCTATTATCCCGCTGACATGGTGAAGAACCTCAAGGGCATGACCATCAGCAGCGTAGACGTATATCTCGGCACGGCCGCCAAGAACTCAAGCATCGTGGTCTACGGTCAGAAAGACCAGAAGCACAACGGTGCCCTGCTCAACGAGACTTCGTTTGCCACCAAGGCCAACGCCTGGAACCACGTGGCGCTCAGCAAGCCGGTGACCATCGGCGACGAGGACCTGTGGATCGGCGTGAAGTTGAGCGGTTTCGGAGCCACTGACTACAACATGGGCATCGACTACGGAAGCGCTCTTGCCAACTATGGCGACCGCGTCAACGTGGGCGGCGAGACCTGGTGGTCGATGAGCGAGCTCGGCATCAACAGCAACTACACCATCCGCGCCAACGTGACGGGCGAGCGCACACCGGCCATCGACTGGCTGTCGGTCGACAAGACCAACGTCATCGCCGAGCAGGGCAACCCCGCAACGGTCAACGTGAGACTCGACGGATCGAAGCTCGAGAGCGGTCTCTACGAGGCTTACATCGAGGTGAAGACCAACGACGAACTGCTCAAGACGGTCGTCATCCCCGTCTACCTGCAGAACGGCGAGGCCACTGGCATCATCAACAAGGAGGTGGCCAACGGAGCCTCCATCAAGTTTAGCGCCAGCGGCGTGAGTGTCGAGGCCGACAAGCGTATAGCCAACGTCAGCGTGACCTCTGTCTCGGGTGCCGCCATCGCCAGCCAGGCTGCCGGCGCCAACCGTTGCGCCATCGCCTTCAGTGCTCCCAGGCACGCGGTTTACATCGTCACCGTGAAGTATGCCGACGGCAGCAAGTACAGCGTGAAGGTGCCGGCCCTCTAAGCGCACGGCAGCCTCAAGCTGATTATTCCTAAGGGTGGGTGCCATCAAACGCCCACCACAAAAGACTGAAAAGAGCGTTACGGTCACAAGGTTGGCCGTAACCTTTTTTTTGAAACGAAAGATTCAAAAGCAATGAAAAAGACACTTATCACTCTTGCTCTTGCCGCTACGGCGATGATCGGCCTGGCCATGCCTGCACGCAAGGGCGTCAAGAGAACCATCCGTCTCGCCGATGGCACGGAGGTGCGTGCCGAGCTGCGCGGAGACGAGTTCATGCACTATTACCAAGCTGCTGACGGCACCTGCTACAGCGCAGGCGCCGACGGCACATTTGCCATCGCCGACAGGGAACAGCTGCGCGCGGCCGCAAGGCAAAAGCGTGCCAAGCTCGACGACCGCCGAAGGAGCCTGCTGAAGCACGCCGACGCACATGCCGCCAACGGCATGAGGCGCACACCGCAGTTCGGATATGTGGGCCCGGGCCTCACCTCTGGCATCTATGGAAAGAAACGGGGACTCATCCTGCTCGTGGAGTTTCCCGACCGGCAGTTTGCCGAAGGACACGACAGGGCGTTCTACAACGATGTGGCCAACAAGGAGGGATTCAGCCAGGGCAAGTTTCACGGGTCGGTGCACGACTACTTCCTCGAGCAGTCGGACGGACAGTTTGACCTCACATTCGACGTGAGCCGCGTGCTCATGGCTCCCCAGGAGCACAGCTACTACGGCCGCAACAGCATGGGGAGCGACGCACGCGTGGGAGAGCTCGTGGCATGGGCCTGCAGCCAGGTGAAAGACGAGTACGACTTCTCACAGTACGACTGGAACGGCGACGGATATGTCGACCAGGTCTTTGTGCTCTATGCCGGCTACGGCGAGAACGCCACCGACAACGCCGAGGACATCTGGCCGCACATGTTCTACCTCTCGCAGTCGGACTATCGCAAGGAGCTGCCCGTAGGCGACGTGACCGTCGACACCTATGCGTGCAGCTGCGAGCTCAATCCCGAGAACGAGCCCGACGGCCTCGGCACCATCTGCCACGAGTTTTCACATTGCCTGGGCTTCACCGACCTCTACGACACCGACTACTCGGGCGGATACGGCATGGGCGCATGGGACCTCATGGACTATGGCGGCTACAACGGCGACGGATACACGCCGGCCTGCTACACGGGCTACGAGAAGTGGGCAGCCGGATGGATAGCGCCGAAGGAACTGAAGGCCGACACCGTGGTGGCCGACATGGAACCCACACACCTGCAAGGCGACTGTTACCTCATCTACAACGACAGGAACCACAACGAGTTCTACTTCATCGACAACCGACAGCAGGGCGGATGGGATGCCGCTCTGCCTGGCAGTGGGCTCATCATCACCCATGTCGACTACGACAAGGACGCATGGGTCGCCAACGGGGTGAACGACAACACCAACCACCAGCGCATGAGCGTGATCAGCGCCGACAACCAAGCGAACGTGGAGGCGGGCGACAAGCGCAACTACAAGTATGACGCCTATCCCTACATCAAGGATGGCGTGGTGGTGAACGACAGCCTGACGGACACGTCACTCCCCGCGGCCGGCCTCTTCAATTACAACTATGACGCGGGCTTCAAGATGGGCAAGGCGGTGCTGGACATCACGCAGAACGGAGACCACACGATGGGCTTCAGGTTTCGCGGCTTGCGCAAGTCGGAGCTGGCCGAGGGCACAGAGGTGTTGCGCGAGACTTTTGACCAGTGCAAGTCGAAAGGCGGCAACGACAGCATCTTCAACAAGGGCGCCAACGGCATGTTGCGCACCGACAACGACGGATGGACATCGACGACACGGGGCTATGGAGGCTACAAGTGTGCGCGCTTTGGCAGCACCACCGTGGGGGCCGTAGCCACCTCGCCGGCGTTCCGCACGCCTGGCACCATGACCCTTACGTTCAAGGCGGCTCCCTGGACGGGCGACAAGAACGGAAGGATACTCACGGTCGCGTATGAAGGGGACACCATCCTCACCGCTGAGATGGCTGAGGACCAATGGAATGACTACACGGTCGACTTCACACCCTCCACAGAGGCCGGCCAACTCACGTTCTGCTGCACAGGGCGCCTGTTTCTCGACGAGGTGACAGTGGTCTATGACCACAAGACCGGCATGGGCATCAGCATGACGGCCGACAACCGTCGCAAGGCCGACAACCGCGTGTTCTCCATCAGCGGCGTGTGCTTGGGCAACCATCTCAACGCCCTCGGAAAGGGACTGTATATCGTGAACGGAAAGAAGATCTTGAAATAAGACGCCTGCACAAGGCAAACGGACTGAAAGGGTCGGATTCCCGATGAGGGGTCCGGCCCTTTTTGCAGGCGCGCGGCTCATGCCAATGGACAGATTGCCTGTCGGTGGTGCTACGTGGCTTGCCATGAGAGTTCTCCATGTCTCAAAAGCCGACGGCTCATGTGTCATGGTGCGTTTTTGTACAGCGCATCTTGCGCTTTTTCCAATCATTGTCGCTACCTTTGCTGTACGAAAACTATTGTCCTAACCAGCTAAAAACCAAGAATCAATGGAACAGAACGAAAAAGGTAGCCGAGCCTACCTCATATCGATTGTCATGGTGGCCGTACTGGGCGGCTTGCTCTTCGGCTACGACACGGCTGTCATCTCTGGAGCCGAGAAGGGCTTGCAGGCGTTCTTCAAGGGAGCGGCAGACTTCGAGTACACCGACTTCATGCACGGCTTCACTTCGTCGAGCGCACTCATCGGTTGCATCATCGGCAGTGCCTTGTCGGGTGTCTTTGCCAGTCGCCTCGGCCGCAAGCACGCGCTCATCTTCGCGGGCGTCTGCTTCTTCATCTCCGCTTGGGGATCCATGGAGCCGGAGACCTATATCCTGCCACAGGGCCAGGCCACATGGCAACTGCTCGTGGTGTTCAACATTTATCGTGTGCTGGGCGGCATTGGCGTCGGCATGGCCTCGGCCATATGCCCCATGTACATAGGCGAGGTGGCACCGAGCAACATCCGGGGCATGCTCGTCAGCTGGAACCAGTTTGCCATCATCTTCGGACAGTTGGTGGTTTATTTTGTCAACTTCATCATCCTCGGCTCCCACGCCAATCCGCTCTACGATGCTGTCGGACGCATCGCCAACTGGGCCGACTGCCAGTGGACGGTCGAGACGGGCTGGCGCTACATGTTTGGAAGCGAGTGTGTGCCGGCGGGCTTGTTCACATTGCTCATCTGCCTGGTACCGGAGACACCCCGCTACCTGGTCATGGTGGGACAGGACGACAAGGCGCGCCACATTCTCGCACGCATCAACGGCACCCGCATGGCCGACGAGATCTTGCGCGACATCAAGGCTACCCTGACGGTGAACACTGAGAAGCTCTTCTCCTACGGCTATCTCTGCATCTTTGTGGGTGTCATGCTCAGCGTGTTCCAGCAGGCGGTTGGCATCAACGCCGTGCTCTACTATGCCCCGCGCATCTTCCAGGACATGGGCATGGCCAACCCCATGGTGCAGACGGTCATCATGGGTGTGGTGAATATCACCTTCACACTGGTAGCCGTGTTCACCGTGGAGAAACTCGGGCGCAAGCCGCTCCTCATCTGGGGATCCATCGGCATGGCCATTGGGGCACTGGGCGTGGCGTTGACCTTCGGCAATCCTGCACTCGACACGGTGACCATGGTCAGCATCATGGTCTATAGCGCCAGCTTCATGTTCTCATGGGGCCCCATCGCATGGGTGCTCATCGCGGAGCTGTTCCCCAACACCATACGCGGAGCCGCCGTGGCCATCGCCGTGGCCTTCCAGTGGATCTTCAACTTCATCGTGAGTTCCACATTTGTCCCGATGTTCAACATGCACCTCACCGAGGGTGACAACTTCGGGCACTGGTTCACCTATGGTCTCTACGGCATCATCTGCATTGTGGCCGCCCTGTTTGTCTGGAAGCTCGTGCCGGAGACCAAGGGCAAGAGCCTCGAGGACATGTCGAAACTGTGGAAAAAGGAACAGGCAAACAAGTAAGCCCAATGATCCCAGACGACAAAAACATGAGAAGTGGGATTAGGGGAGAAACAGTAGACTGATAAGAATAATAGACAGAGAAAAACTATAAGACAGAGAAGAACAATAAGATAGAGAAGATAAATAAAATAGATAAGACAGATAGAACAAACAAGGTAGATGAGAAGAAGAATAATAATAAAGTAGATAGATTGTAGTTACTTCAATGAGAAAAGGTGGCGAGCGCAGGGTTGCGCTTGCCACCTTTTCTTGTCATTCATCAAAACGGACCGGTCACTCGCCCTGCACCTTCTTGGGCAAGACAAGGTTGAGCACCACGGCCAGCAGGAACACCACGGCCACGCAGTTCTCCGCAAACACGGTGCGCACAATCTCCGGGAAGATGGCAAACATGCCCGTGGCCTGTGTGAAGCCCAAGCCCACGCTGAGCGAAAGACTGACGATGACCATGTTGCGCTGTGAGAAGCCGGCGCGCGCCATCATGCCGAAGCCGGCAAAGAGGATGCTGCCAAACATCATGATGGTGCAACCGCCCAACACGGCCTGGGGAATGGTGGTGAGCAGATGGCCGATAACGGGGAACACGCCGCCGATGATCATCACCAGAGCTCCGATGCCGATGGTGAAACGGTTGACCACGCCCGACATGGCGGCCAATCCCACATTCTGGCTAAACGAGGTGATAGGCGTGCAACCAAACAGGCCTGACACCGAACTCACGAAACCGTCGCAGCAGATGGCCGACCCCATCTCTCGTGTCTCGGGGTCACGCTTCAGCGCACTGTTGCAAAGGGCCGACGTGTCTCCGATGGTCTCCGTGGCAGACACAAGGTAGACGGCCACCACCGACAGGATGGCTCCCAGGTTGAACTCGGGCGTGAACGGCACCAGACGGGGCAACGCCACCACCGACAGACCGGTAAGGCCACTGAAGTCGACCATGCCCATGCAGCAGGCCAACACATAGCCCACCACAAGGCCCACCAGCACCGAGAGCGAACGCAGGAAGCCCTTGGCGAAGACCTGGCAGAGCAGGCAAGCGAGCAGGGTGACCGTGCCCACAATCCAGTTGGCTGGGCTGCCGAAGTCGGGCGCGCCCTGTCCTCCAGCAAACGAGTTGGCGCCAATGGGCAACAGCGAGAAGCCGATGGCCGTCACCACCGTGGCCGACACCACATGAGGGATGAGCCGTATCCAATACTTCACGAAGAGACCCAACAGGCCCTCCACCAAGCCGCCCGCAATGACAGCACCGATGAGCGTGCCCATGCCGTAGCTGCCTGCGATGCCGATGGCGAGTGAGAGGAAGGTGAACGAGATGCCCATCACGATGGGTAGGCGTGAGCCGATGCGCCACACGGGGAAGAGCTGCACGAGTGTGCCGATGCCGGCGATGACCATACAGTTTTGTATGAGCGTGGCACTCATGGCACTGTCAAGGCCGATGGCAGCGGCCAAGATCATGATGGGGGTGATGTTGCTGACAAACATGGCCAGCACGTGCTGAAGGCCGAAGGGCAGCGCCTTGCCCAAGGGCACCCTGCCGTCAAGACGGTACAGGTTTTCTATGGATGAGTTCATATGCATATATTGTGTTGTGTTAGTCGCTATGAAAAGAGCCGCAGGGATATGGGGTCCGTGCGGCTCTTCTTATTGTCATTGCTTTTCTGCGATTACATCACAGAGGCAGCGTGAATCCAGTTGTACACGAAACTGCACACACCGAAGGCGACCACGCCCAGCGTGCAGATGGCCAGGGCCAGCTTGGTGTTGGCATGGCTCTTGAAAGTGGGCAACGGGTTCTCGTTCTCACGGATGAACATGGCTTTCACGATGAGCAGATAGTAATAGAGCGACAGCACCGTGTTGACCAAGGCGATGAACACCACCGCATAGATGGTGGCACCGATGGTCGTGGTGACCTCCGCGCCATTGGCTGCGGCCATGAAGACAAAGAACTTCGAGAACATGCCAGCGAAGGGAGGAATGCCACCCAAGGAGAACAAGGCAAGCGTCATCAGGAAGGCAAGACGCGGATTGGTCTTGTAGAATCCATTATAGGCATCCATGTTGACCTCGCCGCCGTTGTGCTCCTCCACAGCGGAGATGATGGTGAACACAGCCAAGTTGGCCACCACATAAATCAGCACATAGAAGGAGAGAGCGGTGACACTCATGGCCGAATGGCCCACCACAGCCAGCATGATGTAGCCGGCCTGCGAGATGGAGCTGAACGCCATGAAGCGCTTGAGGTTCTTCTGGTGGATGGCAAAGAGGTTACCGATCGTGATGGAAAGCACGATGACCACCATCAGCATGACCTGCCAATACTCCACGATGGGAGCGAACACCTTCATCAGGATGGCGCACAGCGCAAAGGCGGCAGCACCCTTGGAGGTGACACTCAGGTAACCCGACACTGTGGTCGGAGCGCCCTGGTAGGTGTCAGCTGTCCAGAAATGGAAGGGGACCAAGGAAATCTTGAAGCCCAGACCACTGAAGAAGAACACCATGCCCATGATGCAAAGCGGCGTGGCGGAAATCTTGGCCATCACATCGTCAAAGTAGAGTGTGCCGGTGGCGGCATAAAGGAAACTGATGCCATAGAGCATGACGCCACTGGAGAACGTGGCGGTCAAGATGAACTTGGCGCCAGCCTCAGCTGAGTTGTGACGATACTTGTCGAAAGCCACCAGGCAAGCCATGGGTACGGAAGCCATCTCCAAGCCCAGGAAGAAGAGCAGGAAGTGGTTGGCCGACACCATCATGTTCATGCCAAGCAGGGTGGCAATGACCAGCTCATAAAACTCACCCTCCTTGAAGTCAGTGTCGGGGCGCTGCAACCACTCACGCGACTGGATGCACACGATGAGCACGCTGAAGGCAAGGATGGTCTTGATGACACCCACGCTGGCATTGGTGGCATACATTCCACCAAACGCCGTCAGGCTGGCCGTCGGGAAGATGTTGATCAGGATATGGGCGAGCATCAGCACACACACCAGGGGATTGAACCAAGCGCGCGTCTTCTCCTCGCCGGGCTTCTTAGCCGTGAACAGGTCTGTAATGAACACAATCAGCAAGATGGCCATGAGGGTCACCTCCGGGATCATGTTTAAAAACTGACTATAATCTACATTCATAATTGTCAAATTCAAATTTTAAAATTGAAACATTACATACCTGCGACGACACCTGTGCCCATGATGTGATGGATCATCGGCGCGACAGCGTCGTTGATGATGTCC
Organism: Prevotella sp. UBA6429; assembly: GCA_002437285.1. GTDB lineage: Bacteria > Bacteroidota > Bacteroidia > Bacteroidales > Bacteroidaceae > Prevotella. The sequence goes on along the minus strand of DJOV01000120.1, from coordinate 10,170 downwards.
TGTGCCCACAGTGGAGCCAGGCCAAGGCCCGCCACGCAGAGAATCAGACCGCCAACGGCGATACGCTCATCCCATGTGGCATCGGTCAACTTGAGCAGGTCGTCACTGGCCACCTTCTGATAGCAGATCTTGCCCACCACACGGAGGATGTAGACAGCAGTGATGACGATAGAGGTGCAAGCGATGATGGTGCAAGTGCGATGGAATGTGTCATTGACCTCGAACGAACCCACGAAGATGTTCATCTCAGCCACAAATCCAGAGAAACCAGGGAGACCGAGGTTGGCCAGACCAGCAATGACGTAACCCACGGCGAGGAACGGAACGACCTTCATCAGACCGCCCAACTTGCGCACGTCACGCGTGCCGGCACGGTGATAGATCATGCCGATGACCGCGAAGAAGAGAGCCGTCATCAAGCCGTGAGACAACATCTGAAGGATGGCACCCGTGCAAGCGGTCTGCGTCATCATGCAGAGAGCAAAGAGCACCATGCCACAGTGAGAGACAGAAGAGTAAGCGTTGATGTACTTCAGGTCGGTCTGCACACAAGCCGAGAGGGCGCCATAGACCACAGAGATGGTGGTGAGGATCAGGAAGATCCACGACAACTGCTGGGCAGCGTCAGGCAAGAGATACATGGCCACACGGAAGCAGCCATAGCCACCGAGCTTCATCAGCACACCGGCGTGAAGCATGGACACAGCCGTGGGGGCAGAAGCATGACCATCGGGAGACCATGTGTGGAAGGGGAACAGGGCGCCAAGGATGCCGAAACCGATGAAGATGAACGGGAAGAAAATCTTCTGGATAAAGGCAGGGATGGCGTGGAGCTGCGCAATCTCCACTACACTCATGGTGTAGGTGTGGCTATACTGTCCGTTGAAGAAGTAGATGCCCAGGATGCCGATGATGAGGAGAGCGGAACCGCCCATCAGCATCAGCGTCAGCTTCATGGCCGAATACTCCTTGGGGCCGGTACCCCAGACGCCAATGAGCAAGTACATGGGGATGAGGGCCACCTCGTAGAACATGAACATGGTGAACAGGTCGACCGAGATGAAGAAGCCATACACACCGACAGACAGCAAGGTGAACCAGAGGAAATACTCCTTCTGCATGGGATGCTGCTGCCAGCTGGCGAAGGTGCCCGTGAAGACGATGATAGAGCTCAGCAGCAACATGACCACCGAGATGCCATCGACACCAGTCCTATAATAAATGTTGAGAGGCTCAAACCAAGGTATGGCCGCACCGAAGAGGAACGGGTTCTGTTCGGCGGGCATCGTCTCGCGGGCGTGAACGAACGCGAAGACGAGGTAGATGGAAAGCGCGAGCAATGCCGTGGAGCCAACCACCATCACGCCACGCACCTGACTGTCGTTGCGGGCAAGCCAAAGGGCCAGCAACATCAGGACGGGAATAACGACGAAAAGTGTTAAGAATGTCATTTTCTTTTAGTTGTTTGGTGTTGGGATGTTTGATTTAAATGCACAGCAAGATCAGCGTCAATGCCACCGAGCCGGTGAGGAACCAGACAGCATACTGGCGCACATCGCCACTCTGCCAGGGACGGATGGCCTCGCCGCCTTCCTGCGTGGCCCACGCCGAGAAGTTGAACATGCCATCGATGACATGACGGTCAAACCAGGCGATAGGCACAGAGAAGCAACCGAAGACAATCTTGTGTGTGAAGAACTGCCAAGCGTCATCAATGTAGAAACGATTGAGGGCAGCCTTGTGCAAGCCGGGCATGGCCTTGGCAAGCTTGTCGGGCAGCGGGTTGTGCTTGGGCGCATACATGAAGGTAGCCAGCGCGAAGCCGATGCAAGCGACAGCCAACGAGCACCAAGCGGTGGTGCCAAACTGGAAGTGCTGGAGGGCGATCTCCTCGGCGTGACCATCCAGCGAGATGAAGTGCCCGAAAGGAATCCAACCGGCAACGATGCTGATGATGGACAGGAAGACCAGCGGGCCCCACATCACGAAGGGCACCTCAGCCGGCTTGCGGCGATGGTCGGGATCCTGCTCATAGTAGCTGTTGCCCCAGAAGATGACATAATAAAGTCGGAACATATAGAAAGCCGTCATGCCGCTGACCAAGGTCATGAACCATCCCAGACAGGGAGAGAAGTGGAAGCAAGCGTCCACGATCTCGTCCTTGGAGAAGAAGCCGGCCAAGGGCCAGAAGCCGCTGATGGCAATCGTGCCGATGAGGAAGCAGATGTTCGTGACGGGCATGTACTTGTGCAAGCCCCCCATGTACTCCTTGAAGTTGGAGCCGATGATGACAATGATGGCACCCGAGCAAAGGAAGAGCAAGGCCTTGAACATGGCGTGTGTGAACAAGTGGAACAACGAAGCCATGTAGCCGACGCTTCCCTCTCCCTCCATGGCCGTCACCACACCCAGGGCGGTGAGCATGTAGGCGATCTGCGAGATGGTCGAGAAGGCCAGGCCACGCTTGATGTCGCGCTGGCAGCAAGCCACAGCGGCAGCGTAGAACGCCGTGAAGGCGGCAATGTAAGCAATGTAATGGAGCGTGTTCGGTGCATAAGCCACCCAGATGGGCATCAGCGCAGCCACCTGGTAGACACCGGCCACGACCATGGTGGCAGCGTGGATGAGAGCCGACACAGGTGTCGGACCCTCCATGGCGTCGGGCAACCAGATGTGCAAGGGGAACATGGCCGACTTACCGGCACCTCCGATGAACATCAGGAAGAGCGACATGGGCAAGAACACGGCAGCCCCCGGCAACTTGGTGACCAGCGTGGGATCGGCCGACAGGTCGAAGTTGAACGTCCCCACATAGTAGCTGTAGAACAGGATACCGATGAGGAAGAACAAGTCGGCGAAACGCGTCACGATGAAGGCCTTCTTGGAAGCGTGCACGGCGGCATGCTTCGGGTAGTAGAAGCCGATGAGCAGGTAAGAGCAGACGCCCACCAGCTCCCAGAAGAGATACATCTGGAAGATGTTGGTGGCGACCACCAGTCCGAGCATGGACATGGTGAAGAGGCTCAGGTAAGCGTAGAAACGCTGGAATCCCTTCTCATAGCCCTCCTTCTTGTAGTTCTCGTCGCGCTCGGCCATGTATCCGAACGAATAGATGTGCACCATGAATGAGACCGTGGTGATGACGATGAGCATCATCACGCTCATGGGCGTGAGGCGGAAGCCGACGTTGAATGTCAGCAGCTCGGTAAACTTCATCCAGGTGAAGTTGAACACCGTGACCGTGGGGAAGAGGCCGTCGGCGCCACGCCCATTCGCGAAGAAATAGGTATAAGCCGTGTAAAGGCTCAGGCACCACAGCACACCCAGCACAGCCGTGCCAATGGCACCCGCCACGGGCTTCTTCATCTTCATGCCGAGCAATCCCAAGACCAGGAAGCTCAAGAACGGGAGAAGAAGTATCAAAAATGAATAACTATACTGTTCCATTGTGCAATTTAGAATTTCATGTTTTCAATACTGTTCACCTGGTCACTGTGATAGTTGCGGTAAACGTTAATGATGATGGCCAACGCCACAGCCGTCTCAGCGGCAGCCACTCCGATGGAGAACAGTGTGAAGAACATGCCTTCGAGCTGTCCTGGGAAGAGGATGCGGTTGAACACGGCGAAGTTGAGGTCCACGGAGTTGAGCACCAGCTCGATGGAGATCAGCATGGCCACAAGGTTACGGCGCGTGACGAAGCCAAAGACACCGATAAAGAACAACAGGGTGCTGAGCACCAGATAACACTCTACAGGAATCATTTCTTGTCCTCCTTTCTTGCGATTAACACACCGCCGATGATGCATGCCAGCAGGAAGACTGAAATGAACTCAAACGGCAGAACATACTGATACTTGCCCGAGCCTACGATGGCGTGTGCCACCTGGCTCATGTCATACTCGGTGATGGGACCCGCGACGGCCTGCTCGACAAACTGGTTCTTGAGCAGCACGAGGCCCACGAGCACCAGTCCGACCAGCGTGATGAGTGCTCCGCTGACGAGGCGTGAGCCCTTGAGGCGCTCGGTGAGGCCCTGCAGGGTGCGCTTGCTCACCAGTTGGATGGCGAAGACATAGAGCACCGTGATGCCACCGGCGTAGACAGAGATCTGCGCTGCTCCGAGGTAGGTGTAACCCAACATGAAATAAACGCCAGCGATCGCGAAGAGCACGAACAGCAAGAAGGTAGCTGCCCGCATGATGCTCTTGGTCATCACCGACAGGATAGCTGAGCCAAGGATGACTACGGCTAAGATGGTGAAAATAATGATATGCGCTAAACTTGCCATAGTCGTTTACTTGGTTTTAGTGTTAAACTCTCCGATGGTGAGCGGTGCGCCTCCGTCGATGAGGTTGGGCAGCGATCCGCCCTTGTAGACCTCCTTGTCGAGATGGAGCACGAGCTTGGAACGGTCGAAGACCGCGTTCTCGAAGTCGTTGGTGAAATGTATGGCACCGAAGTTACAAGCGTTGACGCAGAGCTGGCAGAACATGCAGTCGCCCAGGTCATACTGGTAGTCGTCGAGCACCTTGCGTTTCTTGCCCGTCTCCTCGTCGGTCTCCATGTGCGAAGTGATCTTGATGGTGCCGTTGGGGCAGGCCTTCTCGCAGAGAGTGCATGCGGTGCACTTGTAGTCGCCCACCTTCAGTCCGCGCTTCACGGCCTGGGGGTCGTCGAGGCTCTCGACACGGCTGAAGACAAGACGTCCGCGGTGGCGAGGGCTCACGTGCAACGTGGTCTTGCGGTTCTCGGGATACTGCTCGGTCGACTTCGGCGTGAAGTATTCCTTCATGGTCACCTTCAGGCCGGTAGCCAATGTCTTGACAGCGTCCTTGATACCGCCAAAATATGATTCAGACATATTTGATGATTGTTTTTGTTTACGTTAATGATCCATGAATGTGTTAAAGCGTCAGGCCCAGGGCCACGCAAGCCGTCATGACGACGAGCGTGATGAGCATGAGCGGCATGAGGTACTTCCACTCGAGCACGAGGATGTGGTCGATGCGGAGACGGGGGAATGTCCAGCGCACCCACATGAGAATCCAGATGACGAGCAGCGTCTTGCCGATGAACCAGACGAATCCGGGGATGGCGTTCATCACCGCGTCGAAGCCGCCGATGCCGATGTTGAGCGGAGCCCAGCCGCCGAGGAAGATGGCAGAGGCCAGACCTGAGATGACGACGAGGTTGAGGTACTCGGCGAGGTAGAAGTAGCCGAAGCCCATGCCACTGTACTCGGTGTGGTAACCGGCGGTGAGCTCGCTCTCAGCCTCAGCCAAGTCGAACGGGCCACGGTTGGCCTCGGCGTTGCCTGCGATGAGGAACACGCAGAAGGCCACGATGGCAGGGATGTGCCCCTGCACGATGGCCCACTTCCAAGGACCGGTCTGTGCCTCGACGATGCCGCTGAGCTGCATGGTGCCGCAGAGCACGACGGCCGTGACCATGCAGAGTCCGAGCGACATCTCATAGGAGATCATCTGCACGGCGCCACGCATGGCCGACACCACCGAGTACTTGTTGTTGGAGCCCCATCCCGAGAGGATGACACCCAGCACGCCGATGGAGCTGATGGCCGTGACCATGAACACGCCCACGTTGAAGTCGAGCACCTGCGCACCCTTGTTCCAGGGCAGGAAGGCGAATGTGCCTACGCTGGCCAGGATGGTGAGGCAGGGGGCGAGCGCATAGAGGAACTTGTCGGAGCGGTCGACACCGAAGATCTCCTTGATGAGCATCTTCAGCACGTCGGCCATCACCTGGAAGATGCCCCAGGGGCCCACACGCATCGGGCCAAGGCGGCACTGGAACCAGGCGCAGACCTTACGCTCGAAGAATATCATGAACATGGCGATGAGGGCGTAGATGGTCAGGACGATCACGCCGACGAGGACACATTCAATAAGGATTGACCAAAAATCGCCGAGCCCGAGGGTTTGTCGGAGAAGGTTGTCAAACCATGTTGTAACTATTTTGAAGTCAAACATTTGTGCGAATGTTTTGTGTTTACTTGATTACCTTATATAATAATTAGCGGTCGAGGTCAGGGATGACGAAGTCGATCGAGGCACCGGTGGCGATGAGGTCGGCCACCTTCTGCCCGCGGAGCATCTTGTCGAAAGCTCCGGCGAAGGTGAGGCCCATGGGGCGCATCTTCAGGCGGTAGGGGCTCTTGTCGCCGCGGCTGTCGAGGTAGACGCCAAACTCGCCGGCTCCGCCCTCGACACTGGTGTACCACTGTCCCTCCGGAACCTTGATGATGGGCTTCTGCTTGATGTAGAACTCGCCCTCCGGGATGTTGTCGATGAGCTGCTCGATGATGTCGAGGCTCTGGTAGATCTCACGGATGTGGATCATGTAGCGCTCCATCGAGTCGGCGCCGGTGCCGGTGATCTCCTGCCAGTTGACCTTGTCGTACATGGCATACGGATGGTTCTTGCGCACGTCGTTGTGCCAGCCAGCGGCTCGTCCGGCAGGTCCTGTCACGCCATAGTCCACACAGTCGGCGAGGTTCATGTAGCCGACGCCCTCAAGACGCTTGTGCGTGATGACATTGTCGCCGAAGACGTCGAGATACTCCTGCACCATGGGGCGCATGTACTTGCAGAACGTCTTGGTGTTCTCCACGAAGTGCGGGTCGATGTCGGCCTGCAGTCCGCCGATGCGGTAATAGTTCTGGATGAGTCGTCCGCCGGTGGTCTCCTCCATGACGTTGAGCAAGTGCTCACGGTCGCGCATGCAGTAGAGGAATGCGGTGAGGGCCGAGAGGTCCTGTGCGCAGGTGCCGAGGAAGAGCAGGTGGTTGTCGATGCGCTGCAGCTCGTCCATGATGGTACGGATGTACTGTATGCGGTCGCTGAGCTCTACGCCCATGGCCTCCTCGATGACGCTCACGAGGGCGTGGCGGTGGTGCATGGCGCAGAGGTAGTTGAGACGGTCGGTGAAGGCCAGCGTCTGCGGATAGGTCATGCTCTCCATCATCTTCTCCATGCCGCGGTGTATGTATCCGAGGTGGGGATAGATATGCTTGATGGTCTCGCCGTCGACGACCGTCTGCAGGCGGAGCACACCGTGGGTGGACGGGTGGTTGGGGCCGAAGTTGATGACGAAGTCGTCCTCGTCGAAGAGGCGGTGCTTGGTCTCCACGAGCTCGCCCTCCTGGTTGAGGTTCCACTCCGATGTCCAGTCGCTCTCAGGCTCGTCGGTCATGGGGAACTGGTTCTTCTCGGGGCTCATGTCGAAGTCCTTGCGGAGCGGCCAGCCCTCGAAGTCGTTGCGGAGGAAGAGGCGGCGCATGTCGGGATGCCCGAGGAACTTCACGCCGAGGAAGTCGTAGACCTCGCGCTCCATCAGGTCCGACGATGCCCATACGTGGTAGACCGACGGCACGACATAGTCGTCGCCTACCTGCTTGGCCAGCTGCTTGACGCTGACGCGCTCGTGTGTCCGGGTGTTCTCGAGGATGTAGATGCATCCGAGGCCCTCTTCGGGTCCGAAGTCCTCGCCGATGATGGTGACAAGGTAGTCGAAATGCTTCTCTGTCTTCAACTTCTTCATTTCTGCGAGGAAGTTGTCAAAGCCGAATTCTTTATTTTCCAGTTTCATTTCTTATACCTTATTTATTTATTAACCTTATATTGTTCACCTTCCTTGGCAAGCTCGTCGAGCTGACGTCCGAGTTCGGCGACGGTCTCCTTGTTGGGCGACTCCTTGACGATGATGGGCTCCTTGTTGCCGATCTTGGCACCTGAGAAGTTCTCGTTGGAGAGGCCGTGCAGTCCGCCGAGGCTCATGCTGGTCTCCTTCTCGTCGCGCGTCATCTTGTGGTTGGCTCCGCCGAAGAACTTCTCGACTTTCACCTTGCGCTGCAGCTGCATCATGCCGTAGAGGATGGCCTCCGGGCGCGGTGGGCAACCGGGCACATAGACGTCGACGGGCACGATCTCGTCGATGCCGCGCACCACGCTGTAGCTCTTCTTGAACGGTCCGCCCGAGATGGTGCAGCCGCCGACAGCGACCACATACTTGGGCTCGGCCATCTCGTCGTAGAGGCGCTTGAAGACGGGTGCCATCTTGTTGGTGATGGTGCCGGCGCACATGATGAGGTCGGCCTGGCGGGCCGAGTTACGTGTCACCTCGAAGCCGAAGCGCGAGAAGTCGTAACGGGCGCAGCCGACGGCCATAAACTCGATGCCGCAGCATGAGGTGCCGAAGGTCAGCGACCAGAGCGAATTGCTTCGTCCCCAGTTGATGGCCTGGTCAAGGCTGCCCAGCACTACATTGACACCGCCGTCGTTGAGCTCGCGCGCGATGTCCTCCAGGGTCTCATTGTCCTTAAACTCGTCGTAAGGAATGCTCTTGATGTGTGGTTTTCTTACTTCCATTCGAGTGCTCCTTTCCTCCAGGCATAAGCCAGACCAAATACCAACACAAGCAGGAAGAAGCCGATGCTCACCAGAGCGTAGGGGCCCACACCTGCCGTAACATACTGCTTGACGGCCACTGCCCAGGGATAGAGCAGCACGGTCTCGATGTCAAACATCAGGAAAAGGATGGCAAACAGGTAGTAGCCCACGTTCATGGGCATCCAGCTGCTTCCTCGTGTGGGGATACCGCACTCGAAGGGCTCACCTTTCACCGGATTGTAAGAGCGCGGACCAATAAGCTTGGCCACGACGAAAGCGCCGCCCACCAAGGTTAATGCCGTCAGTACAACGGTAATCAACAAAGTGAAATTCATAAAACTATAACGTTATTTTTAAATAATCTGTGTGATGTGCTTAAGCGTGTGCAAAGGTAACGAAACTTTCGCTAACATTACAATAATTTAACACAAAATTTGAAAAGTCGGGGTTGCAATTGGCCATTTCGTCCGACTGCGTCACAATGGCCTGCAGAGGGAGGGCCTGCGGGCGCGGTTCAAGCCGCCCGTGAAGGAGCCCTCACGCCGGCAACGATGACCGGCGGGTGATTACTTGACTTGTATCAAGCCCGGATATTTGGCCACCCCGTCCATTCTCCGTAATTTTGCAGCGTGGTGGCCGCGGTGCAACGCTCAGCGGCCGCCTTAACAAAGGCTATCATGATAGAAAACATCCAAGTGATGGTGACACTTTTCATCATCGTCATGCTGGGCTACGTGCTGTGCAAGCTCGGCTACATGGGTGACAAGTTTGACCAAAAGTTGTCGGCCATTGTCATCGACATCTCCTGCCCCGCCCTCATCCTGTCGTCGGTCATGGGCGACCGCATGCCCGACCGCACACTCATCCTGCCGCTGCTGGGCGTGGGATTCCTCACCTACTTCGTGCTGCTCATCTTCGGTTTCTGGGTGCCGCGCCTCATCACGCGCAACCACGACGAGCAGGGCATGGTGGGCTTTGCGCTGATGTTTGCCAACGTGGGCTTCATCGGCTATCCCATCGTCTCGTCCATCTTCGGCCCCGAGGCGGTGTTCTACGCCGCCCTGCTCAACATGCCCAACACGTTTTTCATCTTCACGGCCGGCGTGATGCTCGTCAGGGGCGAATACAGCATCAAGCGCCTCAACCCCAAGGTGCTCTTCTCGCCCGCCATGCTCGCCGCCTTCCTCGCCGCGCTCATCGTGGCCGTGGGCGTGCGGATGCCCGAGGTGGTGGCGCGCCCCGTGACCATGGTGGGTGCCATCACCGTGCCGGCGGCCCTGATGGTCATCGGCTCGTCGATGGCTCGGTTGCCGCTGAGGCAGATCATGGGTAGCGCGAAGGTCTACGTGGCGTCGGCCGTCAGGTTGCTGGTGGTGCCGGTGGCGGTCTACGCGTTGTTTCGCGTGTGTGGCGTGAGCGCTGTCATCAACGACATCAACACGGTGGTCATCGCCATGCCGGTGGCGTCGTTCGGCACGATGTTCTGCATGAA
>DJOV01000120.1:0-217 GCA_002437285.1 Prevotella sp. UBA6429 | reverse complement strand
GTTCTGCATGAAATACGGGCGCGACCCGTCGCTCATGACCGAGATCACGTTTGTCACCACCGTGGCTTCCATCGCCACCATACCGCTCATCACAATGCTCTTCCGGTAGGCGGGCACACGGGGCGGGCGCACGTCGGCATTCCGCCCCTACAAAACAAGGGAGCGAAAAACGCTTCAAGAAAACGGACAATATACATAAAAAAACAGGCGTTATTTT